>NZ_CP078013.2:311527-623055 GCF_024112395.2 Pseudomonas pergaminensis | reverse complement strand
GCCCGCCACCAGTTTCGTCGCCCACGGATAGCCGCGCGCGATCATGACGTTGCCAAATACCAGCACCGCGACCAGCATCAGGATCGCAGCGCCCGAACAGCCGGATTTAAGCGCGGGATCAGTGTCGCGCAAATAGGTTACGCCCGCCGTGGAAACCGCAGCGGAGCCGGAAAAGATCGCCATGAAAATCGTGCCCATGAACACGGGGAAATAGCGCGCGAAAAAACCGGTTATCGACGGCGACGCCTTCACATGCGGCTACTCGACCCAACGGTTGATTTGACAGATTGCCGAATGCGACGGATTCCCACCAGTTTTGCACGCATCTCTCGTTGAACCTTGCTGTTAAGTATCAACAATCCAAGGAACGGGAATAACAGCGCCAACCCATAGAGAACTTTATGAGGCTGGTACTGAAGCATTGGGACGACAAACAGTAGACAGGCGACGTAGATGCCGACCATCACCCACACCCAGGAGGGTCGGCCCCGCAAAATCATAAAGTTGCTATGGACCGTCAACAGAATGAGCAGCGCCCCGGCAGACATGATCTTGAGCCCCACTTGATCAATGGGCGCATCACGAAAATAGGTGATGAACGCCAGCGCCACAGCCAACGCCAAAGAAAAACACGCAGCAAATACGCCGCCCATAAACGTCAGAAAGTATTGCCTGAAAAAGTCGCGTAGCGTCATTAACTCGTTCATTCGTTTATTTCCTCGTACAACCCAATCGCGATGGTATTGACGTTTCCGGAGTAAGCACTCCCGCCAAATCCTATGGTTGCGCCGAGGACGTCTTTGATCTGGGTAGTGGTGCTGTGCTTGAGCTGCGTCGGGGTGAAACGCTTGGTGAGTTCGCCCGACGCCTGCCTCAATTTGATCATCTTCGCGGTCAAGCTGGGATGGTTGATGCTCAGCAGTTCTTTCGTCAGCTTGGCTCTTTCCTGGCGATTCAAACCGCGAAGCACATCACGCAGGCTCTTGCCCGTCGATGCTTTGGCGGCCCTGACCAGCTTGACCGTCGTCAGGGCCGAAGCGCCCACGCCTGCCAGTGATATGGCGTCCAGCACGATGGACGCATTCTGGTACCAGCCTTCACTGTCGAGCGAATCCTTGACCTCAGGTTTGGCGACTTCCAGCGCTGTTCGGGCAATGCCGTTAAAGCACTGAAGCGTACTCGCGCCAGCAGCCGCATACCCCACTACAACGATGACGGAACTGGCGCCAGCGCTGAAAGGCACCAGAATGGTTCCACTGGCGATCGCAGCCCAACTGATGACCGCCCCCAAGCAGGAGACTCCGGTATTCACGGCTTCGCCAATCAGTCGCGACTCTCGAGGATTGCTCACGACATGTTGAGCAAACTGCGTTGGCGCAATGTACTTCTGCGCTTCACGCAAAATGATGCGCTTGGGCTTGATGCTGCAGATGGGCTTGAATTCGCGCAGGGTAATGACGTTGAAGTCGGCGTCGATATACACCACGCCTGCGCCGACAATCCCGGGGTCGGCGTCGATAGCCGCGAACAGGCGCGGCAGGTTGATCTGGCTTTCGATGCGCTGGCGCGCCATGAACTGCGAGCGGTTGGAGTCCATGCCGATGCCGGCCAGGGGGTTGCCCATGGGGTGTTCTTCCTTGAAATGGGTGGTGACTGAACTGACGCCTTCGCGAGCAAGCCCGCTCCCACATTTTGATGTGCGAATACATTCAAGTGTGGGAGCGGGCTTGCTCGCGAAGGCGATTTAATGGTCGCCACCTTAACAAACAGGCTCGCCACCGAATAGAAAGCAAAACGCCAGCACACGGCTGGCGTTTTACATGTTCAGGCTGCGATCAACGCGGCACTACCGGCTTGCGCGCAGGCTTGCCGCCCTTGCCCTTGGCCGCATCGGCGCGCTCCTTGGCGGCCTGCTTGTTGCGCGCCTGGGCCGCGGCCTTGGCTTGCTCACGCTTGTCCCACGGGTTGCTGCCGTCGCTGCCACGCGGCGGCAGCCCGGTGTGCTGGGTGAGGATCTTCGTGGTGGTTTCCTTGGCGACCTTGTGGCTGCCGGCCGGCGTCGAGTTCTTGCGACGCGCGCTCTGGTAGCTGTCGGTGCTCGGCTGGTGCAGCGGGATCAACTGGTCCTTGCCCGGCCCGATCAGGTCGGCACGGCCCATGCGGGTCAAGGCTTCACGCAGCATCGGCCAGCCCTTCGGGTCGTGGTAACGCAGGAAGGCCTTGTGCAGACGGCGCTGCTCTTCGCTCTTGACGATGGTCACCGCGTCGCTCTTGTAGGTGACCTTGCGCAGCGGGTTCTTGCCCGAGTGGTACATCGCCGTAGCGGTGGCCATCGGCGACGGGTAGAACGCCTGCACCTGGTCGGCGCGGAAGCCGTTGCCCTTGAGCCACAGGGCCAGGTTCATCATGTCTTCATCGGTGGTGCCGGGGTGGGCGGCGATGAAGTAAGGAATCAGGTACTGCTCCTTGCCCGCTTCCTTGGTGTACTTCTCGAACATGCGCTTGAACTTGTCATAGCTGCCAATGCCCGGCTTCATCATCTGGTTGAGCGGACCTTCCTCGGTGTGTTCCGGGGCGATCTTGAGGTAGCCACCGACGTGGTGGGTCACCAGCTCCTTGACGTATTCCGGCGATTCGACGGCCAGGTCATAGCGCAGGCCGGAAGCGATCAGAATCTTCTTCACACCCGGCAACGCACGGGCGCTGCGGTACAGCTGGATCAGCGACGAGTGGTCGGTGTTCAGGTTCGGGCAGATGCCAGGGAACACGCACGACGGCTTGCGGCACGCGGATTCGATCTCCGGGCTCTTGCAGGCGATGCGGTACATGTTCGCGGTCGGGCCGCCGAGGTCGGAGATCACGCCGGTAAAGCCCGGGACCTTGTCGCGGATCTCTTCGATCTCGCGAATGATCGACTCTTCGGAACGGTTCTGGATGATGCGGCCTTCGTGCTCGGTGATCGAGCAGAAGGTGCAGCCGCCGAAGCAGCCACGCATGATGTTCACCGAGAAACGGATCATGTCGTAGGCCGGGATCTTTTCCTTGCCATACGCCGGGTGCGGGACACGGGCGTAAGGCATGCCGAACACGTAGTCCATTTCTTCGGTGGTCATCGGAATGGGCGGCGGGTTGAACCACACGTCCACTTCACCGTGCTTCTGCACCAGCGCACGGGCGTTGCCTGGGTTGGTTTCCAGGTGCAACACGCGGTTGGCGTGGGCGTAGAGCACCGCGTCGCCACGGACTTTTTCCACCGAGGGCAGGCGGATCACGGTCTTGTCGCGGGTCATCTTCGGGCTGGCCAGGATCTGCACGACCTTGGCTTCTTCCGGATCGTCCTGCGGCCCCTTTTCCTGCTCGATAGCGCAGGCTTGGGTGTCCTGGGTATTCACGTACGGGTTGATGATCTTGTCGATCTTGCCCGGACGGTCGATACGCGTGGAGTCCACTTCATACCAGCCCACCGGCGTATCACGACGGATGAACGCGGTGCCGCGCACATCGGTGATGTCTTCGATCTTGTGGCCCCACGACAGGCGCTGGGCCACTTCGACGATGGCGCGCTCGGCGTTGCCATACAGCAGGATATCGGCGGTGGCGTCGATCAGGATCGAGTTGCGCACGCGGTCCTGCCAGTAGTCGTAGTGGGCGATGCGGCGCAGGGACGCCTCGATGCCGCCGAGTACGATCGGCACGTTCTTGTAGGCTTCCTTGCAACGCTGGCTGTACACCAGGCTCGCGCGGTCCGGGCGTTTGCCGGCCATGCCGCCAGGCGTGTAGGCGTCGTCGGAACGGATTTTCTTGTCGGCGGTGTAGCGGTTGATCATTGAGTCCATGTTGCCGGCCGCGACACCGAAGAACAGGTTCGGCTCGCCGAGCTTCATGAAGTCGTCTTTGGATTGCCAGTTCGGCTGCGCAATGATCCCGACGCGAAAGCCCTGGGACTCCAGCAGCCGGCCGATGATCGCCATGCCGAATGACGGGTGGTCTACGTAGGCATCACCGGTGACGATGATGATGTCGCAGGAATCCCAGCCAAGCTGATCCATCTCCTCCCTGCTCATCGGCAGGAATGGCGCTGGACCGAAACATTCGGCCCAGTACTTGGGATAGTCAAATAACGGCTTGGCTGTTTGCATGACGGTGACCGGTGTTGAGATGAAAAATCGCGGGCGCGGAATATAGCACAAATTTTGACCAATTCCGACGGTAATGGTCGGAATTGTGATGACGCCATCGCAGGCAAGCCAGCTCCCACACTTGAATGTATTCACACATCAGTGTGGGAGATGACTTGCCTGCGATGAGGCCCTTACAGGCGCTGGGACTTACTCGTCGTCATCGAAGTTGTAGCTGCCCGGCGCAAGGTTTTCGAAGCGCGTGTACTTGCCGATAAACGCCAGGCGGATAAACCCGATCGGGCCGTTCCGCTGCTTGCCGATAATGATCTCGGCAATACCTTTGTGCTCGGTTTCGGGGTGATACACCTCGTCGCGGTACACGAACATGATCACGTCAGCATCCTGCTCGATCGCTCCGGATTCCCGCAAGTCGGAGTTCACCGGGCGCTTGTTGGGACGTTGCTCCAGGGAGCGGTTGAGCTGGGACAGGGCCACTACCGGGCAGTTGAATTCCTTGGCCAGGGCCTTGAGAGACCGGGAAATCTCGGAAATCTCGTTGGTACGGCTGTCGCCACTGGAGCCGGGGATCTGCATCAACTGCAGGTAGTCGATCATGATCAGCGCGATGTCGCCGTGCTCACGCGCCAGGCGGCGGGTACGTGCACGCATTTCCGAGGGGCTGATACCCGCGGTGTCATCGATGAACAGCTTGCGGTCGTTGAGCAGGTTGACGGCCGAGGTCAGGCGCGGCCAGTCGTCGTCTTCCAGCTGGCCGGAACGCACCTTGGTCTGGTCGATACGCCCCAGAGACGAGAGCATCCGCATGATCAGCGATTCACCTGGCATCTCCAGGGAGTACACCAGCACCGTCTTGTCGCTGCGCAGCACGGCGTTTTCCACCAGGTTCATCGCAAAGGTGGTTTTACCCATGGATGGACGGCCGGCGACGATGATCAAGTCGGAGGGCTGCAGGCCGCTGGTCTTCTCGTCCAGATCGGCATAACCGGTGGAAATACCGGTGATGGCCGCATCGGTGTTGAACAGCGTGTCGATACGGTCGATAGCCTTGGTCAACAGCTCGTTGACGCCTACCGGGCCGCCGGTTTTAGGCCGCGCCTCGGCGATCTGGAAGATCTGGCGTTCGGCCTCATCGAGGATTTCTTCGGCCGTGCGCCCTTCGGGGTTGAAGGCGCTGTCGGCGATCTCGGTGCTGATGCCGATCAATTGGCGCAACGTGGCCCGCTGGCGAACGATCTGGGCATAGGCCTTGATGTTGGCGACGGACGGCGTGTTTTTTGCCAACTCGCCCAGGTAGCCGAGGCCGCCGACCTGGGAGGTCTGGCCTTCCTTGTCTAGCTGCTCGGCCAGCGTCACCACGTCGATCGGTGAGTTCTGGTCGGCCAGTTTGGCGATGGCACGGAAGATCAGGCGGTGGTCATGGCGATAGAAGTCACCGTCCGAGACTTGATCCAGCACGCGTTCCCAGGCGTTGTTGTCCAGCATCAAACCACCGAGCACGGCCTGTTCGGCCTCGATGGAATGCGGCGGCACCTTCAGGGCAGCGGTTTGCAGATCGTATTGCTCAGGAGCTGAAATATCGTTCATGGCCACTTGGAATTAGGGGTGTGTAGAAAAACAAAAGGCACGACCTGTAAACAGGATCGTGCCCGATGTTAACTGGCTGGCACGCGGGGTGCCAGTCAGTTAGGTGCTGCTTAAGCTGCTACCACGACAACGCGTACGGTGGCTTCAACTTCGGCGTGCAGGTGCACGGCTACGTCGAATTCGCCTACGTTGCGGATGGTGCCGTTCGGCAGACGAACTTCGCTCTTCTGCACTTCAACGCCGGAGGCGGTCAGTGCATCAGCGATGTCGTGGGTGCCGATCGAACCGAACAGCTTGCCTTCGTCACCGGCGGTGGCAGTGATAGTCACTTCCAGCTCAGCCAGTTGGGCAGCACGAGTTTCGGCCGAAGCTTTTTTGTCTGCTGCTGCTTTTTCCAGCTCAGCACGACGCTCTTCAAACGCAGCCAGGTTGGCAGCGGTTGCAGCGGTGGCTTTGCCGTATGGCAGCAGGTAGTTACGACCGTAGCCGGCCTTAACGTTCACTTTGTCGCCCAGGTTGCCCAGGTTGGCGACTTTTTCCAGAAGGATCAGTTGCATGTGAAAATCCTCTAACTTTTAACCTTCACCGTTCGCGTTATCGGCGTCTTTCGGCGCCAGACGACCGCGAAAATCAATCAGGCCGTCGACAATGGCCAAAACCACGAGTAACGGATAGATCAGCTGCATGAACACCAGCATCGTTACGTACATCCCCACCAGCCAGAACCTGGCCAGGCGCTTCTGCGCGACCAGCCCGTGAATCAGGGCCAGTCCGGAAAACACCAGCGGTACGCTGCAAAACAGCATCAGCAAGGTGGCATGTGAACCGAAGTACGGTCCGACCACCATGAGTGCCAGCAGCAACATCGCCGGGCCCACGGGGATTCTGATACTGCGAAACTCGCGACCAAAACCACCCGGGTTGTACAACAACGCCTGCCAATATCGCCCAAGCATCAGGCTCAGCAAACTGACGATCTGCATCATTACCGCCATCAGGCCGATCAGGGCCGGTGCAATCAGTGTTGCCAGTCGCGCTCGCTCTTCTACCGACAGCTGCTGGTAGAGTTCCCCGAGGGCCATCGGCAGGATCTTGACGATCTCTTGCGACAGCGCCTCGATCTGCGGGCGGAAAGCCGCGTCAATCAACACCGAAAACACCAACCCCAATGCCACGCTGACCAGCAGCGTGCGGACCCAGGACTCACTTGCGCGCAAAACCAACGCAAGGCTCGACGACCCCAGCAGCACCAGAAGCACCTTGGGTTCGCCCAGTTGCAGCCACCAGATCAAGGCGGCCAGCACTCCCAGGGCCAGGACACCAACGGCATCCTGCAAACCGCGCCGCAGGAGCACAAGGCATCCAGCGGCAGCACCCAACCAATACAACAACGGCAATGCTGCACATCCAGCCACTACCAGAGTGGCCTGCACGCGACCGCGCATGATGAACTCAGCTAAGGCGCGCATGCATTCAATCCCTTACTACTTGTCGACTGCCCGGTCTCAGCGGCCGTGGCTGTCGGTGTAGGCCAGCAGGGCCAGGAAGCGGGCGCGCTTGATAGCGGTGGCCAGCTGACGCTGATAACGTGCTTTGGTACCGGTGATACGGCTTGGAACGATTTTGCCGGTCTCGGATACGTAGGCTTTCAGAGTGTTGAGATCTTTGTAATCGATCTCTTTCACGTCTTCAGCGGTGAAGCGGCAGAATTTACGACGACGGAAGAAACGTGCCATTTGATAGGCTCCTTAAAAGGTCCGTGGATTACTCGTCAGCGTTATCGCTGTTGTCGCTGTCATCACTATCAGCGCTATCAGCGCCTTCGTGCTCAGGACGGTCGCGACGCTCACGGCGCTCACTGCGGTTTTCTTCAGCCTTGAGCATCTCGGATTGGCCGGTAACGGCTTCTTCGCGACGGATGACCAGGTTACGGATCACTGCATCGTTGTAGCGGAAGTTGTCTTCCAGCTCGGCCAGGGCCTTGCCAGTGCACTCAACGTTCAGCATCACGTAGTGAGCCTTGTGAACATTGTTGATTGCGTAGGCCAGTTGACGACGGCCCCAATCTTCCAGACGGTGGATTTTGCCGCCGTCTTCTTCGATCAGCTTGGTGTAACGCTCAACCATGCCGCCGACTTGCTCGCTTTGATCCGGGTGGACCAAAAAGATGATTTCGTAATGACGCATGAATGCTCCTTACGGGTTGTAGCCTGCCGCTCAAAAACGGTCAGACAAGGAGTGAATGACACTTATGGATCTTGCCGCAGGGAGGCACATCGGTGCCTGCCAGGAAGGCAAGGGGCGCAATTGTAGAGAAGGGGGAGGAAGCGTGCAAGGTGATTGGTGATTATTTGAACAGCGCAGCCGCCGCATAGACGCCAAACAACTGTGGGAGCTGGCTTGCCTGCGATGGCGGCGGTACTGGCAACATCTCTGTTGACTGTTACACCGTCATCGCGGGCAAGCCCGGCTCCCACAGCGTACTGCGTTGTTATCAGCCCTTCTTCACAGCCTTTTTGGCGCCACGCTGGCGCTGGGCTTCGAACAGGCAGACGCCCGTTGCGACCGACACGTTGAGGCTGCTGACGCTACCAGCCATCGGCAGGTGCACCAGGTAATCGCAATGTTCACGGGTCAGGCGGCGCATGCCTTTGCCTTCGGCGCCCATGATCAGGATGGTCGGGCCGGTGAGGTCCTGGTCATAAATGCTGACCTCCGCCTCCCCTGCCGTGCCCACGACCCACAGGCCGCGCTGCTGGAGTTTTTCCAGGGTGCGCGCGAGGTTGGTCACGGCCACCAACGGAATCACTTCCGCCGCGCCACAGGCGACTTTACGCACGACCGGCGTCAGGGTGGCCGACTTGTCCTTGGGCACGATCACCGCCAGCGCACCGGCAGCATCCGCCGAACGCAGGCACGCGCCCAGGTTATGCGGGTCGGTCACGCCGTCCAGCACCAGCAGCAGCGGCGCGCCTTCGGTGCGATCGAGCAGCTCATCGAGCATCGCCTCGCCCCAGACCTGGCTCGGGCTTACGTCGGCGACCACGCCTTGGTGGACGCCCTCGACCCACACGTCCATTTCACGACGCTCGGCCTGGCCGATGGCAACCTTGTTTTGGGTGGCCAGCTCGACCAGCGCTTGCACGCGCGGCTCGCTGCGGCCTTCGGCCAGCCACACTTGCTTGACGCGCTTGGGGTGATGACGCAGCAGTGCTTCTACGGCGTGGACGCCGTAGATTTTTTCCAGACTCATGACTTGGCCTTAGGTTTGCGCGACCCGCCGCTTTTGGCGGGGGCCGAACCCGCTTTGGGCGGGCCTTTACGGTGTTTACTTGGCTTGCTCGACGGCTTTTCCGCCCCGTGGGACTTTCCCCCAGACGCCGCTTTACCACCGCTTTTGGCTTCGTTGAGCAACTGCTGCTTCAACTCGCGGCTCTTGCGCAGCTCGGCGTTTTTCGCCGCGGCGTCGCTTGGGCGGTAAGCCTCAGGGGCCTTGTCCTTGGCCGACGAACGGCGACCGGCCTTGGCCGGTGCAGGCTCGGCGGCAGCTGCTTTCGCAGGCGCGCCTTTGCCCTTCGAGGTCGGCGCTGCGCTTTCGCTGCCGCGTTTTTTACGACTGCCCGGCGCTTCAGCGGGTTTATCTGGCATGCCGAAGTCGATCTTGCGCTCGTCGAGGTCGACGCGCATGACCTGCACTTCCACGGTGTCACCCAGACGGAAGCTGCGACCGGTGCGCTCGCCCGCCAGGCGGTGATGCACAGGGTCGAAGTGGTAGTAGTCACCCGGCAAGGCGGTAACGTGCACCAAGCCTTCGACGTAGATGTCGGTCAGTTCCACAAACAAACCAAAGCCGGTCACGGCAGTGATCACACCCGGGAACGACTCGCCTACGCGGTCTTTCATGAACTCGCACTTGAGCCAGTTCACCACGTCGCGGGTGGCTTCGTCGGCACGGCGCTCGCTCATGGAGCATTGCTCGCCCAACTGCTCCAGGGCCGCTTCGTCGTACGGATAGATCCGTGCCTTCGGAATGGTCATGGCACCGGCACGCTTGACGTGCGGAGTGTTCTGCTTGGAGTGGATCACGCTGCGGATTGCACGGTGCGTGAGCAGGTCCGGGTAACGGCGGATCGGCGAGGTGAAGTGGGTGTACGCCTCGTAATTCAGACCGAAGTGGCCCTGGTTGTCGGCGCTGTACACAGCCTGGCTCAGGGAACGCAGCATGACGGTCTGGATCACATGGTAATCCGGACGATCCTTGATGCTGGCCAGCAGAGCCTGGTAGTCCTTCGGCGTCGGGCCGTCCTTGCCCTTGTGCAGGGACAAACCGAGCTCGCCGAGGAAGGCGCGCAATTTTTCCAGGCGCTCCGGCGGCGGACCGTCGTGCACACGGTATAGCGCAGGGATCTCGTGCTTCTTCAGGAATTCAGCCGTGGCCACGTTGGCCGCCAGCATGCACTCCTCGATCAGCTTGTGCGCGTCGTTGCGCGTTGTTGGGGTGATCGCGGCGATCTTGCGTTCGGAACCGAAGACAATCCGGGTTTCCTGCGTTTCAAAATCGATCGCGCCACGCACGTGACGGGCACCCAACAACACCTTGTACAGCGCGTAAAGCTGCTTGAGGTGCGGCACGACATGGCCGTACTCGCCGCGCAAGGCTTTGGCTTCGCTGGTTTTCGGCTGTTCCAGGATGGTGCTGACCTTGTTGTAGGTCAGGCGGGCCTGGGAGTGGATCACCGCTTCGTAGAACTGGTAATCGGTCATTTCGCCGGTTTTCGAGATAGTCATCTCGCACACCATGGCCAAACGGTCGACTTTCGGGTTCAGCGAGCACAGGCCGTTGGACAGCTCTTCCGGCAGCATCGGGATCACGCGCTCCGGGAAGTACACCGAGTTGCCACGCACCTGGGCTTCGTTGTCCAGAGCCGAACCGATCTTCACGTAGCTGGAGACGTCGGCAATTGCCACGAACAACTTCCAGCCGCCGGAGAACAGGCGCAGCTTGCCCGGCTTGGCTTCGCAGTAGACGGCATCGTCGAAGTCGCGGGCGTCTTCGCCGTCGATGGTGACGAACGGCAGATGGCGCAGGTCGATGCGCTTCTCCTTGTCCTTCTCCTCGACTTCAGGCTTGAGCTTGCGCGCTTCTTTCACGACGGCTTCAGGCCATACGTGAGGAATGTCGTAGGTGCGTAGCGCAACATCGATTTCCATGCCCGGCGCCATGTAGTTGCCGACCACTTCGATCACATCGCCCTGCGGCTGGAACCGCGGGGTTGGCCAGTGGGTGATTTTCACCTCGACGAACTGACCGACCTTGGCGTTGGCGTTGCGGCCCGGGGTGATCAGCACTTCCTGCTGCACCTTGGGGTTATCCGGAACGACAAAACCGATGCCACCTTCTTCGAAGTAGCGACCCACGATGGTCTCGTGACCACGGGACACCACTTCGACGATCACGCCTTCACGGCGACCACGACGGTCCAGGCCGGAAACACGGGCCAGGGCACGGTCGCCATCGAACACCAGGCGCATTTGCGCCGGGCTCATGAACAGGTCGTCACTGCCGTCGTCCGGGATCAGGAAGCCGAAGCCGTCACGGTGGCCGGCGATGCGGCCGAGGATCAGGTCGAGCTTGTCCACGGGCGCATAGGTGCCGCGGCGGGTGTAGATCAGTTGTGCGTCGCGCTCCATGGCGCGCAGGCGGCGGCGCAGGGCTTCGAGCTGGTCTTCGGTGGTCAGACCGAATTCTTCAACCAACTGCTCGCGGCTAGCAGGCGAACCCCGATCGGCGAGATGCGCCAGGATCAGTTCGCGGCTAGGAATAGGGTTTTCATATTTTTCCGCTTCACGAGCGGCCTCGGGATCGAGGGACTGCCAATCGGCCATTAGAGAGTTTTCACCTTGTCTATATGCGGGTTAGTTTGGCATACGCGTATTGAAACGGGAAATTTCAGACGTCAACAAGCTTTTAAAAGCCCTTTGCAGCCCCCTGCGCGCACCTTGCACGACCATTGGTGAAATTTTCCAGGCTTTTTTCATAGCAGGGCTTTACAGCTTGAAATCGCCTCCGTATAGTGCGCGCCATCGACGACGGCAACGTTGTCGGATAATGCCCAGGTGGTGAAATTGGTAGACACGCCAGCTTCAGGTGCTGGTGATCGCAAGGTCGTGGAAGTTCGAGTCTTCTCCTGGGCACCAAATTCAGATTAAACCCGCGAAAGCGGGTTTTTTCGATTCAGGCCTTTGATTTTTAACGGAAAACTTGATTTATTTTTTCGAATCAGGGGTTTACAGATCAAAAAGCCCTCCGTATAGTTCGTTCCATCAACAGCGCAAGCGCTGCTGATAATGCCCAGGTGGTGAAATTGGTAGACACGCCAGCTTCAGGTGCTGGTGATCGCAAGGTCGTGGAAGTTCGAGTCTTCTCCTGGGCACCAAATTCAGATCAAACCCGCGAAAGCGGGTTTTTTCGTTTCTGGCGTTTAAAAACTCCGCCAGCAATTTCCCCCCTGCACCGCACTTGAGAAGTTTTATCGTTTATCCTTGCAATGATTTGTTGCACTCAAGTGAGGAACACCCCGGATGATGATCCGCGATACCCGTCTCAAGACATCCCTTCTGCGTGGCCTGACCATCACTCTGCTCGGCCTGACCCTGCTTTCACCCAGCGCCTATTCCGCCGACAAGGTGTCCCTGACCTTGTACAACGGCCAACACAAAGAAGTCGGCGATGAACTCGCCAAGGCCTTTGAGGCCAAGACCGGCATTCACGTCAACGTGCGCAAAGGCAGCAGCAACCAGCTGGCCAGCCAGGTTGTCGAAGAAGGTGACCGCTCCCCTGCCGACGTGATCTACACCGAAGAATCGCCCCCGCTGAACAAACTCGGCGAGCAAGGCCTGCTGGCCAAGATCGACGCCAGCACCCTCGACGTATTGCCCAAGGATTACGTGGGTGCCAATGGCGACTGGATGGGCGTGACCGCACGCACCCGCGTCGTCGCCTTCAACCCGAAGCTGATTGCTGAAAAAGACCTGCCGAAATCGGTACTGGATTTCGCCGGCCCCGAGTGGCAAGGCAAGGTCGGCTTCGTGCCGACCAGCGGCGCATTCCAGGAACAGGCCGTGGCGATCATCAAGCTGCACGGTCGCGAAGCGGCTGAAGAATGGCTGACCGGCCTGCGCGCCTTCGGCAAGGTGTACAGCAACAACATGGTTGCGCTGAAAGCCGTCGAAAACGGCGAAGTGGCCACCGTATTGGTAAACAACTACTACTGGTTCGCCTTGAAGAAAGAAAAGACCAACCTGGATTCCAAACTGCACTACTTCACCAATGGCGACGCCGGCGGCTTGATCACGGTGTCTTCGGCTGCGGCGCTGAAATCCAGCAAGCATCCCAAGGAAGCCCAGCAATTGCTCGCATTCATGGCCAGTGAAGAAGGCCAGCGCGTGATCACTAACACCTCGGCCGAATACCCGCTGCGCAAGGGTATGGAATCGAACCGCGGCCTGAAGCCTTTCAGCGAGCTGCAACCGCCGAAAGTCACCCCAGCGGACCTGGGCAATGCCGAAGAAGCCCTGGACCTGGAACGTGACGTTGGCTTGAACTGATGAACCCATCGCTACCCGCCCCCGCCTTGCGTGGGGGGTTGCGCCCAAGGCGCAAGCGCCCTTCGATCTGGCTGTTGCTGCCCGTAGTGTTCCTGGTGGGCTTGAGCCTGCTGCCACTGGCCTATGTCGGGCTCAAAGCCTGGCAAGCTGGCTGGGCGGAGGCGGTGCACCTGCTTTGGCGGCCGTATGTGTTCGGGCTGCTGCGCAACACCTTGGCGCTGATGGTCGGGGTGACGGTGGCGTGTGGCGTGATTGGCTTGTCCCTGGCCTGGCTGCTGGAACGCAGTAACCTGCCGGGGCGGCGCATCTGGGGCGTGATCCTGTGCCTCCCGTTTGCGGTGCCGGCGTTTGTCAGCAGCTTCACCTGGGTGTCCCTGAGCGCCAACTTCGAAGGGCTGGGCGGGGCGATCCTGGTGATGAGCCTGTCCAAGTACCCGCTGGTGTTTTTGCCGGTGGCGGCAACATTGCGCAATCTTGATCCCTCCCTGGAAGAATCCGCCCGCACCCTGGGACTGAACCGGTGGGGCGTATTCTTTCGCATCACTTTGCCTCTGCTGTGGCCGTCGCTGCTGGCCGGCGCACTGTTGATCGCGCTGCACATGCTGGTGGAATTCGGCGCACTGTCGATCATCGGGTTGCAGACATTTACCACCGCGATCTACCAGCAATTCGAACTGGAATTCAGCAACGCGAATGCCGCGATGCTGTCGGCGGTGCTGCTGGTGATGTGCCTGACGCTGCTGTGGCTGGAGCTGCGCGTACGCGGCAAGGGCCGGCATGTGCGAATCGGCCAGGGCGCGGCGCGGCATGCCGAGCAGGTTCGACTGGGCAAGTGGGCGCCACTGGGCCAGGTGTATTGCCTGGCATTGGCGATCATCGGCAGCGGCATTCCGCTGGGCATGCTCGGGTATTGGCTGGCAGTCGGTTCGTCAGCTGCGTTTCCGGTGGCCGAGATCGGTGAGGCGTTGCTGTCTTCCCTGGCACTTTCGCTGGGCGGCGCCGCACTGTGCCTGGTGCTGGCGGTACCGGTGGGGTTATTGGTGGTGCGCTACAAAGGCCAACTGGCGATTTGGGCTGAACGCTTGCCGTACCTGCTGCATGCGCTGCCCGGCCTGGTGATTGCGCTGACCCTGGTGTACTTCGCGCTGCACTACGTGCCGGCGCTGTACCAGACTTCGGCATTGCTGTTGATTGCTTATGCGCTGTTGTTTCTGCCATTGGCCCAGGCGCCGATTCGCACCGCCTTGAACAAGGCCGCCCCGCAACTGGAAGAAGCCGCGCGCACGCTCGGCGCTTCATCGTTCAGCGCGTTTTGCCGGGTGACGCTGCCGATCATCTTCCCAGCGTTGGGCGCGGCGTTTGCGCTGGTGTTCCTGGATGCGATGAAGGAATTGACGGCGACGCTGCTGCTCAGCCCGACGGGGTTGAATACCTTGGCGACGGCGGTGTGGGCGCACACTTCGAATGTGGAATTTGCGGCGGCGGCGCCCTATGCGGCGTTGTTGATTCTGGTGTCGGGGTTGCCGGTGTACCTGCTGACGACCCGGATGTATCTGAGCCGCTGAGAGCGCTATCGCCGGCAAGCCCGAGTCCCACACTTGGAATGCATTCCAAGGTGGGAGCCGGGCTTGCCCGCGATGACGCCGGAACAGGCGATGCTAGGCCCGGAACTGCCCCAGGCTTGCCTTCAATTGCGCCGCCAACCCATCCAGCACCTTGCCACTGGCCGTCGTCTCCACCACCGCCTGCGCAGCACGCTCAGCCTGAGCGTGGATCACTTCAACGCGACCACGCACCGCATGGGCGCCCTGGGCCTGATGCTCAGCCGCGCGCGTGGCCAAGCCAATCGCCGCATGCACCTGCTCCACCGAGGCCTGCACCGTCTGCTGCAAACGCACGCTGTCGCGCAGCACCAGCAAACCTTCGTTAGCCTGGCGCCCAGCCTTGCCGATGGTTTCCACTGCTTCGCGCGCGCCTTGCTGCAACGCCACGATATGCGCCTGGATATCACCGGTGGAGCTTTGGGTCTTGCTCGCCAGCGCCCGCACTTCGTCCGCCACCACGGCAAAGCCGCGCCCGGTCTCGCCGGCACGGGCCGCTTCGATTGCCGCATTGAGTGCCAGCAGGTTGGTTTGCTCGGCGATGCCATGAATGACGGTCAACACCACCTCGATCTGCTCGCTTTGCTGGGCCAGGCGTTCAATCACCTGGGACCCTGCCTGCACCTGGCCTGCCAACGCTTCGATCAGGCCGCCGACTTCGGCTGAAGTGCGCGAGTTCTCATCCGTGGCCTGGCGGATGTCCACCACCTGCTGCAACGCCGCCTGCATCGCATGGCTTTCGGCCTGCGCCTCGTCGGCCATTTGCGAGAGTGCGCGCAGGCTTTCGGCCACTTCATCGCGCTGCAAACCGGCTGCTGCGTCAGCACCGGCATTGCGCAAGGTCATGGCACCAATTTCCACGCCGGTACGCTGGGCCACATCGCCCGCCTCGCGCACGATCGGCTGCAACTTATCCACAAAGCGATTGACCGCCGAGGCCATGTCGCCAATTTCGTCCTTGCTGCTGATCTGCACGCGCTTGGTGAGGTCGCCCTCGCCTGCCGCCAGGTCGTCCATGGCTGCGATCAGCAACTTCAGACGGTTGACCACACGGCGGCCCAGCACGATGGCGATCAACAGCAATACGCCCAAGCCAACCAGCGCGAGCCCCATGCCGATGCGCCAGCGCAACGTGCCAGCAGCGTCCTGGACGGCGCTGGTGGTGTTGGCCGTCATCTGGGTGGCCGTCGCCTGCGCGGATTGCAGGCGGGCGCCCATGGCGGCAGCACTGTCGGCCGCCGCGCCTTTGAGGCTATCGCCGACCAACTGATCACCGCTGGCGATCAGCGCCGCGAAACGCTTGTCGAGCGCCTGCAGGTCAGCCTCAACCGACGCGGTCGAAACCCCCATGCGCACCTTGCCGATCTCGACCCCATTGGGGCTGATGGACGCTTCGACGTAGTAGACAGCAGGGTCGCTCTTGGCCGCGTCGAGTACTTTATCCAGCGCACGCTCACCCGCGCCTTTTGCCAGCAATGCCTGGTTGATCGGGTTTTCCCGGTTCAGGTAGCGGGTCAGATGCTCGCCCGCGGCGTCGTCATAGACCACGAACAACACGTTGGGATTGCGCTGGGCACGCCGGGCGAACTCCGACAGCGTCGGCACGTCGCTGTCCCACATGGCACGGGGCGCCACCGAGGCCAGCAGTTGCGCCATATCATTGGCGGAGTCCTGCAGGTCTTTTTCCAGGGTCGCACGCAGTTGCTTCTGCTCTTCCTGCAGGCGGGTCGAAAGCCCTGCCGTCAGACGCTGACGCGTACTGGTAGACAGGCTCTCCAGGCTAGACGTGACTTCCTTGCCCGCCTGCGCCAGTTCGCCAGACAGTTTCTGGCTGTCGACACTCAGTCGATTGCCTAAATCGGCTTCCAGCGCCGAGACCGTGCTACGTGTGAGGGCAACCGCCACCAGCACTTGCACCAAAAGAGCGATACCTAGGGTAACGAACACCGGCCGCAACAGACGGCTTTGTAACAATGAGAGAACGGCAGACATCTGAGAATCCCTCCACCACGGGTGCCATTAATTTGATAGCACCGCGAAAGAGAGAAGCAAAGCAAGGGTCGTGCCGCCCAGGCGGCAGAAACGACAAAGGGCTCCCGAAGGAGCCCTTTGCTTTTTACATCAACAGCTTATTAAGCGAACGGGTGACGCAGAACGATGGTTTCGTTGCGGTCCGGACCTGTCGAAATAATGTCAATCGGCGCACCGATCAGCTCTTCAACTCGCTTGATGTAAGCACGAGCATTGGCTGGCAGCTCTTCCAGGGTCTTGGCGCCCACGGTCGATTCGGACCAGCCCGGCACTTCTTCGTACACAGGCTGCAGGCCCACGTAGCTGTCAGCGTCGGTCGGAGCAACGTCCTTGCCTTCTGCATCTTTGTAGCCGATGCAGATGTTGATGGTTTCCAGGCCGTCGAGTACGTCCAGCTTGGTCAGGCAGATGCCCGAGATGCTGTTGACGTCGATAGCGCGACGCAGGATAACGGCGTCGAACCAGCCACAACGACGAGCACGGCCGGTGGTCGCGCCGAATTCGTGACCTTGCTTGGCCAGGTGAGCGCCGACTTCGTCGAACAGCTCAGTCGGGAACGGACCCGAACCTACGCGCGTGGTGTAAGCCTTGGTGATGCCCAGAATGTAGTCCAGGAACATCGGGCCCACGCCCGAACCGGTCGCAACGCCACCAGCAGTCGTGTTGGAGCTGGTCACGTACGGGTAGGTGCCGTGATCGATGTCCAGCAGCGAGCCTTGGGCGCCTTCGAACATGATGTCTTTGCCAGCACGACGCAGGTCGTGCAGCTCAGCGGTCACGTCCAGCATCAGCGGCTTGAGCAGCTCGGCGTATTCCTTGCACTCGGCCAGGGTCTTTTCGAACTCGATGGCGGGCTCTTTGTAGTAACCCACCAGCATGAAGTTGTGGTAATCCACCAGCTCACGCAGCTTGTCTTCGAAGCGCGGCATGTTGAGCAGGTCGCCCACACGCAGGCCACGACGTGCGACCTTGTCTTCGTAGGCCGGGCCGATGCCGCGACCGGTGGTACCGATCTTCAGCTCGCCACGGGCCTTTTCACGGGCCTGGTCCAGCGCAACGTGGAAGGACAGGATCAGCGGGCAGGACGGGCTGATACGCAGGCGCTCGCGCACCGGTACGCCTTTCTCTTCCAGCTTGGTGATCTCGCGCAGCAGGGCATCCGGTGCAACTACCACACCGTTGCCGATCAGGCACTGCACGCCTTCGCGCAGTACACCCGACGGGATCAGGTGCAAGACGGTTTTTTCGCCATCGATGACCAGGGTGTGGCCAGCGTTGTGGCCACCTTGGTAGCGCACTACGGCGGCAGCATGTTCGGTCAGCAGATCAACGATCTTGCCTTTGCCCTCATCACCCCATTGGGTGCCCAGGACTACGACATTCTTACCCATAACACTTGTCCTCATTCGCGCAAACTTGGTGCCGGCGATGGCCGGCAGGAAAACTCAAGAAGCCAGTGGCGATACTTGCCAAAGCCCGTTCTGCAGAATCAATTGCTGGTCGCAGTCCGCTTCACGGGCGGCGGCCAATGGCTGGCCAGGCAAGGCCTGGACAACACGCTGACCCTCACTGCGCAACTGGCAAACCTGCTGCCAGAGTGCTGCGTCCGTACTGTCGGGCATCCAAATGCCACCAGACGGCAGCTCGACCTCAGCACGCCCCAGGGTCACCAGGGTTTTCAAATCGGTGGAAAAGCCGGTGGCCGGACGCGCACGACCGAAGTCGGCGCCGATATCGTCATAACGACCGCCTTGGGCGATGGCCTGGCCAACACCCGGTACAAATACGGCAAACACCACACCGGTGTGGTAGTGGTAGCCACGCAACTCACCCAGGTCAAAGTACAGCGGCAGCTCCGGGAAGCGCGCCGACAACTGCTCGGCAATCGCCAGCACGTCGTCCAGTGCAGCCAAGACCGGTGCCGGCGCATTGGCCAGGCGCTCACGGGCAGCGACCAGCACTTCACGGCCGCCACACAGGTTCACCAGTGCGCGCAGCATGTCGGCCAGATCGGCAGGCACGCCAGCGGTCAAGGCGATGACTTCATCGATAGCCTTGCGCTGCAGGGCATCGAACAGCTGTTGTTCGACTTCACCAGACAAACCGGCCGCACGGGCCAGGCCACGGTAGATACCGACATGACCCAGGTCCATGTGGACATCCGGCACGTCGGCCAGTTGCAGCATGGCCAGCATCAAGCTAATCACTTCGACGTCGCTGCTTGGGCTGGCATCGCCGTACAACTCGGCGCCCAACTGGATCGGGCTACGGGACGACGACAACGCGCGCGGCTGTGCATGCAGCACGCTACCTGCGTAGCACAGACGGCTCGGACCTTCACGGCGCAGGGTGTGCGCATCGATGCGCGCCACTTGCGGCGTGATGTCGGCACGGAAACCCATTTGCCGGCCCGATTGCGGGTCGATGACCTTGAAGGTGCGCAGATCCAGGTCCTGGCCCGCGCCGGTCAGCAGCGATTCCAAGTACTCGATATGGGGGGTCACGACAAACTCGTAACCCCAGCTCTGGAACAGATCCAACACCTGGCGACGCGCTACTTCAATGCGCGCAGCTTCTGGTGGCAGTACTTCTTCGATGCCATCTGGCAGCAGCCAGCGGTCTACCGTTGCCATTACGCCATTCCCCTATGATCCGGGCGGCCAGCCCTCGGCCGAGCCTTGAGTGAAGCAGAAAATACCCGCCCCCTGCATAAACCACGCGCAAGAGCGACGTGACGAATGGCCTGCAAACGGCCTCGTCGGGCACTTTCCTCGAAAAACCTGTCACGCCTGCCGAATCAAACATGCAGACGCAAAAAAGCCGGGAATTTCCCGGCTGCCGCATCATACACCCGTTTTCCGAAAGGATCACCCCGCCAGGCGTTTTAGCCGCCCGACGGAGATGACACCTACAGAATCACAGGCTGGTTACTTGGACTTTTCCAGGTAGCGGAAGAAGTCGCTGCTTGGGTCCAGCACCATGACGTCGGTTTTGTTCGCGAAGCTTTCACGGTAGGCACGCAGGCTACGGTAGAACGCGTAGAACTCCTGGTCCTGGCCGTAGGCCTTGGCGTAGATCGCCGCAGCTTGAGCATCGCCATCACCACGGGCCTCTTCAGACTCGCGATAGGCTTCGGCCAGCAGTACACGGCGCTGACGGTCGGCATCCGCACGGATACCTTCAGCCAGCTCGTTACCCTTGGCGCGGTGCTCACGGGCTTCACGCTCACGCTCGGTGCTCATGCGCTCGAACACGCTGCGGTTCACTTCCTTCGGCAGGTCGATGGCCTTGACCCGGACATCGACAACCTCGATACCCAGCTCTTTTTCCGCCATCGAATTCAACGAACGCGTGATGTCAGCCATCAGCGCGTCACGCTCACCGGAAACCACCTCGTGCAGGGTGCGCTTACCAAATTGGTCACGCAGGCCCGATTCCAGACGACGCGACAAGCGCTCGTCAGCAATCTGCTTGAGGCCGGAGGTCGCGGTGTAGAAGCGCTCGGCATCCTTGACGCGCCACTTGGCGTAGGCGTCAACCATCACGGCTTTCTTTTCCAGGGTCAGGAAGCGCTGTGTCGGAGCATCCAGGGTCATCAGGCGGGCGTCGAACTTGCGCACCTGGTTGACGTAGGGAACTTTCACATGCAGGCCCGGCTGGACATCTGCCTGGACCACGCGACCGAATTGCAGCAGCACCGCACGCTCGGTCTGAGCCACGATGTAGAAGCAGTTCCAGGCAGCGATGACCACGACGACGCCCACAATCAGGGCGGTCAGCGATTTATTGCTCATCAACGACTCTCCCTGGTACGTGTTTGCTGTTGCAGCAAGTCAGCGGCCGCACGGGCGCTCGCTTCGTTGGCAGCGGCATTGGAACCGGTGGACGGTGCGCTGGTGCTGCTACGACCACCTTCGATCATCTTGTCCAGCGGCAGGTACAGCAGGTTGTTCTGCCCACCTTTGCTGCCGGTCACGAGAACCTTGCTGGTGTTGCTGAAGACTTCCTGCATGGTGTCCAGGTACAGACGTTCACGCGTGACTTCCGGCGCCTTGCGGTACTCGGCGACCAGCTTGGTGAAACGGTCCGCCTCACCCTTGGCGCGGGAGACCACTTCGTCGCGGTAGCCGTTGGCATCCTCGAGGATGCGCTGGGCCTGACCACGGGCTTCCGGCACGACGCCGTTGGCGTAGGTTTCAGCCTGGTTGCGCGAACGCTGCTCGTCTTCACGGGCACGGATCACGTCATCGAAGGCTTCCTGCACTTCGCGCGGTGCCGCTGCGCTCTGTACGTTCACCTGGGTGACGGTGATACCGGTGCGATAGGTATCGAGGAACCGTTGCAGCCGCTCCTTGATCTCGCTGGCCATCAACTCACGACCTTCGGTCAGCACCTGGTCCATCGCGGTAGAACCAACGACGTGGCGCAGGGCGCTTTCGGTAGCGTGTTGCAGGCTGATTTCCGGCTGGTCGACGTTCAGCACGAAGTCCTGCAGGTTGCTGATCTTGTACTGCACGGTCAGCGGCACTTCGACGATGTTCTCGTCTTCGGTCAGCATCTGGCCCTGCTTGGTGTAGGCACGCTCACGCGTGACGTTCTCCATGTACTTCTTGTCGATCGGCGGGAAATAGATGTTCAAGCCCGGGCCGACGGTCTCGTAGTACTTGCCGAAGCGCAGCACCACGGCCTGCTCCTGCTCGTCCACCACGTAAACGGCGCTGTACAGCCAGACGGCCGCCAGCACGACAAGACCCAGGCCCAGCAGGCCATAGCCACCGCCCTTGCTTGTGCGACCGCCGTCGTCACCACCACGTTTTTTTCCACCACCGAACAACCCATTCAGGCTTTCCTGCAGCTTTCGGAAGGCCTCGTCGAGATCTGGTGGCCCCTTGCGGTCGCCATTATTGCGGCGTTTACCACCCCAAGGATCCTGATTATTCGAGTTGCCACCCGGCTCATTCCAAGCCATAGCGCTCTCCATCTGATAAAGCAAAGACGCACCCACGGCGCGCCGACCAATGCTACAGAATGCCTGCCACTGCGGCACAACCGCTTTAGGAGGCTTTTATTGCAAAGTGTGTTGTTCGATAAACTCCGTCGGTACCACGCCTTCACGACTGACCAGCCGATTCAGCTCCGAGCGCGGCAATCGAACGGCCAGCAAGCTGACACCTTCTTCGTCGTGTTCTTCTTTCTGTACCGCGCCCAACTCAAAAAACTGTGCACGCAGTCGAGCAAAACGCTGGGGCAAGCGCAAGGTGCCGACGAACAAATCGCCGCCGAGCAGCTCGGCAATGGCTTGTTCAAGCAACTCAAGACCACTGCCATCACGCGCCGACAACCAGACCCGCTGGGGCTTGCCGTTCTCATCGCGCTGGATTTGTGGCTCAACGCCTTCAAGCAAATCGAGTTTGTTATAGACCTCGAGGATCGGCAAGTCCTGGGCACCAATCTCGCCCAGCACCAGCATTACCTGTTCTATCTGCAACATGCGATCCGGTTCGGCCGCATCGATCACGTGCAACAGCAGGTCGGAATTGCTCGACTCTTCGAGCGTAGACCGAAATGCCTCGACCAGCTTGTGCGGCAAGTGACGAATGAAACCCACGGTATCGGCCAGGACAATCGGCCCCAGGTCGTCCAGGTCCAGACGGCGCAGGGTCGGGTCGAGGGTGGCGAACAGTTGATCGGCCGCGTACACGTCCGACTTCGTCACGTTGTTGAAGAGCGTGGATTTGCCGGCGTTGGTATAGCCCACCAGGGACACGGTAGGGATATCCGCCCGAGTACGGCCGCGCCGCGATTGCTCGCGCTGGCTGCGGACTTTCTCGAGACGGCCCTTGATCTGGCGCAGGCGCACCCGCAGCAGGCGTCGGTCGGTTTCGAGCTGGGTTTCACCCGGGCCGCGCATGCCGATACCGCCACCCTGGCGCTCAAGGTGAGTCCAGCCGCGGACCAGCCGGGTGCTCATGTGGTCAAGCTGGGCCAGTTCAACCTGGAGCTTGCCTTCATGGGTACGGGCGCGCTGGGCAAAAATATCGAGAATCAGACCGGTACGGTCGATCACGCGACACTCGAAGACTCGTTCGAGGTTACGTTCCTGACTGGGCGTGAGGACGTGATTGAAGATCACCAGATCGGCTTCTTCGGCGTGGACCAGGTCGCGCAGTTCCTCGACCTTGCCGCTGCCTATCAGGAATTTGGCGGTTGGCCGATGACGCGGTACGTTAAAAAACGCAACGGTCTCGGCGCCGGCCGAATTTGCCAACTCCTGAAACTCCTGCGGATCTTCGCGCGCCTCAGGGTCCTGTCCATCCAAGTGAACGAGGATTACTCGCTCACCACCACCGTGGCGCTCAAAGAACAAAGGAGACTCCTATCAGGCGTTACCTGGCTCAGCGTCAACTGCATCATCACCTGCTGCGCTAGGCAGACGGATTGGACGAACAGGGACGACTGTCGAGATAGCGTGCTTGTAGACCATCTGACTGACGGTGTTTTTCAGCAGGATCACGAACTGGTCGAACGACTCGATCGTGCCTTGCAGCTTGATACCGTTGACCAGGTAGATGGAAACCCCCACTTTCTCTTTACGTAAAGTATTCAAGTAAGGGTCTTGTAGCGAATGCCCTTTTGACATGTGCCGCACTCCTTTAAGGATCAATAATAAAAAATCGGAAAATAGATAGCTTATGGCCGTCACACCCCCAAGGATAGACGGCAATTGCAAGGACTCAGCTCAATATGGAGACCGTTCCCAAGTATTTCAAGGCGCGTGACAGATTGTCGCTGTCCAGGCTGTCCAGCCAGTGCAAATCGCTCCAGCTGCGCAACCAGGTGAACTGGCGTTTCGCCAATTGGCGCGTGGCAATGATGCCGCGCTCCTGCATTTCGGCTGACGTCAGCTTGCCATCCAGATGATCCCAGACTTGGCGGTAGCCTACGGCACGTATCGAAGGTAACCCTGGATGCAGGTCACCTCTGGAACGCAGAGCTACGACCTCGTCCACAAACCCCTGTTCCAACATAATTGTGAATCTTTGTGCAATTCGTTCATGCAGCACCTGGCGATTTGCCGGAGCGATGGCCAGATTCGCCACAGTATAGGGCAATTGTGACTGTCCAGATGCGCCTGCGTCAGCACTTTGCGCACTTTGTTTCAGCCGATGTTCAGTCATGGTCTGCCCGCTCACACGCCAGACTTCCAACGCACGCGAAAGGCGCTGGGGATCATTGGGGTGAATACGCGCGGCGGATACTGGGTCGATGGCTGCCAACTGGTCGTGCAGGGCTTGCCAGCCAAGGCATGCAGCCTCTTCCTCAAGCTCGGCGCGCACCTGGGCGTCGGCTGGCGGCATATCCGCCAGGCCTTCCTGCAAAGCCTTGTAATAGAGCATTGTGCCGCCCACCAGCAGCGGAATATTGCCCCGCGCGGTGATGTCGGCCATGGCGGCCAGGGCGTCGTTGCGAAAATCCGCCGCCGAGTAGCTCTGCGCCGGGTCGATGATGTCGATCAGGCGGTGCGGATACTGGGCCAGCAATGCCTTGGAGGGCTTGGCGGTGCCGATGTCCATGTCCCGGTAAACCAGGGCAGAGTCGACACTGATCAGCTCGCACGGCAGCACCTTGGTCAGCTCGATGGCCAGGTCGGTCTTGCCGGCGGCCGTGGGGCCCATCAGGAAGATCGCGGGGGGCAAGGCACTCATCAACGGCCGCGCAGGAAGAGTTTGTCCAGATCGTCCAGGCCCATTTGGGTCCAGGTCGGTCGGCCATGGTTGCATTGCCCGCTGCGCTCGGTGTTTTCCATGTCGCGCAGCAAGCCGTTCATTTCCGGCAAGGCCAGGCGTCGATTGGCGCGAATGGCGCCGTGGCAGGCCATGGTGCCGAGCAGTTCGTTGATGTGCGCCTGGATACGGTCACTGGTGCCGTATTCCATCAGGTCCGCCAGCACGTCAGCGACCAGGCGGTTGGCCTCGGCCTGTTTGAGCAGGGCGGGAATCTGGCGGATGGCCAGGGTTTCCGGGCCCAGGCGCTGCAATTCAAAGCCCAGCTTCTGGAACACACTGTGGTGCTCTTCAGCGCAATCGGCCTCGCGCTGGCTGACCGCCAAGGACTCCGGCACCAGCAGTGGCTGGCCGCTGAGGCCTTCACTGGCCATGGCAATCTTGAGGCGCTCGTACATGATCCGCTCGTGGGCGGCGTGCATATCCACGAGCACCAGGCCGTGGGCGTTTTCCGCCAGGATGTAGATACCCTTGAGCTGGGCCAGCGCGTAACCCAACGGCGGAATATCTCCACCGCCCTCCGGCAAGGCGACAGGCGCCCCCGGCTCGGCCCCCGGCAGCGGCGCAAAAAATTCGCGATAGGCCGCCTGGGCCTCGGCCACTGGCACCGTCGACTGTGGGCGCGGGGTGTATTGGTACTGGTAACCCGAGCCAGAACCAGAACCTGGCGCGGTATACGACGGTTGCGGCTGCGGCGATTGCAGCAGGTTGGCCGCCAGGCTCATTTCGCCCTGGGGGCCGAATTCGCCGGCTTCCGGGCCGCTGGGCCGAACCACCGCCGTGACAATTGGCGCTGACAACTGATCATCCGGGCGCACATCGCCCAGGGTGCGGTGCAAGGTGCCATAGAGGAAGTCATGCACCATGCGTCCGTCGCGGAAGCGCACTTCGTGTTTGGTCGGGTGCACGTTGACGTCCACCACCGACGGGTCGACCTCGAAAAACAGCACAAACGTCGGGTGGCGCCCGTTGAACAGCACGTCGCGATACGCCTGGCGCACCGCGTGGGCCACCAGTTTGTCGCGCACCGCACGGCCATTCACAAAGAAGTACTGCAAGTCCGCCTGGCTGCGGGAGAACGTCGGCAACCCGACCCAGCCCCACAGCCGCAAGCCGTTGCGTTCGATTTCAATGGGCAGCGCTTGCTCTAAAAAGCCCGCGCCGCAAATCGCCGACACACGGCGCGCTCGCGCGGCGTCATCATTGGCCTCATGCAGGCTGAGGATGGTCTTGCCGTTGTGGCGCAGGTGGAAGGCCACGTCGAAGCGAGCCAGGGCCAGGCGCTTGATGACTTCTTGCAGGTGATCGAATTCGGTCTTTTCGGCCTTGAGGAATTTGCGCCGCGCCGGGGTGTTGAAGAACAGGTCGCGCACTTCCACCGACGTCCCGACTGGGTGCGCCGCCGGCTGGACCCGAGGCGCCATGTCGCGGCCTTCGGTTTCCACTTGCCAGGCCTGTTCGGCACTGCGGGTGCGGGACGTGAGAGTCAGGCGGGCTACGGAGCTGATGGAGGCCAGGGCCTCACCGCGAAACCCCAGGCTCATCACCCGTTCAAGGTCTTCCAGGTCGCGAATCTTGCTGGTGGCGTGACGCGCCAGAGCCAGCGGCAGGTCATCGGCGGAAATGCCGCTGCCATCGTCGCGCACGCGCAACAGCTTGACGCCGCCCTGCTCCACATCGACGTCGATGCGCTTGGCGCCGGAGTCGATGCTGTTTTCCAGCAGTTCCTTGATCACCGATGCGGGGCGCTCGACCACCTCGCCTGCCGCAATCTGGTTGGCGAGGCGCGGGCTCAGCAGTTCAATGCGCGATCCGCTGTTCAGGAGTGATTCACTCATTACTGCGCCGCCAATTCAGTGCCAGGGATAGTCAGCACCTGGCCAACCTTCAGTTCATCCGTCTTCAGGTTATTCGCGCTGCGCAAGGTAGCGGCGGACACCTGGAAACGTACCGCCAGCATGGCCAGGGTATCGCCTGGCTGCACGCGATGGTCACGCGGGCCCTGGGCGATTTTCCCCGAATCACGCAGCCAGGCGATGTAAGTGCCCGGCGGCGGGTTCTGCTGGAAGAACTGGCGGATACCGGCGCTGATCGAACGCGCCAGCGCCTGCTGGTGACTGGCACTGGCCAGCTTCGAGGCTTCGTTGGAATTGGAGATAAACCCGGTTTCCACCAGGATCGATGGGATATCCGGCGATTTCAGCACCATGAACCCGGCCTGCTCCACACGCTGCTTGTGCAGCGAGGTGACCCGGCCGATGTTGCTCAGCACCTTCTGGCCCACGTTCAAGCTGGACGTCAGCGAAGCAGTCATCGACAGGTCGAGCAGCACGCCGGCGAGCATTTTGTCCTTGTCATCGAGGGACACGTTGCCGGCCCCGCCGATCAAGTCGGAGCGGTTTTCACTGTCAGCCAGCCAACGCGCGGTCTCGGAGGTAGCACCGCGATCCGACAGGGCAAACACCGAGGCACCAAAGGCTGCGGTCGACGGTGCGGCGTCGGCGTGGATCGACACAAACAGATCGGCGCCTTTCTTGCGGGCGATTTCGGTACGGCCGCGCAAGGGGATGAAGTAGTCGCCGGTACGGGTCAGCTCGGCGCGATAGCCTTTCATGCCATTGACCTGGCGCTGCAGTTCGCGAGCGATGGCCAGCACCACGTCTTTTTCATGCTGGCCGCGTGAGCCGGAAGCGCCCGGATCTTCACCGCCGTGGCCGGCGTCGATCACTACGATGATGTCACGCTTGCCGGCCGGGGCCGGTGGCGGCGGTGGCAGCTTGACCTGCGGTTGCGACGGGTTGACCGGCACCGCCGGCACCGTGGCCACGCTCGGGGTTGGCGCGGGCGGAGGCGCGGCATCGGCGGCGTTGTCGAACAGGTCGACCACCAGCCGGTTGCCGTACTGGGCGTTGGGCGCCAGGGAGAAGCTTTTCGGGGTCACGACTTTTTTCAGGTCGATCACCACGCGCAAGTCGGTGGGCGTGCGCTGGGCCGAGCGCATCGCGGTAATCGGGGTATTGGCGGTGGAGACTTTCAACGGCGCGGCCAGGGTCGCGCCGTTGATGTCGATCACCAGGCGATCAGGCGACGTGAGGGTAAAGACGCTGTGCTGGACCGGGCCAGACAGGTCGAACACCAGTCGCGTGTTATCCGGCGCTCGCCACAGGCGAACACTCTTTACCTGAGAAGCAGCCAGAGCATTGACAGTCATTGCCGCAAGCAACACCCCCACGACAGCAACCAACGCGCGAAAGCGCATACCTAACCCCACCAATTATTTGAATTCCAATGCCAAAGCGGCGCACCACGACTGGCCACGCGCGCTCTGGGGCAACAACTTCAGCTGACGTCCGTGCTCATGCGGCGTAATGGTAATGGTCAGGTCCGGCTTTGGCAAAAAGCCTGTGCCTTTATCTGGCCACTCGATCAGGCACAACGCATCTTCATCGAAGTAATCGCGGATCCCCATATATTCCAGCTCTTCGGGGTCCACCAGGCGATAGAGGTCGAAATGGAACGCTCGCACGTCGCCAATCTCATAGGGTTCTACCAGGGTGAACGTCGGGCTTTTTACCGCGCCGGTGTGGCCCAACCCGCGAATGATCCCCCGGGACAGCGTGGTCTTGCCCGCCCCCAGGTCGCCTTCCAGGAAGATCAGCCCCGCCCCGGCCGTGACCTGGGCAATGCGCTGGCCGAAGCTGACCATGGCCTCTTCATCGGCCAGGAAAAGAATTACTTCAGACACGGCGACTGTTCCTCCAGCAATTGACGAATGGCGGGTATCAGGTCGCTTGCCGCCAGGCCGCGACCAAAGGTGCCCTGGCGATCTCCCGCGGTGGCGTGCAACCACACGGCCAGGCAGCTTGCCTCATAAGCCGGCATGCCCTGGGCCATCAGCGCGCCGACCAGGCCGGCAAGGACATCACCCAAGCCCGCCGTTGCCATCGCCGGATGGCCTTGGTCGCATCGCGAAATACGCCCGTCCGGGCTGGCAATCAAACTGCCAGCCCCCTTGAGAATAGCCACTGCGTTGAATTTCTGGCTCAACGCGCGCGCCACCTTAAGACGGTCAGCCTGAACCTCGGCTGTCGAGATCCCCAACAAGCGCGCGGCCTCCCCCGGATGCGGGGTAATCACGCAATCGGCCGGCAAACTGACGCTGCCGGTGGCGAGCTGATTCAACGCGTCGGCATCCCACACCTGCGGCAGGCTGGCGTTGGCCGCCACCGAAAGCAGGCTGTTGCCCCAGGACGCATCACCGAGCCCAGGCCCGATCACAATGACCGAGATCTTTTCCAGCAGACCCATCAGTTGATTGGCCGAGCTGACGCCTACAGTCATGACTTCCGGCAGGCGAGCCAGGGCGGCGGGCACATGCTCCAGGCGCGTCGCCAGGGACACCATGCCGGCGCCACTGCGCAAGGCACTTTCAGCACTCAGCAGCGCTGCGCCGCCGAAGCCACGGTCACCGCCAATGACCAGCAGGTGGCCGAACTGGCCTTTATGGGCGTCCGGGGAACGCGCAGCCAGTTGCGGCAAATGGCCGTGCAACAGTGGCTGTACGTCGGTTATTGCGTGTTTTGTCTGCGGCATGCGTCTTCAAGCTCCGATGTCTGGCAGAATTATACCTATCTAACCTGCGGTTTCCCTTGTCTCATGCCTCCCATCACCACCGATCTGCCTGCCCTCGCCCAATCGATCAAAGACTGGGGCCGCGAGCTGGGCTTTCAACAAGTCGGCATCAGCGGCCTGGACCTGGCCGAGCATGAACAACACCTGCAACGCTGGCTCGACGCGGGCTACCACGGCGAAATGGAGTACATGGGCGCCCATGGCAGCAAACGCTCCCACCCCGATGAACTGGTGCCCGGCACGTTGCGCGTGGTCTCGCTGCGCATGGACTACCTGCCCGGCGATACGCACATGGCGCATCTGCTGGCCAAGCCGGAAAAAGCCTATATCTCGCGTTACGCCCTGGGCCGCGACTATCACAAGCTGATCCGCAAGCGCGTGCAGCAATTGGCCGACCGCATTCAAGCGCAGATCGGCCCGTTTGGTTTCCGCGCCTTCGTCGACAGCGCGCCGGTGCTGGAAAAAGCCATCGCCGAAAAAGCCGGCCTGGGCTGGATCGGTAAAAACACCCTGGTCCTCAATCGCAAGGCCGGCAGTTATTTCTTCTTGAGCGAGTTGTTTGTCGACTTGCCGCTGCCCATCGACGCGCCCCACAGCACCGAGCATTGCGGGCGGTGCACGGCGTGCCTGGACATTTGCCCGACCAATGCCTTTGTCGGCCCCTATGTGCTGGATGCCCGACGCTGCATTTCCTACCTCACCATCGAGCTCAAGAGCGCGATCCCTGAAGACCTGCGCCCGCTGATCGGCAACCGTGTGTTTGGCTGCGATGACTGTCAGATCGTTTGCCCGTGGAATCGTTTCGCCCGCCCCACCGCCGAAAGCGATTTTAAGCCGCGCCACAATCTGGATAACGCGGAACTGGCCGAGTTGTTTATGTGGGACGAGGATAAATTCCTCAGCAGCACCGAAGGCTCACCCCTGCGCCGTGCCGGCTATGAGCGCTGGCTGCGCAATCTTGCGGTGGGCCTGGGCAATGCGCCGTCGAGCATTCCAGTGCTGGAGGCCTTGAAGGCGCGCCGGGATTACCCCTCGGAATTGGTGCGAGAGCATGTGGAATGGGCGCTGAACCAGCACGCTACGCGCTAGTGCACGTCGTCGTTGTAGACGAACTTGGGCATTTCCCAGTGAAAACGGATCGCCAGCAGGCGCAATAGAAAGCCGCTGAACAGGGTCAGCAGGATGGCTTGCTCGCTCGGCAGTTGCAGGTACAGGCACAGCATGTAGAACCAGGCGGCCAGGAACGACACGCTGGCGTACAGCTCACGGCGGAAAATCAGCGGGATGTCGTTGCAGAAAATATCCCGGAGGATGCCGCCGAAGACCCCGGTGATCACGCCGCTGACCGACGCCACCAGCATGCCATGGCCCATTTCCAGGGCAGTCATGCAACCAATCAGGGTGAAGGCCACCAGGCCCACCGCGTCGAGCGCCAGGAACAGCGAGCGCAAGTGGCGCATCAGCGGAGCAATGAAGATCGTCACCAGTGCGGCAATCGAGGTCAGCACCAGGTATTCCGGGTGTTTGACCCAGGTCAGCGGGTAATGCCCGAGCAGCACGTCGCGCACCGATCCACCGCCCAACGCTGTGACGCAAGCGATCAGCACTACACCAAACCAGTCCATGCCGCGCCGTCCGGCCGACAGCGCGCCGGTCATGGCTTCGGCAGTGATGGCGATGAGGTAGAGCATCAGCAGCATGAGGGCGATCCTTGCAAAGAGGCCGGCAGTCTAATCATTTGCTGATGGCACCAAAAGAGGGCAAGCCATTATCTGCCGTAAACTCGATCCTGTGGCGTCCGGCTTGCCGGCGATGGCGATCTTTGGGGCGCCATCGCCGGCAAGCCGGGCTCCTACAGGATGACGGTCATCAAGCCTTGATGAAATGCTTGCGGTAATGCTGCAGCTCGGCAATCGACTCGCGGATATCATCCAGCGCCAGGTGGGTACTGCCTTTATGGAAGCTGTCTTTGACTTCCGGCGCCCAGCGCGCGGCCAGCTCTTTAAGGGTGGACACATCCAGGTTGCGGTAGTGGAAGTAGCTTTCCAGCGCCTTCATGTGCGTATAAAGGAAGCGGCGGTCCTGGCAGATGCTGTTGCCACAGATCGGCGACTTGCCCTTGGGCACCCACTGTTCCAGGAAGGCGATGGTTTCGGCTTCGGCTTCGGCCATGCTGATGCGGCTGTCACGTACGCGCTGGGTCAGGCCGGAGTTGCCGTGGGTGCGGGTGTTCCACTCGTCCATGGTGGCGAGCACGGCGTCGCTGTGGTGGATGGCGATCACCGGACCTTCGGCCAAGGTGTTGAGGTTGCTGTCGGTGACAATGGTCGCCATCTCGATGATGACGTCGGTGTCGGGGTTCAGACCGGTCATTTCCAGATCGATCCAAATCAGGTTCTGTGGGTTTTGCATGGCTTGATTCTCTTGGCACCTTGGCTTAGCTGCGCAGTTTAGCAGGCAGGGGCGTGCTAGACTCGCGACCGTTTTACCTAACCTTTGCATTATCGACACGGAACACCAATGGCCAAACGCCAGCTCAACCGTCGCCAAAACTGGCGCATCGAAAAGATTCAGGGTGAACGCGCCGCTCGCGCCGCCAAACGTGAATCCTCCGCCGTAGAAGCGCTTGAGGGCGGCGACCTGGGCCCCGAGCAAACGGGCCTGGTGATCGCGCACTTTGGTGTGCAGGTCGAAGTCGAGGCACTCGAAGGCGAACTCGCGGGCCAAGTGTCCCGTTGCCACTTGCGCGCCAACCTGCCTGCGCTGGTCACCGGCGACAAAGTAGTCTGGAGGGCCGGCAACCAGGGCATCGGCGTGATTGTCGCCCAGTTGCCGCGCACCACCGAACTGCGCCGCCCCGACAGCCGTGGCCAGCTCAAGCCGGTGGCGGCCAACGTCGACATGATCGTGATCGTGTTCGCACCGCTGCCCGAGCCCCATGCCAACCTGATCGACCGCTACCTGGTAGCCGCCGAGCATGCCGGCATCCGCCCGCTGTTGCTGCTGAACAAATTCGACCTGATCGACGCACAGAACGCCCCGGCGCTCAACGCCTTGCTGGCGGTGTATCGCACACTGGGTTACCCGGTGCTGGAGGTGTCGGCGCATCACGGCAATGGCATGGAACAGCTGCAACAGCAGTTGGACGGGCGCATCAGCGTGTTTGTAGGCCAGTCTGGCGTGGGCAAGTCTTCGTTGGTCAACAGCCTGCTGCCGGAAGTCGACACCCGCGTAGGGCCACTGTCGGAGCTGTCCGGCCAGGGCACTCACACCACCACCACCGCGCGGTTGTTCCACTTCCCCGGCGGCGGTGAGCTGATCGACTCCCCAGGCATCCGCGAGTTCGGCCTCGGCCACGTCAGCCGCAGCGATGTGGAAGCGGGCTTTATCGAATTCAACGACCTGATCGGCACTTGCCGCTTCCGCGACTGCAAACACGACCGCGAACCCGGCTGTGCATTGCTCAAGGCGCTGGAAGACGGCCGCGTGCAGCAACAGCGGATGAACAGCTATCGGTCGATCATTGCGAGCTTGCCCGAAAGCAGTTACTAAGCCGCAGAAAAAATAAGGCCGCGATCATCGCGGCCTTTTTGTATGTGAGGCCTAGGACCCCGTCCCAGGCACCGTAGGATCCTTCACCCCACCCTCATCAAACAGGTTCAGCTTCTGGCGCAGTTCATGCGCCGGCAACGGTTCCTGACCTGGCGGTATGGCGTTCGGATCAGCCGGTACTTCGCCCGGTGCGCCGGCGCCCGGAGTGGGTTGCGGCGCTGGGGGCTGGTCACCTTCGATCGCACGCTGAGCCTTTTTGGTCAGCACCACGATATCGATACGGCGGTTGATCGGGTTGAACGGGTCCTTGGGGTCAAACAGCTGCGACGATGCAAACCCCACCACGCGCGCCACTTGCGGGTCCGGGTAGCTGCCGGCCACCAGCGCACGGCGTGCGGCGTTGGCGCGGTTGGCGGAAAGCTCCCAGTTGCCGAAGTCGCCCTGCCCTGCATACGGCTTGGCGTCGGTGTGGCCACTGATGCTGATCTTGTTCGGCACCGCCTTGATGGTGTCGGCCATGGCCAGCAAGATGTCTTCAAAGTACGGCTTCAAGCGCGCACTGCCGGAGTCGAACATCGGGCGGTTGGCTGCGTCGGTGATCTGGATGCGCAAGCCGTCCGGGGTGATCTCGAATGAAATCTGATCCTTGAACTTCAGCAGTTGCGGGTTTTCCTCAACCTTGGTCTGCAGTTCTTGCAGCAACAGTTCTAGGCGCTCCTGCTCGACCTGTTCGGCCATGGCTTCGACGGTATCGCGCTCGATCGGGATTTTCTCTTGAGGCGATTCGGTCTTGATTTCCGGGTTGATGGTGCGCTCAGGCGCCAGTTGCGGCGAGCCGCCCAAGTCGATCACGAAGGGCGTACCACTTTCCGAGAAACCAATGGGGTCTTTGAAGTAGCCGGCAATGGCGATCTTCTGTTCAGGCGTGGCGGTGGACATCAGCCACAGCACCAGAAAGAACGCCATCATCGCCGTCGCAAAGTCGGCGAAGGCGATTTTCCAGGCGCCCCCATGGTGCCCCGCAGCGAAGCGCTTGACGCGCTTGATGATTATCGGCTGGTTGTTTTCCATGGCTTAGCGACCACGAACCGCTTGTTCCAGCTCGGCGAAGCTTGGGCGATGTTTCGGGTACAGCACCTTGCGACCGAACTCCACCGCCAGCGACGGCGGCATGCCGGAAGCCGAGGCTACCAGGCTGGCCTTGATCGACTCGTACAGGTTGATTTCTTCCTTGGCGTCATGGGCCAGGGAGGTGGCCAGCGGGCCGAAGAAACCGTAGGCCGCGAGAATACCGAAGAAGGTACCGACCAGTGCCGCACCCACGTGCATGCCGATGGCCGCTTGGTCGCCCTCGCCCAGGGAAGCCATGGTCACCACGATACCCAGTACCGCCGCGACGATACCGAAACCCGGCATACCGTCAGCGATACCGGTCACGGCGTGGGACGGATGCTCCAGCTCTTCTTTAAGGCTGAACAACTCCATGTCGAACAGACCTTCCAGCTCATGGGGGGCCATGTTGCCGGAGGACATGATGCGCAGGTAGTCGCAGATATAGGCGGTCATGCGCTCATCTTTGAGCACGGCCGGGTACTTGGCGAAAATCGGGCTGGCGGCGGCATCTTCGATGTCAGCCTCGATGGCCATCATGCCTTCGCGGCGGCTTTTGTTGAGGATCTCGTAGACCAGGCCCAGAACCTCCAGATAGAAGGTGTGGGTGAAGCGCGAACCGAACATGCCCAGGGACTTCTTGACCACGTGCATGGTCATGTAGCCGGGGTTGGCCTGCAAGAATGCGCCGAACGCCGCACCACCGATGATCAGCACTTCGAAGGGCTGGATCAACGCAGCAATTTTACCGTGGGACAGGACGTAGCCACCGAGCACGCTTGCGATGACGACGATGATGCCGATAATTTTAGCCATAGGGGATGAGTACTTGCGCCGTCGGGTTCATGGACATATTGGGTGTAGCAGAAAACTCTTGTTCTACTTATCGGCAAAACTGCGCCAGACTATAGGCCGTTAAGGCGAAAAGCCAGTTCGGCCCGCTCCGGGCGTGTAGACCGCAAGTGATGATCGCGCCCCAATCATGGCTAATGAAACGACAGTCCCAACTGCAAAACCCAACTCTCTCGCCGCTTGGATCAAGCGCCTGGACGATGTGCTGCTGCCTGTGCCCCAGGCCAGCCACGACCGTGTGTGCAAAGGCATCCGCGACAGCCGCAGTTCGTTGCGAGATATTGCCGAGCTGATGCAAAACAGCCCGGCCCTGGTGCTCAGCGTGATGCGCGAGGCCAACAGCCACACCCATGGCAGCCTGGCGGAACCGGCGGAAAACCTCGAAGTGGCGCTCAACCGCCTGGGCCTCAAGCGCGCCGAAGAACTGCTGGCGCGCCTGCCCTCGGTGCCGGCCCACGAGATTCCTGTGGCGCTGCGCCAATTGTTGCTGGTGAGCCAGCACGCTTCGCAGCAAGCCAACGGCTTGTTCGGCAGCCGCCTGGCGCGGCTGTGGCAGGACATCCACTGGGGCAGCCTGCTGTTCCTGTCGCCGCTGTGGCCGATGGCAGTCGCCTACCCCAAGCTCCTGGAAGAATGGGAGCTGCGGGTTATCCACAAAGGCCAGTCAGCCCGCCAGGTCGAACAGGAACTGTTCGGCGTGCGCCTGCTGGACCTGTGTGTCGGCCTGACCGAAGCCTGGCACCTGCCGATCTGGGTCTCCCAGGGCTACAAGCTGCTGATGAGCGAACAGCGCCTGCTGGTCAAGGCCCTGCACATCGCCCGTGAAGACGACCCGCTGCGCCATCAGCAATTGCTCGATGCCGAACCCAATCTGCGCCGCTGGTTGAACCAGCCCGCCAACACCGTGCTGCTGGCCAACGGCCTGGCGATGTCGGCCCAGGAGTCATGGACCTGCCCGCACACCGAACGCTGGCAATTGCTCACGGCGCTGTACCTGCAACAGCCTTTGGGCGAGGTACAGCAACTGGTCCACCAACAGGCTGTCACCAGCGCCCGCACCGCCTTGATGACTGACCTCTGGCACCCGGCGCTGTCGCTGATCTGGCCGTGGCATGTACAGAAGATTCACCGCGGCCTGTTGCCAGCGCCGCCACCCACCGCCGAGGCCCTGGCCGTGTGGCGCAAGCGTTGCACCGAGTTGCTGGTGGAGCCGAGCCGCTTTGCCAACGCCATGCACTTGACCACCTGCGCCAAGGAAGCCTTGGTCGCCAGTGGCATGCAGCGGGTCATGCTGTTGATGGCTGATCGCGCCCTGAGCACCTTGCGTGTTCACCAGGCCGACGGCCTGCCGAAGGACGCCGCGAACCTGAGCCTGGACGTGGTCAACAGCACCTTGCTGCAACGCTTGCTGGAGAAGTCGGCCCAGGTGCGCCTCAATCCTGAAAACCACGCCCAGTTCGCGGCGTTGCTGCCGCCGATCCTGCGCCGCCTGTTCACCGGCGAGCACCTGCTGCTTCGCTCCCTGAGTTGCAACGGCAAGGTGGTCATGCTGATGGTGGCCGACCAAGGCGGCGGGCCATTCTCGGAAACCACCGTGCAGGCTTTCGGCAAAACCGCCCAATGCATCGAGAAAGCCCTGCACAGCTTTACCAACCGCAGCGCTTGATGCTTGCGCTACAATCGCCCTCCTTTATCGCCAACATTTGTGCCCAGGAGACCTCACATGCCTGACTTCTCTGGCTTGCCGCTGGTGATCGAACCCAGCGACCTGCTTGGTCGCCTCGATGCCGAACACCTGATTCTGGTGGACCTCACCAGTGCCGCCCGCTACGCCGAAGGGCATATCCCCGGCGCGCATTTCGTTGACCCCAAGCGCACCCAACTGGGCCAGCCACCGGCTCCCGGCTTGCTGCCCAGCAAGGCCGAGCTGGAAAAACTGTTCGGCGAATTGGGCCACACCCCTGACGCCACCTACGTGGTCTACGACGACGAAGGCGGCGGCTGGGCCGGGCGGTTCATCTGGATGCTCGACGTGATCGGCCACCCGAAATACCACTACCTCGACGGCGGCTTGCTTGCGTGGCTGGCGGACCAACACCCGGTCTCCACCGAGGTGCCCGTCCCTGTCGGCGGCCCGGTCAGCCTCACGCTGCACGACGGCCCTACCGCCACCCGCGAATACCTGCAAAGCCGCCTGGGCGCCGCCGACCTGGGCATCTGGGACGCGCGCGGCCCGCTGGAGTACTCCGGCGAAAAAGTGCTCGCAGCCAAAGGCGGGCACATCCCCGGCGCAGTGAACTTCGAATGGACGGCCGGCATGGACAAGGCGCGCAACCTGCGCATCCGTCGCGACATGCCGCAGATCCTCGAAGACCTCGGGCTGACCAAAGACAAAGAAATCATCACCCACTGCCAGACTCACCACCGCTCTGGCTTCACCTACCTTGTGGCCAAGGCGCTCGGTTATCCGCGGGTCAAAGGTTATGCCGGTTCCTGGGGCGAATGGGGCAATCACCCCGACACCCCCGTCGAGATTTAAGGTTTAAGGACAGTTATGAAAAAGCAGTTGTTTATCCTCAGCCAATACTTGCTACCGCACCACTTGCTGTCGCGCCTGGCCGGCTGCGTTGCCGAGTGCCGTGTGCGCTGGTTCAAGAACGCCTTCACCAGCTGGTTCGCCAAGCGCTATCAAGTGGACATGTCCCAAGCCCTGGTTGAGGACCTGACCGCTTACGAGCACTTCAATGCCTTCTTCACCCGTGCATTGAAAGACGGCGCCCGCCCATTGGATCAGACCCCTGGAGCGGTGTTGAGCCCTGCCGACGGCGCGGTCAGCCAGCTTGGCCCGATCGAACATGGCCGTGTGTTCCAGGCCAAGGGTCACAGCTTCAGCGTGCTGGAACTGCTGGGTGGGGACGCGGCCTTGTCGGCGCCGTTCATGGGCGGTGACTTCGCGACGGTCTATCTGTCGCCGAAGGACTACCACCGTGTGCACATGCCACTGGCCGGCACTCTGCGGGAAATGGTCTACATCCCGGGCCGTATCTTTTCGGTAAACCAGACCACTGCCGAAAACGTTCCAGAGCTGTTCGCGCGCAATGAGCGTGTTGCCTGCATTTTCGACACCGAGCGCGGCCCGATGGCTGTCGTGTTGGTGGGCGCGATGATCGTCGCGTCGATTGAAACCGTATGGGCCGGCCTGGTGACACCGCCGAAGCGCGAGCTGAAAACCTTCCGCTACGACGAGGCCGCACGTGCGCCGATCCACCTGGAGAAAGGTGCGGAGCTGGGTCGCTTCAAGCTGGGTTCGACCGCGATTGTGTTGTTCGGGCCGGATCAGGTGAAATGGGCAGAAGCACTGGTAGCCGGTTCGCCGGTGCAGATGGGCCAGGGTATTGCACTGCCGAAAGCCTGACCCAAAACCCAATGTAGGAGCGGGCTTGCTCGCGAATACGGAGCATCAGTCGACAGATCAGTGACTGAACCACCGCATTCGCGAGCAAGCCCGCTCCCACCTTTATTTACCGCGTTTCTACCTAGAGCTGGCCGTCGCGGTCGCGGAAGCCCAGCAGATACAGCACGCCATCGAGCCCCAGCGTCGAAATCGCCTGCTTGGCCGACTGCTTCACCAACGGCTTGGCACGGAACGCAACACCCAACCCGGCAATTGCCAGCATCGGCAAGTCATTCGCACCGTCGCCGACCGCAATGGTCTGCTCCAGGCGCAACCCCTCCTTGTGGGCCAACTCCTTCAACAGGTCCGCCTTGCGCTGCGCGTCGACAATCGGCTCCACGGCCACGCCGGTCACCTTGCCATCCACCACTTCCAGCTCATTGGCGAACACATAGTCGATACCCAGCTTGGCCTGCAATTGCTTGGCGAAGTAGGTGAAGCCGCCAGACAGGATGGCAGTCTTGTAGCCCAGGCGCTTGAGTTCGGCGAACAGGGTTTCGGCACCTTCGGTGAGGCGCAGGGAGGCGCCGATGGAATCCAGCACGCTCACGTCCAGGCCCTTGAGCAGCGCAAGGCGCTCTTTGAAGCTGGCGCGGAAGTCGAGTTCACCGGCCATGGCGCGCTCGGTAATCTCGGAAACCTGCTCGCCTACGCCGGCAGCCTTGGCCAGCTCGTCGATGACTTCGGCTTCGATCAGCGTGGAGTCCATGTCGAACACCGCCAGGCGACGGTTGCGACGGAATAGCGAATCTTCCTGGAAGGCGATATCGACGTTCAGCTCCTGGGCCACGCTGAGGAACTCGGCACGCAAGGCTTGTGGGTCGGCCGGCTCACCGCGCACGGAGAACTCGATGCAGCCCTTGCCCTGGTCGGCCGGCGTATCCAGCGGCATGCGACCCGACAGACGGTCGATGTGGTCGATGTTCAGGCCATATTGCGCGGTGATGGAGCTGACGCGCTGCAGTTGCTCAGCAGTGACCTTGCGGGTCAGCAGCGTCACGATGTGGCGTTTTTTGCCCTGGCCCGCGACCCATTGCTGGTAATCCTCTTCGGACACTGGGGTAAAACGCACTTGCTGGTCCAGCTTGTACGCCGTAAACAGGATGTCCTTGAGTACCGAAGACGCCTGTTCCGTGCTCGGGATCTCGACCAGGATGCCGAACGACAGGGTGTCGTGGATCACCGCCTGGCCGATGTCGAGAATGTTCACACCACCCTGGGCCAGCACTCCCGTAATAGCCGCAGTAAGACCCGGGCGGTCTTCACCAGTGATGTTAATCAGGACAATTTCGCGCAAGGCGCACCCCCAGGCTGGAAAAAAACCGCATTCTACCCACTTTCAGTGACCATCGGGCACAGCCAGCGCTTTGCCGGCCCTAGGGCTGTCGCTATACTGCGCGTCAACTTCACGGACCAAGAGCCGAGCGCAAGTGAACCGGCCCACGCCAGTAAAAACCGATAATTTCTTCCTGCTGATCTTCCGGGCACTGCGCCACCGCCGTGTACCGATCGCATTACGCATCGCCAGCCATAACGTGATCCTGGTCGCCCTGGCCCTGGTGATCTACGCCTGCGTGATGGGTTTGCAGTTCAAGCAGGCCATGCACGAGCAGGCCGACGCCCTGGGCGAGAGCTTGACCACCCAGACCGCCACCTCGGCGACTGAGTTGTTGGTGTCCAATGACATCCTCAGCCTCAACGTGCTGCTCAACAACCTGACCAAGAACCCGCTGGTGGCCCACGCCGCCATCTACAGCGTGGACAACCGGATCATGGCCGAAGCCGGGCAACGCCCGAAAAACGGCCTGCTGGGTGAAGCCGAAGGCCTCTACCAGAGCAACATTACGTTTCAGGATGTGAAGGCCGGCCAACTGCGCATCAGCCTGGATATGCAGCAATTCCAGCAGCCGATGACCATCAGCCTGCAAAGCATGGGCATCCTCAGCGCGATCCTGCTGGCATTGGCCTTGGCCCTGAGTTTGCGCCTGGGTCGGCATATCTCTACGCCCTTGATGCAACTGCGCATCTGGCTGCGGGACATTGACGAACACACCCCGGCCACCGACCGCCAGGATGAGATCGGCGACCTGGCGCGCCAGCTTCACGCCAGTTTCGCCCCGGAACCGGTTGTGCGCGAAGTGGAGCCCGAGCCTGAGTTCGACGCCGACTACGACGACGAGCCCGAGTTTGAAGTGCGAGACGCTCCGGTGGCGGGCCTGAAGCCTGCCACCCGCCAGGCGTTCAAGGCCGAAGAGGACGAGCTGGACGACGAAGACCCCTTCGCCGACCTGCGCGACACCTCGGCCGGCGCGCCGGCCGTTGCCGCCAAACCGGCGCCGGTGAAGAGCACCGAGCCCCAGTTCAGCGCCGTACTGGCCGTGCAAATGGGTGCCCAGGACCAACTGCGCCGCCTGCCACGCGCACGCCTGACCGAGCTACTGGAACGCTATCGTGACTGCCTCGACCAGGCCGCATCGCTGTACCAGGGCGAGCTGCATACTCTGAACGATGGCAGCACGCTGATGCTGTTCCACAGCGAAGACAGCGGCGAAGACTACCTGACCAACGCCATTTGCTGCGGCGAGCTGCTGCGCGCCCTGGGCCATGAATTGCAGATCGAAGTGGCGGACAGCGGCATCACCCTGCAATTGCAGCTGGGCCTGACGGTCGGCGACGATTTGTTCGGCATGAGCCAGATCGACCTGTTGCTCACCGAGATTGCCCAGGATGCCCTGGCCCTGTCGCAACACAGCCGCAACCTGCTGCTGGTGGAGCGCAAGATCAGTGAAGACACGCTGATCCGCCAGCGCGCGCGTATCCGCCCGATTGCCAGCCCCGAGGGTGCCAGTTGTGTGGAGCGTTTGATGGAGCCGTACCCCTCGATGCTGGAGCGTCAGTTGGCGCGGATGCATGAGACCCGCACCAAGGGCTGATCACCGCCCCTCTGTAGGGATCGCCGGCAACCCGGCTCCTACAGGGGGTAGGTTTCAAGCCAACGAAAAAGGCCCGCTGATTCAGCGGGCCTTTTGTTTGTCTGCCATTCAGATCAGAACCTGAACACTTCCATATCCGTACGGATCGGCGTGGCCATCGGCATTTTCGGCTTCCGCGGCTCTGCCGGCTTGGCCTGCGCCGGGGCGCTCTGCTTGCGGGGTGCCTCGGCAATCGGCGGCTGGTTGGCCAAAGGCTTGAGCGCCACCGACAACTGCCGAGCCAGATGCTGCAACAATACGCCCTGAGCCTGGACCTGGGACGCGGTGGTGCCGGTGTGTTGTTCCTGCAAGTGCACGATACGGTTATCACGCACCTGGCCGCGACGGTCGATCAAACGCCATTGTGCATCGAGGATCGCCGGTTGCGACGTACCTGAATCAAGCCGGGTGATGGTCAGCAGCACCTGCACATCCGGGGTGAAGCCGGGGGGTGCGGGCGCCAGCACTACGCGCTGGCTGTCCAACTGGCCTGCCACCTGGCGCAACATCAACTGGTTGATGTCGGAGGACAAGCTGCCCGCCCAACGACCATCGGTGGAACCTTGCAGGCTGCCGTCATTCTGACGTTGCAGGAGGGTTTCACGTTGCAGGTAGTCAGCCACGACTACCGGACCCAGCAAAACCGCCATGCCAGCGGTTTGTGCTGGCTGAGCCGGACTTCCGCTGTCCAGCTGGTACAGCGACACCGGCTGGTGTGTGCTGCAACCCGCCAGCCCCAAAAGGCCAGCGAGCATGAAAATAAAAGGAAGGCGTGGAGCAGTCATCATCCCATCCAGGTGGCTGCCACAAGGCGAACCACAATGTAATACTAAAAATAACCTAAACACGCTCGGCCACGCCGGCGCTGGAAAGGCCATATCATCCGTGAATATGCGCCATGACTCCAGCGCCAAAGCGTCGATCTACGGGTTAAATCGTAGATCGAGGGCTCTAATACGCGTTAAACCGGCGTTTCCACCAACAAAGCATCCACGCGCTGGAAGCCACGAGGCAATTTGTTACCACGCCGACCGCGCTCACCCTTGTAATGCTCAAGGTCGTCAGGACGCAACGACAGGGTACGTTTACCGGCCTGAAGCACCAACGTCGCGCCTTCCGGGATTACCGCGATATCGGTCACGTACTCTTCGCGACTGGCCACGCGCTCGCCGGGAATACCAATGATCTTGTTGCCTTTGCCTTTACCCAACTGCGGCAGGTCGCTGATTTTGAACACCAGCAAGCGACCTTCGGTGGTGACCGACGCCAGCCAGTTGCTCTCACGGTCGTCCACCGGCCGCGGCAGGATCACCTTGGCGTTGTTCGGCAAGCTCAGCAAGGCCTTGCCGGCCTTGTTCTTGGCCTGCAGGTCTTCACCTTTCACCACAAACCCGTAGCCCGCGTCGGAGGCGATCACGTACAGCGCATCATCGTCCGGCAGCAGCACGCACTCGAAATTCGCCCCTGGCGGCGGCGTCAGGCGCCCGGTCAATGGCTCGCCCTGCCCTCGTGCAGACGGCAAGGTGTGCGCCGGCACCGAATAACTGCGCCCAGTGGAGTCAATAAACACCGCAAACTGGTTGGAACGCCCGGCGGCGGCGGTCTTGAACCCGTCACCCGCCTTATACGACAAACCAGTGGCGTCAATATCATGCCCCTTGGCGGAACGAACCCAACCCTTTTCCGACAGAACGACGGTAATTTTCTCGTTCGGCAGCAGTTCGGTCTCGGTCAGCGCTTTCGCCTCAGCGCGCTCGACGATCGGCGAGCGACGGTCGTCGCCATAGGTTTCGGCGTCTTTGATCAGCTCGCTGCGCACCAGCTTCTTGAGCTTGGCCTCGCTGCCCAGCAACGCTTGCAGCTTGGCTTGTTCCTTGAGCAACGCGTCCTGTTCGTCGCGCAGCTTCATTTCTTCCAGTCGTGCCAACTGACGCAAGCGGGTGTCGAGGATGTAGTCCGCCTGGATCTCGCTGAGCTCGAAACGCGCGATCAGCTCGGCTTTCGGGTGCTCGGCGGTACGAATGATGTGGATCACTTCATCCAGGTTGAGGTAGGCGATCAACAAGCCGTCCAACAGGTGCAAGCGGCGCTCGACCTTGTCGAGGCGGAATTGCAGGCGGCGACGCACGGTCTGCACGCGGAACTCCAGCCACTCCACCAGCAGGTTGCGCAGGTTTTTCAGCTGCGGTTTGCCATCCAGGCCAATGATATTGACGTTGACCCGGTAGCTGGACTCCAGGTCCGTGCTGGCAAAGAGGTGCTGCATCAGCACTTCGTGATCGACCCGGCTGTTGGTCGGGATGATCACGATGCGGCACGGGTTTTCGTGGTCGGACTCGTCACGCAGGTCGGCAACTTGCGGCAGTTTCGACGGTTTGGCCTGCATCAGCGCGGCGATTTGCTCCAGCACTTTGGCGCCCGATACCTGGTGCGGCAGCGCGGTGACAATAATGTCGCCATCTTCGACGTGGTACACGGCACGCATGCGCACCGAGCCCTTGCCGGTTTCGTACATTTTCAGCAGGTCGGCACGCGGCGTGATGATTTCCGCTTCGGTCGGGTAGTCCGGGCCCTGGATATGCTCGCAGAGCTGTTCGACCGTGGCTTTCGGCTCATCCAGCAGGCGTACGCAAGCGCTGGCGACTTCGCGCAGGTTGTGCGGCGGTACGTCGGTGGCCATGCCCACGGCAATACCGGTGGTGCCATTGAGCAGGATGTTCGGCAAACGTGCCGGCAACACCAGGGGTTCTTCGAGGGTGCCGTCAAAGTTCGGGCCCCAGTTCGCGGTGCCCTGGCCCAATTCGCTGAGCAGCACTTCCGAATAACGCGACAGGCGGGCTTCGGTATAACGCATGGCGGCGAACGACTTGGGATCATCCGGCGCACCCCAGTTACCCTGGCCGTCCACCAACGTGTAGCGATAGCTGAACGGCTGGGCCATCAGCACCATGGCTTCGTAGCACGCCGAATCGCCGTGGGGGTGGAACTTACCGAGCACGTCACCGACGGTTCGCGCCGACTTCTTGTGCTTGGAATCAGCGTCCAGGCCCAACTCACTCATGGCGTAGATGATGCGCCGTTGTACGGGCTTCAGGCCGTCGCCGATATGCGGCAAGGCACGGTCCATGATCACGTACATGGAGTAGTTGAGGTAGGCATTTTCGGTGAAGTCAGCCAGCGACCGGCGTTCTACGCCATCTAAGCTGTCTGCGAGGATGTCACTCATGCGGGCCTCATCATGGTCTGGTATGGCGCAACGGAACTGCCGTTGCACCGGGTCAATTCAAAAAAACAGGGGCTCATGGCTGGGCGCTCCAGCCACCGGCAGGGGCGGCGAAACGATAGACCACGGGGCGTTTTTCACCATCGGCACGCGGGCCGAAATTATTGTCGATGCCCAGCCAGGCACCCTCGGCATCGACCACCAGGGCTTCTGCCAGGCCATAGGGCTGGGGATAACGCCGCTCGGGTGTCAGCGTCTCGTCGGCAAACGACCAGCACAGCTCGACCTTGGCGGTGACCGCATCACGCCGGCAAATCTGGAACGCATTGCGCTCCAGGGTAAACAGTTTGCCGTTGAACAGCGCCAGGTCGGCGAAGTCCTTGGACACGGCCTTGGCATCGGTGAACTTGGCCGGCTGCATTTCCTGGCCGGCCTCACTCAGCAATACGCAGGGACCGTCACAGCCCCACAGGCTTTGCGGACGCTTGATCGAAATCAGCCCGCGCCGCTCACGCTCGGCCGCCAACCAAATCTGATTGCCTTGCGGGTTGATCGCCAGGCCTTCAAACAACGCATTGAAGTGCAGCAACATGCCGCTGGCCCGCGCTTCACGCACCATGCCTGGGTCGATTTTCAACCACTCAGGCGCGCCCGTGACCGGCACTTGCAGCACCGCCGCATGGGCTTCGCTGACAATATAGCGGTTACCGGCGGCGTCGCAGGTGATGCCTTCAAAGTCCAGGTCGCCACCGCGAATGAACGAAGCGGCCTTGGTGCGCGAACGCAACCCCCACGGCAGCCCGGATTCAGGCACCGGCGGCACGTCGATCTTCACGGCTTCGGCCTGCCAGGTCGGCGCGCTGATATCCAGGCGGTAGATCTGGTCGTCATCGCGGTCGGAGACCGTCCACAAGTCGTTGCCACACAGTGCCAGCCCCGACAGATTACCGCCGCGCATGCCGTCCACCGGGTGCTCGGACACCCGCTTTAGCTCAGCCACGGGTGCGGCAACCACCTCGGTGGCCACCCACCCGCTCAACATCAGGATCGCCAGGGCGAAACCTGTGCGCATCAGCCCAGGACCTCGGCCAGGTTGCCTTTGGATTCCAGCCAAGACTTGCGGTCCGGCGCGCGTTTCTTCGCCAACAGCATGTCCATCATTTCCGAGGTTTCGGCGAAGTCTTCGCCCAGCGTCAACTGCACCAGGCGCCGCGTGTTCGGGTCCATGGTGGTTTCGCGCAGTTGTGGCGGGTTCATTTCACCCAGGCCTTTGAATCGCGTGACCTGTGGCTTGCCGCGTTTCTTCTCGGCCACCAGGCGGTCGAGGATGCCATCACGCTCGGCGTCGTCCAGGGCGTAGTAAATCTCTTTGCCCATGTCGATACGGTACAGCGGTGGCATGGCGACGTAGACGTGACCGGCATCCACCAATGGGCGGAAGTGCTGGACGAACAGCGCACACAGCAGCGTCGCGATGTGCAAGCCGTCGGAGTCGGCGTCGGCGAGGATGCAGATCTTGCCGTAGCGCAGCTGGCTCATGTCCGCCGCACCTGGGTCAACGCCAATGGCCACGGCGATGTTGTGCACCTCCTGGCTGGCCAGGACTTCGCTGCCATCGACTTCCCAAGTGTTGAGGATCTTGCCCCGCAACGGCAGGATCGCCTGGAATTCCTTGTCCCGCGCTTGCTTGGCGGAACCGCCGGCGGAGTCACCTTCCACCAGGAACAGCTCGGAGCGCATCGGGTCCTGCCCGGCGCAATCGGCTAGCTTGCCGGGCAATGCCGGGCCCTGGGTGATGCGCTTGCGCTCGACTTTCTTGCTGGCCTTCAGGCGACGACCAGCGTTGTTGATCGCCAGTTCAGCCAGGGCCAGGCCTAATTCTGGGTGTTCGTTGAGCCACAGGCTGAACGCGTCCTTGACCACGCCGGAGACAAACGCCGCCGCTTCACGGGACGACAGGCGTTCCTTGGTCTGGCCGGAGAACTGCGGCTCCTGCATCTTCATCGACAGCACGAACGCGATGCGCTCCCACACGTCTTCCGGCGCAAGCTTCACGCCGCGCGGCAGCAGGCTGCGGTATTCGCAGAATTCGCGCATGGCATCCAGCAAGCCCTGGCGCAAACCGTTGACGTGCGTGCCGCCCTGGGCCGTGGGGATCAGGTTGACGTAGCTTTCCTGCACGCTGTCGCCGCCTTCGGGCAACCACAGCAGCGCCCAGTCCACGGCTTCTTTATTACCGGCCAGGCTGCCGCAGAACGGCTCGTTGGGCAGGCGTTCGAACTCGCTGACGGAATCTTCCAGGTACGAGCGCAGGCCATCTTCGTAGTGCCATTCGACCTTCTCACCGGTGCCTTTGTCTTCAAAAGTCACCAGCAGGCCTGGGCACAGCACGGCCTTGGCCTTGAGCACGTGCTTGAGGCGGCTGATGGAGAATTTTGGCGAATCGAAGTATTTCGGGTCCGGGGCGAAGTACACGCTGGTGCCGGTGTTGCGCTTGCCAACGGTGCCGATCACTTCCAGGTCGGTGGCTTTGTAGCCATCGGCGAAGGTCATCTGGTACTCGTTGCCGTCGCGCTTGACCTTCACCCGTACCAGCGTGGACAGGGCGTTGACCACGGAAATACCCACACCGTGCAGGCCACCGGAGAATTGGTAGTTCTTGTTGGAGAACTTGCCACCGGCGTGCAGCTTGGTGAGGATCAGCTCGACGCCCGGCACGCCCTCTTCGGGGTGGATGTCCACTGGCATGCCACGACCATCGTCGGACACTTCCAGGGAATGGTCTGCGTGGAGAATGACATGCACCGACTTGGCGTGCCCAGCCAAGGCTTCGTCGACGCTGTTGTCGATGACTTCCTGGGCAAGGTGGTTCGGCCGACTGGTGTCGGTGTACATGCCGGGGCGTTTGCGCACCGGGTCGAGGCCCGAGAGGACTTCGATGGCGTCGGCGTTATAAGAGCTAGCGCTGGGAGTGGCCATGGGGTCTCGTCGTGAGTCGTTCGATTAAAAAGTGACCTGCGATTCTTACAATGAAGAAAAATCGAAGGATTGATACTGATCTGCGCCAATGCCGGCAAAGCTCAACATGGCCGGCAATTGCTGGGCGAACCCCTGGTAACCATGGTCGCCCCCGGCCTGGATGCGCAAGGCACAGGCCCGGTAGTACTGCTGGGCGAGGCGATAGTCCAGGGTTTCATCCCCGGTCTGCAACCACACCTGATACCGCGCGGCATCCTGGGGCGCCGGCACTTCCAGCTCGGCCAGCGCCGCGACGTGGTCGTGGGTCAGTTCCCAGGTTTCATCGGTGTAGAGGTTCTTCTGGGTGCCCAGGTAACCGTCGAACATCCGATGAGGGCTGACCGCCGGGTTCACCAGCAACGCCTTGAGGCCATGGCGTTCGGCAAGATGGGTTGCATAGTAGCCGCCGAGTGAGCTGCCGACCAGCAGTGGCCGCCCCAGTTCAGCGATAGCCGCTTCCAACTGAGGAATCGCCTGACGGGGATGGTGATGCAGGGCCGGAACGCGCAATTGGTCGGCCATGCCGAGAGCGTCCATCACGGTGATCAGTTGGCTGGCCTTATTGGACGCCGGCGCACTGTTGAAACCGTGGATATACAGGATCGAAGCGGACATGCCGGGCTCTCCATGCTTGCGCCAAAAAAGGCGCAGTTTACAGGGATCGAAGCCGTGTGTGATGCACTCAATCCAAAGGACACAGAAGACCCACTGTGGGCGCTGGCTTACCGGCGATGGCGGTGTACCCATCACACATTTATAGACTGGCACACTGCCATCGCCGGCAAGCCAGCTCCCACAGGTTGATCAGCGTTTACAGGTTTTAATAGCCGTTACTGCCGTAATCGACGGTAAAGTTGAAGCCTTGGACCCGCTCCACCCCAGTCTCCAACCGTCCGTCGGCATGCAGGCGCAGCCAGCGATAACCCGGCGCTTGCTCACTGACCTTGAAATCTTCGCTGCCCGGCGCGAACTGGATGCAGGTGGACGGCGACGCCAGCAAGCGCACGCCGTTGCGCTCGCGGTCGATTTCCTGGTGCACGTGGCCCCAGAGTACCGCCCGCACCTGTGGGAACCGGTCGAGCACAGCAAACAAAGCATCAGGATTGCGCAGGCCAATAGGCTCCATCCAGGCGCACCCGATAGGCACGGGATGATGATGGAAGCACACCAGATGATGCCGGTTCGGTGCTTCGCTCAGGGCCTGGGCGAGCAGTTGCAGTTGTTGATCCTGCAGGTAGCCCGGCACGGAGCCTGGTACAGCGGAGTCCAGCAGGGTCACGCGCCAGTTGCCGATATCGACCACCGGTTCCAGCAGGTCACTGTGCACGGCGGCGCGGGCCATGATCTGCGGTTCGTCGTGATTACCGGGGATCCAGCGCGTCGGTGCACCCATGGGCGCGGTCATGTCGCGAAATTGCTGGTACGACTCAAGCGTGCCGTCCTGGGACAGGTCCCCCGTGGCCAGTACCAGATCAATGCGCGGCTGTTGCGCGCTCACCAACTCGATCACGCGCTGCAGGCTTTCACGGGTGTTCATGCCCAGCAGCGTGCCGTCGGCCTCGGCGAACAAATGGCTGTCGGACAGTTGCACCAGCAATGCCGGCGCATCGGGGCTCACGGTGGATACGCTCGGCAAGGCGCTCTCCCAAGGCAATCACAGGAATGGACGTTTGGCGTGATTATGCTGGGGCAGGACGCAAAGAGGAAACCCAGGAAGCAGACGCAGTTCACATCTACCGCACAGCTTCGAACTCATGGCCCAGGGCCAGGCAGTGGCTCAACCATTCACCGAGGAACACATTGAGCTGTGCTTTCTCATCGGGCTGGTGCATGAACACGTTGGGGTAAGGATAGATGCTGCGAAAGCGCCGCGCATGTTCGGCGCTGATCACTTCGGCCATTCGCGCGTCGTGGTAGACCTGCACCTCCAGTTGCGGCACCGGCAGCCACGGCAAGCTGTGTTCCTGACGCACACGCAGGGTGGTGGTGTAGGGGCAGTTGACGATGACCTCCAGGGCCAGCACGCCGAGCATCTGGTCGCCGTGGGTCACACCGATGCGCCGCGCCTCCGGGGCGTGGCGCATATCGGGGAGCAGGCGCATCAACCGCGCGTAATTGGCCTCGCAGGCTGCTTGCAGCCCGATCAGGTCGACTCGATAACGTTCCCGTGCCTTTACTGCCATAACCCCCTCACTTCTGCGCGATTAAGCGCAAGCCATTGCAGGGCGATGATGCTGGCTGCATTGGAAATTTTGCCGTCACGCACCGCTTGCAGGGCATCTTCGAAGGCCCATACGGTGACGCGGATATCTTCAGCTTCTTCTTCCAATCCATGGACGCCACCTACACCGGCGCTGTCGCAGCGGCCCAGGTACAAGTGCACGTATTCTGTACTGCCGCCGGGTGACGGGAAATATTGGGTGATCGGCCACAGTGCCGAGAATGTCAGCCCAGCTTCCTCCTCGGCTTCGCGGTGTGCAACCTCCTCCGGTTGCTCATCCTTGTCGATCAGGCCCGCGACCATCTCGATCAGCCAGGGGTTGTCGGTACGGCCCATGGCGCCGACGCGAAATTGCTCGTTCAACACCACTTCATCGCGCTGCGGGTCGTAGGGCAACACACACACGGCGTCGTGGCGAACGAAGATTTCACGATTGATCACCCGGCTCATGCCGCCATCGAACTTTTCGTGGCGCAGTTGCATGCGATCAAGCTTGTAGAAGCCCTTGTAGGCATTCTCGCGCTGAACAATTTCGATTTTGCTCGGCTTCGATTTTGCAAAGTCCGTCATGTCCCATCCTCGTTAAGCCTGCGCAATGGGCGCCATCCTAACGCGCTCCTGCACCTTGGCGCAGCCCCTTTCCAGTTGCCGGGATAGACGGCGGGCGTCAAACACACTCTAATCAGCTTAGTGGCGAACTGACTGCCGTGCTGGCAGTCGAAGCTCCACAAATTTCGCTCTTATCGATAGACGAAGGACTTACATGTCGCTTTTAAAAATCGCCTCCGTGGCCTGCATCGCATTGACCCTCGGCGCTTGCCAGAGCCTGTTCCAACCGAGCTACAAGGCACCGCTGGAAGCCACTCGCGACGCCACCGAGCAAAGCAAGCCGGGCTGCGCCAGCGCTGATTGCCCGCTGGTGAATATCGACACGGTGCACTTTGCCAAGGAGCCCAAGCTCGACGCGCTGATCGAACAGCGCCTGCTGGAAATGACCAGCACCAACTCGAACGACCCGCTGCCGACCAGCCTCGACACCTACCGCGAGCAGTTCCTGCGCACTGCCGCACCGCGCAACAGCATGTACTTGCAGGCCAAGGTACGCGAACAGCATGACGGCTTGGTGATCATCGAGTTGTCCAGCTACCTGGACCAGGGAGCCACCCACGGCGAGCCGGGCCGCGCCTTCATCAACTACTCACGCCAGCAGCAAAAGGCCCTGACCCTGACCGATATGCTGTTGCCCGGCAAGGAAGACGCGTTCTGGAAAGCCGCCCAAGTGGCGCACAACAGCTGGCTGATCAGCACCCGCCTGAGCCTGGAACCGGAGTACGTGAAACAGTACCCTTTCCAGAAAACCCCTAACGTGGCGCTCACCTACGGTGGCGTGATCCTCAAGTACCCCACCACCACCATTGCGCCGTATGCCTTGGGCCACGTCGAATTGCAGATTCCCTACTCGCGCCTGGACGGTATTCTCAAACCTGAACTGGTGCCCGCGCGCCGCTGAAGGCCCGGCCCAGGATGAGTTGCAACAGCCCTGCCAGCAACAAAGCCGGCAGGGTCGCGCCGACGTCCGGATACAGATTGGCCAGCAGGTGGTATGTCGCGATACCGCCCAGCCAGGCGACCAATGCCGGCCAGCGCAGACTGGCTACTGCACCCGCCCTACGATGGCGCAGAATGAAGTGATCCACCAGCACCACGCCAAACAACGGCGCAAACACCGAGCCAATCAGCAGCAGGAAATTCTGGTATTGCGCCAACGGCGCAAAACAGGCGATCAGGGTGCAGATGACGCCGATGGCCAGGGCCAGGTGCTCGACCTTCAAGCGCAACAGGATCCCGCTCGACACTGCCGCCGAGTGGATATCGGCGAAGGCGTTTTCTGATTCGTCCAACAGGATCAGCAGCAGCGGAATACCCAGGCCCGCACCGGCCAAAGCCAGCAAAAGCGCATTTACCTCACCGCTCGGCGCGAATGCCAGGGTGTAGGCCACGCCCAGGCTCATCAGCCAGAAGTTACCGATAAAGAAGCCCAGGGCGGTGCCGCCGAACACGTTTTTCGCGCGTTTGCCGAATCTTGAGTAGTCGGCAATCAGCGGCAACCACGACAACGGCATGGCGATGGCAATGTCAAAGCCCACCGCGAACGGCATAGAGCCGTCACCGGCCTGGGCCCAGAGTGCGGCGAGGTCGGCTTTGGCGAACAGGTTCCAGGTCAGCCACAGGCAGGCGGCGAGCAGCAGCCAGATCCCCCATTTGCGCAGGATCTGGCGCACAAAGGTCAGGGGGCCGCTGACGGCCAGCAAGGTCGCCAGGCCGCCGAAGAACAGGGTCCACAGCAAAGGGCTGGCCAACAAGCTGCCGTCACTGAAGGCCCGTGCGCCCAACAGGCTGGCCGCGTCGCGCATCACAATGATTTCAAACGAGCCCCAGCCGATCAGCTGCAGCAGGTTGAGCAGCGCCGGCAGGCTGGCGCCCTTGCCCCCCAGGCTGAGCTTGAGCGCGGCCATGGCGGACAGGCCGGTGTCGCTGCCGATCACGCCGACGGCAGCCAGCAACAGCACGCCGACCAGGGTGCCGAGGAAAATCGCCAGCAACGACCCGGACAAGCCCAGGCCCGGTGCGAGCAAGGCGCCGGTTTGCAGGACCATCAGGCCGATGCCGAGGGAGAACCACAGGGAGAACAGGTCGCGGGCACCGAAGACGCGTTTGTCAGCGGGAACCGCGATGTCTGGGGAGTAGGTGCTGGGTTGAATGCTCAAGGGTGTTATCTCTGAGGGACACTTTGATGTTTGGCAGATCGCTATCGCGGGCAAGCCCGGGTCCCACACCGGAATGCATTTCAAATGTGGGAGCCGGGCTTGCCCGCGATGGCGGCGGCACAGTCACCGCCGCCTCTGGATCAGACCTTCTTGTACAGCTGGCTACCTTCCTGCTTGAACCGCTCCGCCTGCTCGGCCAAGCCCTTGGCCACGTCCACGTCCACCGCTTCAATGCGTTGGTTGGCCGCGTACTCACGCACTTCCTGGGTGATTTTCATCGAGCAGAACTTCGGCCCGCACATCGAGCAGAAATGCGCGACCTTGGCTGAGTCCTTCGGCAGGGTTTCGTCGTGATAGGAACGCGCGGTGTCCGGGTCCAGGCCAAGGTTGAACTGGTCTTCCCAGCGGAACTCGAAGCGCGCCTTGCTCAGCGCGTTATCGCGGATCTGCGCGCCCGGATGGCCTTTGGCGAGGTCCGCCGCATGGGCAGCGATCTTGTAGGTGATGATCCCGGTCTTCACGTCATCCTTGTTCGGCAGGCCCAAGTGTTCCTTGGGCGTGACGTAGCAAAGCATGGCGCAACCGAACCAGCCGATCATCGCCGCACCGATGCCGGAGGTGATGTGGTCGTAGCCCGGCGCGATGTCGGTGGTCAGTGGGCCGAGGGTGTAGAACGGCGCTTCGTCGCAGCACTCGAGCTGCTTGTCCATGTTCTCCTTGATCAACTGCATCGGCACGTGGCCGGGGCCTTCGATCATGGTTTGCACGTCGTGCTTCCAGGCGGTCTTGGTCAATTCGCCGAGGGTTTCCAACTCGCCAAATTGCGCGGCGTCGTTGGCGTCGGCAATCGAGCCCGGGCGCAGGCCATCACCGAGGGAGAAGCTGACGTCGTAGGCCTTCATGATTTCGCAGATTTCGTCGAAATGCGTGTAGGTGAAGTTTTCTTTGTGGTGTGCCAGGCACCACTTGGCCATGATCGAGCCGCCACGGGACACGATGCCGGTGACGCGCTTGGCGGTCAGCGGCACGTAGCGCAGCAACACGCCGGCGTGGATGGTGAAGTAGTCGACGCCCTGCTCCGCCTGTTCGATCAGGGTGTCGCGGAACAGCTCCCAGGTCAGGTCCTCGGCGGCGCCGCCGACTTTTTCCAGGGCCTGGTAGATCGGCACGGTACCAATCGGCACCGGCGAGTTGCGGATGATCCACTCGCGGGTTTCATGGATGTGCTTGCCGGTGGACAGGTCCATCACGGTGTCCGAGCCCCAGCGAATGCCCCAGGTGAGTTTCGCCACTTCTTCTTCGATGGACGAACCCAGGGCGCTGTTGCCGATGTTGCCGTTGATCTTCACCAGGAAGTTACGGCCGATGATCATCGGTTCCAGTTCGGTATGGTTGATGTTGGCCGGGATGATCGCGCGGCCACGGGCGATTTCTTCGCGCACGAATTCGGGGGTGATGATCTTCGGCACGCTGGCGCCAAAGCTGTGGCCGGCGTGTTGCTGGTCGAGCAGGCCACTGGCGCGGGCTTCTTCAAGCTTCATGTTTTCGCGGATGGCGACGTACTCCATCTCGGCGGTGATGATGCCTTTGCGCGCGTAGTGCATCTGCGTGACGTTGGCGCCGGCCTTGGCACGGCGCGGGTTCTTTACATGGGCGAAGCGCAGCGCGGTGAGTTCGGCATCGCTCAAGCGCTGCTGGCCGAAGTGGGAGCTGAGGCCTGGCAAGCGCTCGGTGTCGTTACGCACTTCGATCCACGGCGAGCGCACATCGCCAAGGCCTTTGCGCACGTCGATGATGACGTTAGGGTCGGTGTACGGGCCGGAGGTGTCATAGACCACAACGGGAGCGTTGATTTCACCGCCGAAGTCGGTGGGGGTCACATCCAGGCTGATTTCGCGCATCGGCACGCGGATGTCCGGGCGAGTGCCCTGCACGTAGATTTTTTGCGAGCGGGTAAACGGCTGCACGGAGCCGGAGTCGACCTTGGCCGATTCACTCAGGTGCACGGTGTTTTTGAATTTTGTACTTTTTATTTCTGTGCTCATCACGGGCTCTCCAACTATCCAGGCGGTGGATTTTTGTCGGAGCGAACCTGTGACGGATGGACGCACTGAAACCAGTGCTGTGCTTGGCGCACGAGGGCTGTTCGATTGTCGAACAGCATCCCGGACGAAGCACAAGAGGACTCGCCGGGTGACGAGAAATCTTGTTCCCTACGCAGGCGCTAACCTGATCAGGTTCAACGGGATCCGGTATTTACCGATCTCAGCCTTCCAACAAGGCACCCCGACAAGAACGCGGCCAGTCTAGACCATGCCGTGGGCAAATTGCCAATAGCGGTGCATTCAGCGTGATGAATGGCGTGATTGCGGGATTGTTGCGCCGAGTCAGCGCCACTACACTCGGTTGCCGCCACAATGCTTGACGCCAGGCATGGCCCGCCTTAGCCTTGGGCGCTAAATTATCACCGTAATATTAAAACTAGGGATCGCCTCATGCTGCGCAAACTTTCACTGGCTCTCGCCGTGTCTTGTGCGACCAACGGAATGGTCTGGGCAGCTGAAGCGCCCTTGTCCGCCAAAACTGATTTGGTCAGCGTCTACCAGGAAGCGGTGGACAACAACGCCGACCTGGCCGCTGCCCGTGCCCAGTACGGCGCGCAAAAAGAAGTAGTGCCCCAGGCCCGTGCCGGGTTGCTGCCCAACCTGTCGGGCGGTGCCGATATCAACAACGTGCGCACCCAGATCGACACGCCCGCCGCCACCGCCAACCGCGATGCGCACTCCTGGCGCGCGACGCTGAGCCAGCCGCTGTTCCGTGCCGACCGCTGGTTCCAGTTGCAGGCGGCCGAGGCCACCAACGAACAGGCCGCGCTGCAACTGTCGGCCACCGAACAGAACCTGATCCTGCAAAGCGCCGAAAGCTACTTTGCCGTGCTGCGCGCCCAGGATAACCTGGCCTCGACCAAGGCCGAAGAAAACGCCTTCAAGCGCCAACTGGACCAGTCCAACGAGCGCTTCGACGTGGGCCTGTCGGACAAGACCGACGTGCTGCAATCCCAGGCCAGCTACGACACTGCGCGCGCCAACCGGATCCTGGCCCAGCGCCAGGTCGAAGACGCTTTTGAAGCGCTGATCACCCTGACCAACCGCCAGTACAACTCGATCCAGGGCATTGTCCACACGCTGCCGGTGCTGCCACCGCTGCCGAACGACGCCAAGGCCTGGGTTGAAACCGCCGGCCGCCAGAACCTGAACCTGCTCGCCAGCAACTACGCCGTCACCGCCGCCGAAGAAACCCTCAAGCAACGCAAGGCCGGGCATGCGCCGACGCTCGACGCAGTGGCGCAATATGAAAAAGGCGATAACGACGCCCTCGGCTTCAGCAATCCGAATGCCTTTGGCACGCCCTATCGCGGCGATGTGGAACAACGCACCATCGGCCTGCGCCTGAACATCCCGATCTACAGCGGCGGGCTGACCAGCTCCCAAGTGCGTGAATCCTACTCGCGCCTGGGCCAGACCGAGCAGCAACGCGAAGGCCTGCGCCGCCAGGTGGTGGAAAACACCCGTAACCTGCACCGCGCGGTGAACACCGATGTGGAACAGGTACAGGCGCGCCGCCAGTCGATCATCTCCAACCAGAGCGCGGTGGAAGCCACGGAAATCGGTTATCAGGTGGGGACGCGCAACATCGTCGATGTGCTGGATTCACAGCGCCAGCTCTATGCGTCGGTGCGCAACTACAACAACAGCCGCTACGACTACATTCTCGACAACCTGCGCTTGAAGCAAGCGGCGGGCACCTTGAATCCAGGGGACCTGCAGGACCTGGCGCGCTACCTCAAGGCTGACTACAACCCTGACCGCGACTTCTTGCCGCCGGACTTGGCCAAGGCTGCGGCCGAACAGCTCAAGGCCCGCCTGAATAATTGATAACACTGCAAAACCCATGTGGGAGCGGGCTTGCTCGCGAATGCGGTGTGTCAGACAGTACATCCGGTACTGATACACCGTATTCGCGAGCGAGCAAGCCCGCTCCCACATTTGATTTGTGTTGTCAGTGGTTTAGCAATCGGCCCAAACCCTCCAGCAAACGCTTCAGCGCGCCCTGGTTGGCCTGCATCACCTTCAGCCCCGCCTGTGCCATCTTGCGGGCATCCTGGGGCAGTTCGAACAACTGGCGCACGGCTTCGGCCAATCCTTCAGCGTCATCCACCTCTCGCAACGCACCCGCCTCACGCATCATCGCGGTGATTTCGAGGAAGTTGAACACGTGCGGGCCCATGATCACCGGCAATGCCAACGCTGCCGGCTCCAGCGGATTATGCCCACCGGTCGCCACCAGGCTGCCGCCCACAAAGGCGCTGTCGGCCAAAGCGTAGAGAAACAGCAATTCGCCCATGGTGTCGCCGAGCAACACCGACGTCTGCGCAGTGACGGGCTCGCCGCTGGAGCGACGCACCGTGGCAAAGCCCTGCTGCGTGCACAGTTCGAACATCGGGCCGAAACGTTCCTGGTGACGCGGCACCAGGATCAGCAGCGCGTTTGGATAGCTGTCGAGCAATTGACGATGGGCTGCCAGCACCACCTCATCTTCACCTTCATGGGTACTGGCGGCGATCCACACCGGACGCTCACTGGCGCCCCACTGCTCGCGCAATGCGGCAGCGCGTACCGGTAACTGGGGATCGATGGTCAGGTCGAACTTGATTGAGCCGGTGACTTCGACGGTTTCCGGCCGAGCACCGAGGCTCAGGAAGCGCTGGGCTTCGGTCTGGGTCTGTACGGCGAACAGGCTCATTTGCGACAGCATCGGCGCCGTCAACTTGGCAAAGCGCGCGTAGCCCTTGGCCGAACGTGCCGACAACCGTGCATTGGCCAGTGCCACCGGGATCCCGCGCTGGGCGCAGGCGTGGATATGGTTGGGCCATAACTCGGTTTCCATGATCACCGCCAGCTTGGGCTGCACGCGATCAAGGAAGCGCTTGGCGGCGCACGGCAAGTCATACGGCAAGTAGCAGTGCTGGACGCGAGGCTCATTGGCAAACAACGCCTGGATGCGCTCGGAACCGGTCGGCGTCATGCAGGTAACGGTGATCGGCAACGTTGGATAGCGCGCCAGCAGCCCGCGCACCATTGGCGCGGCGGCAATGCTCTCGCCCACGGACACGGCATGCACCCAGATCCCGCCCGGCTGCATCACCGGCAGGCCATAGGAGAAGCGCTCGCTGACGCGCTTGGCATAGGCCGGCGCCTTGCGCGCGCGCAGCCACAGACGTAAAGCCACCAAGGGCAGCGCCAGGTAAAACAGACAGCTGTAGAGAGTTCTATTCATGGCGGCGGAGTTTATCGGCTTTTTCAGTCGATCGCCTGCAAGCACTCGGCAAATCGTTTGGCCAGGAAGCGTGCGGCCGGCCCCAGATGCTCGTCGCGCCGCCACACCAGCTCCACCACCAAGGCCGGCGGCGTCCATTCGCTGTCCAGTTCCACCATTTGTTGCTGGTAGGTCGGGTACTGCACGATATGCCGGGGCAGCCAGGCCCAGCCCAGGCCGCTCATCAGCCACTCGGCCAGCACGTAGAAGCTGTCGGCGCGCCACACCAATGGGCTCGCGGCTTCGCTGCCGGGGTAGACGCTGGTCTGGGTCGACATCAGCAACTGGCGAAACTGCGCCAAGTGCTGGCACGTCACGTAGTGCTCCTTGGCCAGCGGGTGGTTCACGCCGCACACGGTGACCATCTCCACGCTGCCGACCACCCTCCGCTCCAGCGCTTCGGGGATCTGGTCGTGATAGAACAGCAGGCCCAGATCAGCCTTGCGCTCCACCAGCTTACGCGCCACATCGCCCTGGGCCGCGCTGGATAGCTGCACCTCCAGCAGCGGGTATTGCCCGGCCAGCGCCTCAAGGCTATCGAGCACCGGCTGGAACAACATCGCCTCATCCTGGGCCAGGCGCAGGCAAGCCTCCTCGCCGCGAGTCAGCGACAACGCCCGACCGTTGAGCCGCTCACACTGGCGCAGCACTTCGCGCGCCTCCTCCAGCAGCACGCTGCCGGCTTCGGTGAGGCGCGGTTGGCGGCCACTGCTGCGTTCGAACAGGCTCACGCCAAGGTCAGCCTCCAGCAGGGCAATCCCGTTGCTGACCGCCGATTGGGCCTTGCGCTGCTGGCGCGCCACCGCCGAAAACGAACGCTGCTCGGCAACGCTGACAAACAGGCGCATCTGCTCCAGATCCCACTGCACGCTCATGGCTCAACCCATCTCTAATTCGGATAGGTAATGACTTTACCCCATCTGAGTGAACGCTAGAATGCGTGCCTTATCTGATTGCTATACCCCGAGGATTGACCCATGAACGCCGCTTACTGCTACCTGGCCATTGCCATCTGCTCGGAAGTGATTGCCACTGTTTCCATGAAGGCCATCAAGGGCTGGAGCACGCCGATCCCACTGCTGCTGGTGATCGTCGGCTACGGCGTGGCGTTCTGGATGCTGACGCTGGTGGTGCGCACGGTGCCGGTGGGCGTGGCCTACGCCGTGTGGGCCGGGATGGGCATTGTGATGGTGAGCATCGCGGCACTGTTTATCTACGGGCAGAAGCTGGATATTCCGGCGATGCTGGGGATGGGCCTGATCGTGCTGGGCGTCGTCGTGATTCAGCTATTCTCGAAAACCGCCGGCCACTGAAATACACACCTGTAGGAGCCCGGCTTACCGGCGTGGCGGTCTCTCAGACGCCATCGCCGGCAAGCCGGGCTCCTACAAATAGTGATCCCTGTATACTGCGCCCCTTGTCTTGAACACTGAGGTCGCCCATGCCATCCGTTATTTCCACCGACGTTCTGATTGTCGGCGCCGGGGTTGCCGGCCTCTGGCTGAATGCGCGCCTGCGCCGCCAGGGGTTTTCCACGGTGGTGGTGGAAAGCGCCACCTTGGGTGGCGGGCAAAGCGTGAAGTCCCAGGGGATCATCCACGGCGGTGCAAAATACGCCCTGCACGGCGCCCTCACCGGCGCCTCCGAAGCCATTGCCGATATGCCGCGCCGCTGGCGTGAAGCGCTGGCGGGCAACGGTGAGCTGGACCTGTCCGGCGTGCGCTTGCTCTCCGAAGCGCATTACCTGTGGTCCCCGGGTACTCTCGCCGGCAACCTCACCAGCTTTTTCGCCAGCAAGGCTGTGCGCGGCCGTGTCGACCAGGTCAAGGGCGACGACCTGCCCCCCGCCCTGCAAGACCGCCGTTTCAAGGGCAAGGTCTATCGCCTGGCGGAGCTGGTCATCGACGTGCCGAGCCTGATCGAACGCCTGGCGCAACTGGCTGGCGATGGCTTGCTTGCCGGGCAACACATCGAACCCTTGCTTGAAGACAACGCACTGGTGGGTTTGAAGGTCGACGGTCGCGAGATCCGCGCCCAGCGCATCGTGTTGAGTGCCGGCGCTGGCACGGCTGACCTGTTGGCCGCGCTGGGCCTGAGGCAGCCGGCCATGCAGACGCGCCCCCTGCACATGATCATCGCCAAAGGCCCCGGCCTGAAGCCGCTGTATGCCCACTGCCTGGGCGGCGGCACCAAGCCGCGCATCACCGTCACCACCCACCCGGCGGCGGATGGCAACTGGGTGTGGTACATGGGCGGCGACATCGCCGAAGCCGATGGCGTGGCGCGCACACCGCAAGAACAGATCGCCACGGCGCAGAAAGAATTGGCGCAGTTGCTGCCCTGGATCGACATGAGCCAGACCCAATGGGCCACCCTGCGCGTCGACCGTGCCGAGCCGCTGCAGTCGGGCTTGAGCCGTCCCGACAATGCCTTCCTCGCCGAGCAAGGCCGCCTGCTCGTGGGCTGGCCGACCAAACTGGCACTGGCGCCGGACTTCGCTGATCGCGTCATCAGCAGCCTTGAACGTGACGGCATCCGCCCGAGCGCCAGCGAGCCCCTGCCCGACCTGCCAAAACCCGCCATTGGCGTACCTGCCTGGGAGCAACTGTTGCCATGAGCCTGCCCACCCTGCACGACCTGCATCGCCCTCTCGGCAGCACCGGCCTGTTGGTGTCACCGCTGGGCCTGGGCACCGTCAAGCTGGGTCGCGACCAAGGGGTGAAATACCCCAGCGGCTTCCAGATCCCCGGTGACGACGAAGCCCGCATGCTGTTGCGCCAGGCTCGCGAACTGGGGATCAACCTGATCGATACCGCGCCGGCCTATGGCATGAGCGAGGAACGCTTGGGGCCGCTGTTGCGTGACCAGCGCAAGGACTGGGTGATTGTCAGCAAGGTCGGCGAAGAGTTCGAGAATGGCGTCTCCCACCACGACTTCAGCGCGGCCCACACGCGGATGTCCATCGAACGCAGCTTGAAACGACTTGAAACTGATTTTATCGACCTGGTGCTGGTGCACTCGGACGGCAACGACCTGCACATCCTCAACGACTGCGAGGTCTACCAAACCCTGGCAGCGCTGAAACAGGAAGGCAAGATCCGCGGTTTCGGCTTCTCCGGGAAGACTGTCGAAGGCGGCGTGAAGGCTCTGGAACAAGGCGATTGCGCCATGGTCACCTACAATCTGAACGAACAGGCCGAGAAAGCCGTCATTGATTACGCGGCGGCACACGGCAAGGGCATCCTGGTGAAAAAGGCCCTGGCCAGCGGCCACGTGTGCCTGGAGCCGGGAATGGATCCAATTCGTGCCAGTTTCACGTTGTTGTTTGCGCAAACGGGCGTCGCCAGTGCTATTGTCGGGACCATTAATCCGCTGCACCTGGCTCATAACGTGGCGACCGCTGCCCAAGTCATTCGTCAACTCTGATGCCGCCGACGCGGCCGACCCCGTCGCAAGAAGGAGCCGACATGCCGCGAACGCTCATAAGAAAAAACCCTAGCAACTTCAAAACACTGCCGCTGCACGTCGAAGCCACCCCCGAAGGCCTGAGCTACCAGAGCGTGGGCATGCCGCTCAACTTTGCCCAGACCCTGCAACGGCGCAAGCCGGTGGAAGTGGCCGACCCCGAGCGCTTTGCCCTGGAGCTGGCCAACCTCGGCGTGTCGGTGCGACTCACCCTGCATTGGCAAAACAAGGATTACTGGGTACTGGTGCGCCAGCGCCGCCAGGACCGTGGTGACGTGGTGCTCAAGCTGATTTCCGGCTACGTACCCGCCCACGAGTTGAACCTGCCACTGCATACCGCCATCCAGGAAATTGCCGAAGAGTGCCTGCTGGAGACGCCAGAAGGTTGGCTCAGTGGGCGCTTCAATGACACCTGGTTGCCGGCGCCTTACTCCGCCGCGCTGCATTACCGCGAAGCCCTGCCCTTTCGCCTCAGCCCGCTATCCGGCGCCGCCCGACCGGTGCGTTGCGCCACCACCCAGTTGATCGAACGCCCGCGCGCCTATGTGCACCTGCCCACCGCCTCGCTGCAACTGATTTACGACCTGCGCCTGGAAGTGCCCAAGGAAGCCAAATCCCTGAGCCTGTTCCATGTGGACGAACGCCTGGAAGGCGACCAACTGGTTGCCCGCCTCGACCGTCAGCGCCCGGACCTGTACCTGATGCCGCTCAAAGACGGCCAGCCCCTCGCCGAGTTGTACACGGTCAAGAAAGACCAACTGTACCCGGCGAGCACGCGAGGGGTGTACTTGGCGGAAAGCTTCGCCCAACAGGAAGGCTGGCTGGTGCGTGACGAGCGGATTCGCTGGAAGGATTGGCTACGCCAGCAAGGCCTGGCAACGCCTGAGAAAGAATCGAAATTGAAGCGCCTGGCACAGCGGGTGCTGCGCAAGATCGTGCCGAAGAAAAAAGCCAGCCGCTGATTTGAAGAGCCCACCTGTAGGAGCCGGCTTGCCGGCTCCTACGGGGGTCAGATGTTGAGCAGGCGTGCCAGGCCAACCTTCAGGGGGGTGGGCTCGGGCAGCGTAAAGCTTGCCAGCAAGCGCTGGTTATTCGCCCGCGAATGCCGGATATCCCCAGAGCGTGCGGGCCCGTAAGTCACGGCCGGCAACTTGCCGACGATTTCTTCCAGGGCTTGCAGCACGTCCTTGAGCGTCGTGGTGCGGTTCCAGCCGACATTGATTGCGCCAAGCGGCGCAGCCGGCGTTTCGATGGCCTGCACCAGCACGTCCACCAGGTCCTCCACGTACATGAAGTCACGGGTTTGCTCGCCATCGCCGAACACGGCAATCGGCACGCCCTGCTGCACGCGCTCGCTGAAGATACTGATCACACCGGAGTACGGCGATGACGGGTCCTGGCGTGGCCCGAAGATATTGAAGAAACGGAAGATCACCGGCTCCAGGCCATGCTGGCGACGGTAAAAGTCGAAGTAGTGCTCGCTGGCCAACTTGTCGGACGCATAGGGCGTCAACGGCGCCTTGGTGGTCTCTTCGTCAATCGAAGCGCCTTCGCCATTGTTGCCATAGACCGCGGCGCTGGAGGCATACACCACACGTTTGACGCCGGCCTTGCGCATGGCTTCGCAGACATTCAGTGTGCCGACGAAATTGCTCTGGTGCGTGCTGACCGGGTCATCCACCGACGCCTGCACCGAAGCCACTGCCGCCAGGTGCACCACCGCCGTTGCGCCGACGGCAGCACGGGCTACCAGGTCGGCATCGGCCACATCACCTTCCAGCAGTTCGACGCGCGGGTTGTCCAACGGCAGGTTGCTGCGCTTGCCGGTGGACAGGTTATCCAGCACCCGCACACCGTAGCCTTTGGCGAGCAGCGCATCGACCAGGTGCGAGCCGATAAAACCCGCACCGCCGGTGATCAGAACCTGCTTATTCATTGTTGCGGATCTTCTCGACAATGGCGGTGGTCGAGCTGTTCTCGACCAGGCCCAGCACCTTAACCTTGCCGCCGTAGGCGCTGACGATATCCGCCCCCACGACTTGGTCGACGGAGTAGTCGCCACCCTTGACCAGCACGTCCGGCTTGACCTGGGCCAGCAGGTTTTCCGGGGTCGCTTCAGGGAAGCTGATCACCCAGTCCACCGCGCCCAGGCCAGCCAGCACGGCCATGCGACGGTCGACACTGTTGATCGGGCGGCCAGGGCCTTTCAGGCGGCTCACCGACGCATCGTCGTTGACCGCGACGATCAGGCGATCGCCTTGGGCGCGCGCCTGCTCCAGGTAAGTCACATGCCCGGCATGGAGGATGTCGAAGCAACCGTTGGTGAACACAATGCTTTCGTTGTGAGCGCGAGCATCGTCAATGGCCAGCAGCAGTTGCTCGATGGTCAGCACACCACGCTCCGAGCCTTCGGAGCGTTGGATAGCGCGGCGCAATTCAGGCGCGCTGATAGCGGCAGTACCCAACTTGCCCACCACGATGCCCGCCGCCAGATTGGCCAGGGCCACGGCGTGGGGCAGTTCTTCACCCGCCGCAATCGAGGCGGCCAGGGTGGAAATCACGGTGTCACCGGCGCCCGTGACGTCGAACACTTCACGGGCCCGTGCCGGCAGGTGCATCGCCGGGTGGCCGGGACGCAGCAGGGTCATGCCGTGCTCGCCACGGGTCACCAGCAAGGCGCCCAGGTCGAGGTCGGCCATCAGTGCCGCACCCTTGGTCACCAGGTCGTGCTCATCGACGCAACCGCCGACGATGGCTTCGAACTCGCTGAGATTAGGCGTGATCAGGCTGGCTCCGCGATAAATCGAGAAATCCTTGCCCTTGGGATCGGCCAATACCGGGATGCCCTTGGCCTTGGCGGCCTGGATCAGTGCCTGGTGGTTCCTCAAGGCGCCTTTGCCGTAGTCGGACAACACCAGCACCTTGATGCCTTCGAGCAGCTCATCGACCTGACCGCTCAGGGCCAGGGCGTCGGTGGCGAAGGGTTCTTCGAAATCGATACGCAGCAATTGCTGGTGACGGCTCATCACCCGCAGCTTGACGATGGTCGGCTGGTGGGCGATGCGCTGGAACAGCGCGCGCACGCCGGCACCGCGCAGGCTGTTGGCCAGGCTGTCGGCGGCTTCGTCGTCGCCGGTCACGCCGACCAGGGAGGCCGGGGCGCCGAGCGCGGCAATATTGAGGGCAACGTTGGCAGCGCCACCTGGACGGTCTTCGATTTGCTCGACCTTGACGACCGGTACCGGCGCCTCAGGGGAAATCCGTGAGGTACCGCCATGCCAGTAACGGTCGAGCATGACATCGCCGACCACCAAGACAGGGGCTTGATCGAATCGCGGCATGGACAACTTCATGGAGCAACCCACATACAAAATGAACAGGGGCGCGATATTAGCACAGGGTGAGCGCCGCCTAGTTCGAGAGCTTTATCCGGGATGCATCACGGGGGTTTTCTGGTTATTTTTTAAACAGTACCGTCAGGATATGCTCCACCGCGTCGGCCAACTCGACCTCATCGGTGTTGATTTCGCAGTCAGCCGCCTCCGGTGCCTGATAAGGGCTGTCCAGCCCCGTGAAGGCTTGGATGCGCCCTTCCAACGCTGCGCGATACAAGCCTTTGGGGTCTCGCCGCGCACACACATCGAATGGTGTGCTGATGTAGACCTCGAAGAACTGCCCTGGCCCGAACAACGCCTTGGCGCTCGCCCGGTCGGCGCTAAACGGGGAAATCGCCGAGACGATCACGATCAATCCTGCGTCCACCATCAGCCGCGCCACTTCGCCGATACGCCGGATGTTTTCCTTGCGCGCCGCGTCGCTCATGCCCAAGTCATTGCACAAACCGGTGCGCAAATTATCGCCGTCGAGCACGAAGGTATGTCGCCCCTGCTCGTTGAGCTGTACTTCCAGGGCGTTGGCCAGGGTCGACTTGCCGGAGCCGGATAACCCGGTCAGCCACAGGCAGCAGGGCTGCTGATGCTTGAGCGCCGCCCGCGCGGCCACCGACAACGACAAGGCGAACGGACGGATGGAGGCAGAACCACGGGAGAGCGACTGACTATTCATACCCCAGGACCTCGTAGTCACGTTGATAGGCGCGCCGGACCAGGCGGCGCGTACGCAGGCTGCAGAACTCCCTGACCGGCTCGTTGCGCCGCCCGAGTGAAACGTTGAGATGGGGCAGCGACGAGGTCACGCCGAGGCGTTCGCACAACTGCTGGAAGTCTTGCTCCAGGGATTCCTGGCGCCCGAGAAAGTCCATGGCCATGCGGCCCATGTGATCGGTCAGGAAATCGGTCTGGGGTGCAAAGTGCAACTGGCGGCGCAGGTTGTCCGGGTGCAGCCAGTTGCCGACGAAATCATCGAAGTCCCGGTAGCTGCTGACGAGTGCCTGAGCCTGCAGGTCGCGCACGCCCATGTGGTTACTGCGCAAGTAGGTGTAGGCCGAATAGGCGCGCTCCAACGGATCACGCACAAAGGCGAACTTGAAACTGCGTGCGCAGTGTTCAGGGAATTGCTGCTGGTACCAGTAGTACGGCAGATGCCCCGGCCAGCGCCCATCAAGCAGCGCCGAGCAGACACTGCTGCCTGCGCATTTGGGCACATGAATGAACACGCAGTTGTGTTGTTCGAAAGCACGCGGAAGGGTGGTCACCCCAGACAGGGATTTATTCACCGCCTGGCGATCCACCACCGACAAACGCCCCAGCAAAAACACCCGCTGGGGCTTGGGGAGCAGTTTCCAGAACAGACGTTGCAACATTCCATTACCCACGCAAGAAGGTTAGCCCTCTCGTTCGTCAATCGAATCGAGAAGGCCAACATAACAAACGATAGGCAGCGAATTATTTGGCTTTGGTCAAGCCTGTAATGGGCCAGATACAAACACCGGGGCGCATTGCGCGCCCCGGTCTACATCAAGTGATGTTGGCCGTGACCGGTTCATCCAGGCCCATGGCGTGCAGGCGCGAGTAGTACCCGCCCATGGCCAGCAGTTCCACATGTGTACCACGCTCGACAATTTCACCGTGGTCCATCACCAGGATCATGTCGGCTTTCTCGATGGTGGACAGTCGGTGCGCGATCACCAGGGTGGTGCGGCCCTTCATGACCTTGTCCAGCGCGGCCTGAATGTGGCGTTCGGACTCGGTGTCGAGTGCCGAGGTCGCTTCGTCCAGGATCAGCAGCGGGGCGTTTTTCAGCAGCGCGCGGGCGATGGCCAAGCGCTGACGCTGGCCGCCGGACAGCAGCACGCCGTTTTCACCGACTTCAGTGTCCAGGCCTTTGGGCAGCTCGGCGATGAAGTCCATGGCATAGGCATCGGTGGCGGCTTTTTCGATGTCCGCACGCGGTGCACCCGCCAGGTCGCCGTAGGCGATGTTATTGGCCACGGTGTCGTTGAACAGGGTGACGTGCTGGGTGACCTGGGCCACGTGCCGGCGCAGGTTGCGCAGGCGGTAGTCTTCGATCTCGACCTCGTCCAGCAGGATTTCCCCGGTCTCGTGATGGTAGAAACGCGGGATCAGGCTGGCCAATGTCGACTTGCCACTGCCCGAGCGCCCGACCAGGGCGATCATCTGCCCAGGCTCTGCGGTGAAGCTGATGTTCTTCAGCACTTCGCGCTCGGCACCCGGGTAGGTGAAGCTGAGGTTACGCACGTCCAGGCGGCCGCTGACGCGATCACGCTCCACGGTGCCGCCGTCGACTTCCGGCTCTTCGTCCAACTGTTCGAAGATGCTTTCTGCACCGGCAACGCCCTTCTGGATCGTCGAGCTGACTTCCGACAACTGGCGGATCGGCTTGGGCAGCAAGCCCGCTGCGGTGATGTAGGCCACCAGGTCACCGGCCGTGGCGTCGCCGCGCAGCAGCAGGACCAAAAACATCAGTGCGGCCATGGCGGTGTAGATCACCAGTTGCAGCATCGGCGTGTAGACCGCGCCGGTCTTGTTCATGCGCAGCTGTTTGTCAGTGTTGCCCTGGCTGGCCGCGGCAAAACGGCGTTCTTCGTAACTTTCGCCGCCGAAGCTGCGCACCACGCGGTAGCCCTGGATGGTTTCCGAGGCCACGTGGGTGACGTCGCCCATTGCCACCTGGATCTTCTTGCTCTGCTTGCGGAATTTCTTGCTGGTGCTGCCAACCATGATCGCAATCAGCGGCAGGATCGCCAGCATCACCAGGGTCAGCTTCCAGTTCATCCACAACAGGTAGCCGAACAGGAATACCACGGTCAGGCCTTCGCGGATCACTACTTTGATCGCGTCCGTGGCGGCGCCGGTGACCATGGTCACGTTGAAGGTGATGCGGGAAATCAGGTGCCCGGAGTTATGCGTGTCGAAATAACGGTTGGGCAGCACCAACAGCTTGTTGAACAACTGGACCCGCAGGTCATGCACCAGGCCCAGGGAAACCTTGGCCAGGTAGTAGTTGCCCAGGAACGAACCGAGGCCCTGCCACGCGGCGATCAGAATGATCAGCAGCGGCACGGCCATCAGCAGTTTCAGGTCCTTGAACAACGGGATCTTGGGCAGGAACACCACGTCGGGATTGCTCAAGCCGTCCACGAAGTACTTGAGGATCCCGGCGAGCATCGGCTGGGTGGAAGCAAAAATCACGAAGCCCACGATACTCAGCATGAACATGCCGATGTACGGTTTCACATAGCCCAGCAGCCGGAAATAGATTTTCAGGCTGGATTCCTGGTCCGCTTTTGGCGGTGCGTCACTCATGTGTCGAGCTCACTGATTGGGTAGGACGCGAACTTTATCACATGCTTCGGGGTTGGCCCGAGCCCAGACCAAGACACTGGCCAGCGCGATCGGCAGCCACGAGATAAACCACTCGGCCCGTGGGGTGCCCGTCAGGCTGGCCGCGTCGAACTGCATGGCCAGGAACGAAAACACCCACATACCGATGATGCCCTTGCCGTAGAGCGTGTCGCGGGCTTTCCAGGCTTGCCACAACACACCGAACCAGAGCCCGCACCACAGCAACAGGCCGGGCAGGCCCAGTTCAATGGCGACGTGGGAGAACAGGTTGTGGGCGTGGTCGAAATACACGCCGTCAGCCAGTACTTTATAGTCCCCGCCCAACCCCAGTCCGGTCCACGGGTGTTCGGCAATCATCTGCATGGCCGACATAAATATCTGAGGCCGATAAGATACCCCGCGAGCCAGCATCAGTGATTGCATGGCGAAGAACACCGCCAGCGCCGCCAACACTGCGCCGGCTGCGATCACGGTAGTCCGTCGGTCACGGCACCACGCCGGCATCGCCACCACCGTCAACAGCAACGCCAGCGCCGCGCCACGGCTTTGGCTCAGCACCACAAAAAGCCCGAGCAACCCGATGGACAGCACCCACGCCACTTGCATCCAGCGCCCACGGGGCAGCCAGTGCAGCAACCAGACCGCGGCCAGGCCAATCACATAGGCGCCCAGAATCGGGTGGGACAATTGCCCCAATCCCTCAAGACGCGCATACCAGGCATTATGCTCAAGGCCGTAGAACTTGATGATAGCGCCCAGTGATGACAAGCCCAGCCCGAAACCACCCCACTGCATCACGCGAATGACGCGCTCGGTTTGCCCGCAGGCAAACACCGGGAAGAACAGCAGGAACATACCTATATACAGAAGGCGCTTGGCCTCGCGCGAAGGGTCTTCGGCGTTGGTCCACAGCAAACTGATCGCCCCCCAGGCCGCCAATGCGGCAATCATCAGGCATATCCAGCGCTGCTCACGCCAGACGTCCTTGAGCCGTTCACGCGCCGACCAGGCAAACACCACGGCCGGCAACCACAGAAACAGGGTCAGGCCTTGTTGATAAATCTTGTTGGTGGGTGCAAAGGCAATCGCCAGCAAAAACCACAGTAAACCGAAAATCATCCATACCTGCGCCCAACGACTTGCTTGCATCACCTGCTCCTGAATACGTCCAACCCGCCAACCCGGCATGGTTAAAACCCAAAACTTTCGGCATTATTGCCGATCACTGTGCCCGCGACTCCCACAAGGCTTTCCGACGATGCAATGTTCAAGGCTTCCCCAAGCCGATTTAACCGCGATGATTGAAGGCGCCAAGATCCTCGAAAAGGACAGCTACGGCCCCAAAGTCTACCTGTTGGCAGACGGGAACATCCTTAAACTGTTTCGCCGTAAACGTCTGTTTTCGTCGGCACTGTTTCGTCCTTACTCCAAACGTTTCATCGACAACGTGGCGCAACTGCAACAGCGTGGCATCCCCACCTTGACCGTCCTTGCGTTCTATCAGTTGGCTACGCCGGGCATGACGGCGGTGTTGTATCGCCCACTGCCAGGGGAAACACTGCGCCAGATTTCCAACAAGGAAGGCTTTGACTGGCAATCCAACCTCGACCCGCTGGTGGCCCTCATTCGCCGCCTGCACGGTGCTGGCATCTACTTTCGCTCCTTGCACCTGGGCAATATTGTTGTCACGCCTGACAATGAAATGGGGCTGATCGATGTGGCCGATATGCGTTTTCTGCGCGCCCCGCTCAACCCCGAACTCGCACGGCGCAACTTGCAGCATTTCGCACGCTATATTGCGCGCGAGAAGCTGAACGAACGCTTTCCAATGCAAGCGCTGGAGCAGGCGCTGCTAGCGGCATGAAAACAGGCGCTGGGAGGTTTCACTGAAATCCTTCCAGGCCTGCTCTGGCGCCAGCGCCCGCGATTGAGCCTCCAGCACTTCCCGTGGCGAGGCCGCGAATGACCGCTCCATCAGGTGCGCCCAAGCCTGCACATCGTCTGATGGGGCATACCAGCCGGCATCCGCCAACTGCTCACGGAACACCGCCAACTCACTGGTCAGTACCGGTACACCGGCCATCACCGCCTCTTGTAGGATCAACCCCAGCCCCTCTTCCGTCGACGGGATGGCCACCCAGTCAAACGCCCGGTACAGGGTCGCGGCTTCCGGAAGGTGACCTGGCAACGAGACCTTGCCCTGCAAACCCAACTCTTGGATACGCCTCTCAAGGGTAGACCTGGCCGGACCCTCGCCAATAATCACCAGGCGCGCCTGCGGCTGTTGGGCCGACACACCGGCAAACGCCTCAAGCAAACAGCCAAATCCCTTGCCGTCCACCAACCGACCGACGGCGCCCAGCACCGGCGAGTCTCCCAGGGGCAGGCCCAGACGCGACCGCGCCTGCTCCCGGGAAAGCGCGGCAGCACGAAATGCTACCGGGTCAAAAGCGCTGCGCAGCACCGCAACGGGCCGTTGCAGGTAGTGTTCAAGGGAGTGGGCCAGGGTTTGCGAGACGGCAGCGAGGGTCAAGTGTGATGCCGGAAATTGGTCGAGCAGCTTGCGGTCGGCCTTTCGCAAGCGCGTTGCCCCATGAAAGACAACCACGGCCCGCACCTGCGGCGTACGCTTGAGCACCGGCAACATCACCCGGGCAACGCCCATCCCATCCAGCAATACAATTTCCACATCCTCGGGCAGCGCTTTGTGAAAACGCGCGCGCATCAGGGGCGCCAGCAGCTTCCAAAGATGCCGCCCCTTGAGTTGGGCGGAAGACAGGTTCCACTCGCGAACCGGCTCACCCGGCTGCGCGCCGCCTTGCAGCAGCCAGGTGTTGATCGGCGCATGGCAAATGGCATGGGACAGTATCTGTTGATGAACCTTCTGCACCGAAGCGAATGCAGAACCACCGGCCCACATGATGTTGAGGATACTCATCGGTAAAAATGACCTTTTGCGGCGTTAGGTTGGCTTGTCGTACGCAACTAATGGATCAACCAGCCGATACCCAGTCCCAGTATCAGCATGGCCGCCAACTTGATCCGCTCTCGCCGCTTGCGTCGCGCCTTGGTCAGGCGTTCTTCTGCAGTTGCCACATGCAGACCGAAACCGGTATGCAACACCGCATCACCCTCCAGGGTCACGGCGCCCAGGTTCAGCTGCGCGTAACGCTTGGAAAGCCCCTTCTCACCCTCGAACCCGGCATAGGGCGCGCACAGCCGATATTCCTTTATGCGTCGCAACCCCGGGTTCAGTGAAAATCCCTGCCACTCAGGCTTGTCGGACAGCAGGGGATAACACGGCACCCCTCCAATCACTTCACGCGGCCCCAAATGGATATAGGGACTGTGCACCTGCAAGTCGTAAACGTAGTTGCGCAACCACACCTGTAAAATATCGGGTCGCTGCTCCAGTACCGTCTTGGAGTCCTCGACAAAGCCGGGTCGATAAAACGCCCAGTCATCCTCGCAATGGAAAATGTAGGGGGTCTTGACCGACTCGTAGGCCAGGTCGATAGATGCCAACTGCCCAAGCTTCGGGCGATTGATCAAGAAAGTGCAATGACTGTGCCAGTGCTCTGGAACCGCAAGGCGCACGGCATCATCGCCGGAGTCTTCGGTGATGAAGACTTCGCGTATGTCCGCCGTATTGAACAGATCGAAGCTCGCGAGCGTGCGCTTCAACAAATCGAAGCGACCGCAACTGGTCACTACGAGCGTTATGTCGCTTTGATCGGAGAATTGCATTCAAGCCTCGATAATATCATATAGCCATCACTTATGGCCATTTGGCCGACATTAAACGCCCAGCTTCGAGCGCAACCTTTCCAACAGACTCAGTGGAGCACGCGGCCGCAAGGGCGGTTCAAGCACTTCGACAATCCGCTGGCCGATACGAGCAAAGCTGAACTGACTGACAGCCAGCTCCTGCCCACAGCGTGCAATGTCGGCCGCCAACTGCGGGTTCGACCGTAACACGGCGAGTTTTTCCTGCAACTGCGGGATGTCCTTGTAGAACACCACATTGGCCATGTCTACGAAACCGAGGGCCGCATTTTCCTCAGCGCCCTGATCGAACGCCAGCAATACGCAACCACAGGCCATGGCCTCGAAGTTCTTGATCATGTACTCGCCCATGCCCACATCGGCACTGACGAAGAAACGAATCCGGTTGAGTGTGGCGCAGTATTCCTCGCCGGATTTGGTGCGCGTAACCACCAAAGGTTCAACCTGTGCCAACTCATCAAGCAGTGCCTTGCGACCACTGTAGGCCACGCTATTGGTACTGCCGACAAACGCCAGCTCGATATCACGTACACGTTCCTGCGGCTGCAGCAGCGCCTGATCGTAGCCCTTGGGCACAAACACTGCGTCAAAACCTTCGGCACGCAGGCGTTCGGTCACCATATAGCCGGAGCTGATCACCCGCGCCCACGGCAGACGGCGGTAATGCGCGCTGAACTTGCCGGTGTACTTGCAGGGAATATAGTTCTGGTAGGCGTCGTGCTCGAGGATCACCAGGTTCGGGATCGTACGAATAAACCCGGCCTGGCGGATCTCCTGCTTGAAACGCAGGAAGAACACGATGCGGTCGTAACGGTTCACATCGACTTCGCGCCGGAAGTAACCACGCAGGTTGCGCTGCTCATCACTGCTCAACCAGCGGATGTCACACTCGCAATGCTCGGCCACGCCTTCGTACAAGCGATCCAGAATGGCGCGCTGCTCTTTCTGCACCAGAAACAAGACTTTCATTACTTATCCTTTCCCAAACGCCAGAACAACTCATGCCGTCGTACGGCCTTGCGGAAAAATTCGTTCTCGCCGTAGGGTGATTGCGCACGGCCTGCCAACACACGCTGCAGCCAGCGCCGCACACGGCGCTTGAACGGTGGCGCAGGTTGCAGATCATGCATCATGCCCAGCGCCATGGCCTTGTCGCGCTGTTGCTCCAACGACAATGACAGGCTGCACGGCGTCAATTCCAGCCCATCATCGAACTGCGGCGGCAACGCAATGCCGGCGCCGGCATCGCCCATGGGCCAGCGGTCGTTGTCATGCAGGTGGTTGGCGTAGCCCAGTAAGGTCGTCGGTTGCCATTCCAGCCCTTGCAGGGCTTCGATTACCGCCTGCTGCGCGCAGATGTGATCGGGGTGCGGGTCGATAACCGGATGGGGCAACACGATCACTTCGGGACGTGCGGTGAGCAGCAATTGGCGCAGGTCGGCCAGCAGGTTGTTCCAAGTGGGCAGGCCATCCACGTCAGCCGGCAGCGGAAACGGGTTGAACTGGCGGAACAGGCGGATATCCGAGAGGTTCGCTTCGCGTGAGGCCACCGGTTGATCCGGCGTCGCGCGCATCGCGGGCAATTGCAGGCAGAAGTAACCGAGCTGCACGCAATGCGCTTCGGGCACCCCGGCCCAGCGGGGCACGGCGATGCTGTCCCAGGCGCGCAGGCGCCCCTTGAGGCGCGAGGCTTCGGCCGGGGCCAAGCCCATGTGCCGATAGTGTTCTGCTTCAATCTCACCGGCGGTGAGGGTCACGATCCAGGGTTTATCGGCCTGGCTGTACAGACCAAACGCGGCCAACTCAGCGTCGTCGGCATGGGGCGCGATTACCATCACCCGTTGTGCCGCATAATCCGCAGTGGCCCACTGCCATAACCGGGGCGCGCCCAGCAGTCGGCAAAAGCGCCCGCGCAAACGCAACTCGCCAGCCACAAGGGCGGGCGCCAAACCACTGAGATTGAGATAACGAACGCCGTTCACGCCACGTTCGAACACTTGTCGATCGGGACTTGTTCCGCCCGATAGTTCAATAGCCGGGTCCAAAAAGCGCCCCAACCAACTGCTCTTGACGCGGATGGCCAACACCAACGTCGCATCAGCCTCCAGGGCCGAATCAACCAGCAGTCGCCCGCCCTCCAAGCGAACCGCTCCCACCTCGGCATCTGCCGAAAAGCGGTATTGATAGTCTTCGTTGGGGGCATAAAACAGGTGGTCGGCAAACCACGCCTCGTGGGCAACCCAGGCCAGTACGCCGAGCACAAACGGCAGCCACCAGGCCACCCAGATACCGATCACCACCAGCAGCATCAAGCCAATCAACAGGCCAATGCGCTTGTTGCGTCGGTGGCGCTTGAGCAATTGCTGTTTGCGGCTCATACGCTCAGCACCGGTACGGGGTTGCACCACCGGTCCTTGTACTCCCGGTCGGCGCGACCGAAGGAGAAGCGCAGCGGCTTGCCGGCCTCGCGCGCCTGTTCCCAGGCACTCTGGGTGTTCAAGAAACTCAGCACACTGCCTGGGCTGAACGCGCGAGTTTCAGGGTCCACGCCACCGTTGACGTACTCCACGCTGATCCACTCGGGCGATTCAACCCGGTACACCAGTTGGACGGCAATCGGCGCATCGTTGAGAAAAATCACCGAGCCTATCAGCCACTCGCGCAACAGCTCGATCACTTGCGCCATACGCTCAGCTCCCGTGGCGACAAAACCCCAGCGACGCAGGAACAAATCGCAGTAGATCGCCGCCAGTTCCTCGCTGGAAAATTCACTCACCGGCCGCACGACGCCCCCCGCCTCTTCCAGCAAACGCAGTTCACGGCGTTGGTTGTAGCGGAATTTCTTCGACAGTTCTTCCGGTGTACGCGCCATGGCCAGTTGCTCAGCCTGGGGCTTGAGGCCACTGAAACGGCCTTCGTTCAACACCGACAGGTAGCGTGCACGCTGGCGCAGCGGCGCCTTGGCATCGGCAGCAGCCGGCAGGATCAGCTCGGCGTTGCCCAGGTCGAACAAACCTTTTTTGCCGCGTTGCTTGAGCACATCCTTGGACAGGGCCAGGTCTCGTCCCCAGGTCGCGATGCATGCCTGAAGCTCGCCGCCCTGCTCCCAGGCCAGGTAACGCACCGGGATCTCGGCGAGCCCCGCCAGGCGCTCGATCACCTGCGGGTGGGTGGCGACGCTGCCACCAAAACGCTGCCAGGCGTCGTTGTAGGCAGGCGCATCCACGACGGACCAGCCCCGCTCGCGCCAGCCTTGGAATCGATTGAGCATCAAGCCCCCGCGGTCAGTTCAATAACGTGCGGCAGTTGCCAAAAGGTGTCGCGTACCGCCTGATCCGAAAAGCGCGCATGCAGGCGTTCCAGCATCATCTCGGCACACTGCCGTTGCTGGTGCTGATCCATCGCGGCCAGGTGTCGCAACCCTTGGGCCAGGTGTTCGGCATCGCCCAAGGGAAACAGGATACCCACGCCCTCGACCACTTCCTTCGCCCCACCACATGCCGTGGCCAGCAACGGCACGCCAGCGGCCATGGCCTCCAGCAGCACCATGCCGAACGGCTCATGGTCGGAACTCAACGCAAACACATCGAACGCGCGGAAATACCGACGCGCATCCGGTACCTGGCCAAGGAACAGTACCTTGTCGGCAATCCCCAATTCACGGGCCAGTTCCTTGAGGTCCTGTTCCAGGCGGCCGGTGCCGAGGATCGCCAATCGGCTGTCCTCCGGCAGGTGCGGCAGCGCCAGGGCAAAGCCCTTGAGCAGCGTGGCTTGGTCCTTGTCCGGGTGCAGGCGGCCGACATTGCCGACCACCCATTCGTCCGGCGACAGCCCCAGGGCATCACGCGCGTCATCCACCGGCACCTGCATGGCTTGCAGCGCGTCGACATCAATGCGGTTGTACAAGGTCTGGATGCGTGCAGCCGGCCAGGCCGGGAGGCAGCGGCGCATGTCGTCACGCACCGCGTCAGACACGCCCAGCAAACTCAGGCGCTTGCGGAATAACCCGGCAAACAGCTTGCGGCTGCGGCGCTGATAATCGCCAAAGGCGTGATGCACACCGATCACCGGCAACCGCGTGGCCAGCAAGGCCACGTAGATAGGCTTGAAACGATGGGCAATGCAAAAACTGAAGTTGCGCGATGCCGCGATCTTGCGCAGCTCGGCAATGGCCGACAGCTTCAGGCCGCGAACGGCCTTGGAGCTGTACGCCATGAACAGCACTTCATCGCTGGCACAACCGGCGGCCACCTCGGGGTCGGCGACCCCGGTAAGGAACACCGTCGTCACCTTGTAGCCAGACCCTGCGAACAAACTGGCGTACTGTCGCGCGCAGTCCAGGAACGGTCCGTCATAGCTATGACAGAACTGCAGGACGTGGCGGTCAGCCGAGCGCGTCATAAGGGTCCACGCCGTCTTTGACGACCAGGATGTCTTCCATGATCAGATACTGCAGGTCGGAGCCGAAGAACATGTTCAGCGCGTCGGTCGGCGAGCAGATCATCGCTTCGCCGCGACGGTTGAGCGAGGTGTTCAGGGACACGCCGTTGCCGGTGAGGACTTCCAGTTCCTTCATCATGTCGTAGTAGCGCGGGTTGTATTCGCGCTTGAGCACCTGGGCACGGGAGGTGCCATCTTCATGGACCACTTCCGGCACGCGGGTTTTCCACTCTTCGGCCACTTCAAAGGTGAAGGTCATGAACGGCGCCGGGTGGTCGACCTTGATCATCTGCGGAGCCACGGTGTCGAGCATCGACGGGCAGAAAGGCCTCCAGCGCTCGCGGAACTTGATCTGGTGGTTGATACGGTCAGCCACGCCAGTGGCGCTCGGGCAACCGATGATCGAACGACCGCCCAGGGCACGCGGACCAAACTCCATGCGGCCCTGGAACCAGGCCACCGGGTTGCCGTCGACCATGATCTTGGCGATGCGCTGGGGCATGTTTTCGATCTTGCGCCAGTTCGGCTTGCTCTCGTGTTTGGCGCACGCGGCAATCACGTCTTCGTTGCTGTAGGACGGGCCGAGGTAGACGTGTTCCATCTTCTCGACCGGTACACCACGGGCGTGGGACACATAGGCCGCCGCCCCCACGGCAGTGCCGGCATCGCCGGACGCGGGCTGCACGAACAGCTCCTTCACGTCGTCACGGGCGATGATTTTCTGGTTCAGCTTGACGTTCAGCGCGCAACCGCCGGCGAAGGCCAGCTTGCCGGTGTCTTTCAGGATGTCGCCCAGGTAGTGGTCGATCATCTGCAGGGCCAGCTTCTCGAACAGTGCCTGCATACTGGCGGCGTAATGGATGTACGGCTCGTCGGCGATATCACCTTCGCGCTTCGGCCCCAGCCACTCGATCAGTTTTGGCGAGAAGTAGAACCCCTTGCCCTTTTCTTTATAACGGCGCAGGCCGATGACGTTGGCGTAGTCGGTGTTGATCACCAGCTCGCCGTTCTCAAACGAGGCCAGACGCGAGAAATCGTACTTGCTGGCATCGCCATACGGCGCCATGCCCATGACCTTGAACTCACCGTCGAGCATCTCGAAACCGAGGAACTCGGTGATCGCGCCGTACAGGCCGCCCAGGGAGTCCGGGTCGTAGAATTCCTTGATCTTGTGGATCTTGCCGTTCTCGCCATAGCCGAAGAACGTGGTGGCGTACTCGCCTTTACCGTCGATGCCGAGGATCGCGGTTTTCTCCTGGAAGCCGGAGCAGTGGTAGGCACTGGACGCGTGGGCCAGGTGGTGCTCCACCGGCTCGATCTTGATTTTCTTCGGGTCGAAGCCCAGTTGTTCCAGGCACCAGACGATCTTGTTGCGATAACGCTTGTAGCGACGGTTGCCCATCAGGATCGCGTCGAGGGCGCGGTCCGGGGCATACCAGTAACGCTTGGCGTAGTGCCAGCGGGCCTCGCCGAACAGGCTGATCGGGGCGAACGGGATCGCCACCACGTCAACGTCGGAAGGCTTGATGCCGGCCTGTTCCAGGCAGAACTTCGCCGATTCGTAGGGCATGCGGTTCTTTGCATGTTTGTCGCGTACGAAGCGCTCTTCTTCGGCGGCCGCGATCAGCTTGCCGTCGATATACAAGGCTGCGGAAGGATCATGGCTAAGGGCGCCGGACAGGCCAAGAATCGTCAATGCCACAGGGGTCTAGCCTCTTTTAGTCTGCATGCAGGCGGGTTGCGCCTGAAAAAAGTGTGCCTCCTGCCTGGGCAGGAAACAGCTAAAGGGCGGGATTATAGCTTAAAAGCAGGGCAAAGCTGTTAGCGGCAAACGGCGAGCGGAACTAGCGGAAGATCTCAATGCTGCCGTCCTTGTTCTGTCGGTAGATCGTGTAGGGCAGCACCAGTGTGTCCAGTACGCCGGAGGCAACGAACTCGATGGCGACGATCGGGAGGGCGTTGCCCGCATGGTCCGTCAGCGTTTGGTCCTTCAGGCTTTTTCCAGCCCTGGGCTCGCCATTGAGCGTACAAAAGCCGTAGATCATGCCGCTGTAGATACGCGGTACGCTTTCGCAATGGCTACGGGAGTCCTTGAGGTTCTGGCTGGTTACAACGTCCGGGCGAAACACGGTGTTGATTGTGCCGCAACCGGAAACCAGCAGCAGGGCAGACATGAACATGGCCTTGCAACTACGACTCACAGCTAACTCCTACTATCCCAAAGACTTAAAGCGCCGCGACTTACGTCATGTTTACACTGTTCAGGCACTCGTCAGGAGCGGCCTGGCCGCCAATAAATGCCTATGTTGCCATCGGCAGTCTGCCGGTAGATCGTATAGGGCAGCACGACGGTATCAGCAACGCTTGAGGCGGTGATGTCCACCAGCACCCACGGCACAAGCACGCCCGTGAAGTCCGGCGGCGCGTTCAGAAGGCAGAAGCCGAATGCAGCGCCGCTGTAGACGCGAGGTATGGCCTGGCAATAGGTCTTTTGCTTGCGCAGTTCACGGGTAGCGGCCATATCATCACGTAATACCGTATTCAACGTTCCACAGCCACTCAATACAACGCATGCGGCGCTCATTGCAGCAGTCATTTTCAACGTCATGCACAGCCCTCCGAGTGGTCTGCGATGCTAGCAGCGCCATGTTGGGTACCCCAGCCCCCGACACCGATGCCCCCTGTGGGAAATATCCGAAATGGAAAAAACTGCCCGAACCACTAAACTCGCGCTCTTTTGCGCGTTTACGTCCTATGCGCCATAGATTTTGGCTGACCCCATGAAAACCCTCACTCGCTTCACCCTGCTGATGCCCGGCCTTTTCGCCTTGAGCGATGCTGCCCGCGCCGAGGACGCACCACTGGTGCTCGACCCCAGCGTGGTCACCGGCTCGCGCAACGCCAGCCCGACGTTCGACCTGCCCTACTCGGTGGACGGCATCAGCCGGGAGCAGATCAGCGATGGCCAACTGGGCATCAATGCCTCCGAGGCGCTGGCCCGCGTGCCGGGTCTGGTGGTGCAGAACCGCCAGAACTACGCCCAAGACCTACAGATTTCTTCCCGCGGCTTCGGCGCCCGCTCGGCCTTTGGTGTGCGCGGTCTCAAATTGATTGCCGACGGCATCCCTGCGAGCACCCCGGACGGCCAAGGCCAGGCTGCCACCTTCAACCTCGACACCGCCGAGCGCATCGAAGTGCTGCGCGGTCCTGCGGCCACCTTGTATGGCAGCAATGCTGGCGGCGTGATCCAGATGTTCTCCCGCGACGGCGAAGGCCCGCCGCGCATTGGCGCCGAAACCCTGGTGGGCAGCGACGGCTTGAACAAGAACCACCTGACCGCCGAGGGCGCAGCGAATGGCGCAGGCTTCGTGCTCGACGCCTCGCGCATGGACACCAACGGCTACCGCGACCACAGCAGCGCGCGCCGCGACCAAACCTTTGCCAAGCTCAACGTGCAGCCGGATGACGACAGCAAGCTGGCACTGATCTACAGCAGCCTGGAGCAAAACGGCACGCAGGATCCGCTGGGGCAGACGTGGGCGGCGTACAAGGCCGATCCGCGCTCGGTAAGCGCCAATGCACTGACGTACAACACGCGAAAAAGTATCGACCATCAGCAATTGGGGATGAATTACGAACGTTACATCGGTGATGCGACGTTGCAGGTGAATGCGTATACAGGGCGGCGGAGTGTGATTCAGTACCTGTCGATCCCCAGAGGCACCCCGGCCAACGAACGCGGCGGCGGCGTGGTGCAATTCGACCGCAAGTTCTACGGCGGCAGCGTGCGCTGGATGCAGCCCATCGAAAGTGCACCGGGCGAGCTGATGATCATCACCGGCCTGGACTTCGACCAGAGCGAGGACAGTCGCCACGGTTACCAGAACTACAGTGGCAACACCCTCGGCGTGAAAGGCCAACTACGCCGTGATGAAATCGACACCGCCCGCAGCCTCGACCCCTATATCCAGGCCAACTGGGCCCTCGATCGCTGGACCCTGCAAGCCGGGGTCCGCCACAGCACCATGGAGCTGGACGTCGACGACCAATTCCTCAGCAACGGCGATTCCAGCGGCAACAAGACCTATCAAAAAAACACGCCGTCGATGAGCGTGATGTATGCGTTCACCCCGCAGCTGCATGGTTATGTCAGTGCCGGCAAAGGCTTCGAAACACCGACCCAGGCGGAATTGGCCTACGCACCGGGCAGCATCGAGGGCTTCAACTTCGGTCTCAAGCCTTCCGAAAGCACCCAGTACGAGGTGGGCTTGAAGGCCCAGCTCAACAACACACGCATCAACGCGGCGGTCTTCCAGATAACCACCGAGGATGAACTGGTGGTCTATCAATCCCTGGGCGGTCGCACCAGCTACCAGAATGCCGGTCGCACCCTGCGTCGCGGCTTCGAACTGGGCGTCGAAAGCCAACTCAGCGAACAGTGGACCGCCAACCTCGCCTACACCCGCCTGCAAGCCACCTACGACAGCGACTTCGTCAGCGGCGGCAGCACCGCCGTCGACAAGGGCAATTACCTGCCCGGCGTACCGCAAACCACGCTGTTCGCCGAGCTCAACTGGAAACCCCGCGACTGGGTCAGCACCGCCATCGAAGGCCTGTACCGCAGCAAGGTCTATGTCGAAGACACCAACAGCCAGCGTGCCGCGCCGGCCTACAGCGTCTTCAACTGGCGCGCACGTTTTGAGCAGAAAGTCGAACACTGGACCTTCCACCAGACCCTGCGCCTAGACAACTTGCTCGACCGCCAATACGTCGGCTCGGTGATCGTCGGCGACGGCAACAACCGTTACTACGAAGCCGCTCCTGGCCGCTCGTGGTACGCCGGTGCTGGCGCCGAGTACCAATTCTAAAACCACCACAAGGCTCATGTGGGAGCTGGCTTGCCTGCGAATGCGTTAGGTCAGCAACAAATGCACTAACTGACACACCCTATTCGCGGGCAAGCCCGCTCCCACATTTTGACCGCGATCAGACCTGAGCTGGCAAGCGCTGATCGATGAGTTTGTACAACGCACTCTCCGATGGCCAGTTACGCATGAACCGTGCACGGTCCTTGGCGTACGCCGGGGCGAAGCTGGCGGTGGAGGTGTGTTGGCACATCGCGTCCAGGTCGATGAGGGACCAGCGGTCCTTGTCCCAGAACAGGTTATGCCCCTTGAAGTCGCCATGGCTGATGCGCTCGCGGATCAGTTCGGCAAACAGGTGATCCAGCGCCAGCAGTTCGTTTTCCGGGGCGTCGCCGTTTTCAACGTACGGCGCGAAGCGTTCGATGATGTCCGGGCCAGGCAGGTATTCGGTGATCAGGTACGCGCGGCCGCGCAGCCACAGGAAGCGCTTTTCCAGCACGGCCAGCGGTTTGGGCGTGGCGATGCCGAGGAAGGCCAAGCGGTTGCCTTCGCGCCAGGAATGCCAGGCTCGGCTCGGGCGCCAGAAGCGCTTGAGCCAGTGGGCGAAGCCTTTGATGTTGTAGCGCTTGATCACCAATGGCCGACCGGCCACTTCAACCTTGGCCACGCTGGCGGCGCCACCGGTCTTGTACAAATGCCCCTGGTCCAGCAGCGTATCGGCCTGCTCCAGCACGGGCAGCATCGCCGCTTCTTCTTCGCGACGAATCGCGCGCAAGGCGAAGGCGCCTCGCACCACGCTGAACAGCGTGCATTCGCGACCGACCTTGTTCAGGAAGTCCCGGAGACGCCAGGCGCTGACTTTGCGCACCTGTTTCTCCAAAGCTTCCAGCGGCAGGGCGTGCTCGCCATTGGCAAGCAGGTAATAAACCAGCAGCTCTTCGGTGAACGGCGCGAGATTTTTTGGCAATTGGGCGAAAAACACCCCGAGGTTTTCCAGCACACGGTTGCGCGACAGCGGCTTGCCCGCCTCTTCGGCGCGGATCCCGGCGCCATCGATCAGGTAAAGCTTGCCGTCCTGACGCAGCAGATTGTCCAGGTGCAGGTCTTCCTGCCAAAGCCCCTTGGTGTGCATCTGCGCAATTGCGCCCAGCGCTTCGGCCAGCACTGCGGTTTGTTCGTCCGCCAACGGCGGCAACCCTTCGACGGCCTGCCAGGCATCCGCCAGGCTTTCGGCGCCCTCGATGAATTCGAACAGCAACCAACCGCCCTCGCCTTCCTGCAAGCCATCGGCCAGCAACAACGGTGTGGTCAGGCCTTGCTCGGCCAGCAAGCGCACGCCGCTGAGTTCACGCTGAAAGTGCCGCGCGGCCTTGCTGCCCACCAGTAACTTGGCCAATACCGGACGGCCGCGCCAGACGCCCGCGCCCACGTACCGCTCGCCCGGCAACACGCGCAACAGGCTCAGCAGTTGCAACTGGCCAGGGCCCGCCGCATCGGCCAGCGTCAGGGTCAGGGGCAAGTCCGGCGTGCGGCCGGCGCTTTTCAGCTCGGACAAACGCATCAACGGTTTTCCTTGTGGCTGCGGCGGGCGGTCAATTTCTGTAGCCAGGTGGCGACCAGCGCGCTGTCTTTGGGTTGGTCGAGGTAGGCGGCCAAGAGCTGGCGCACTTGCTCGTCAGACCACTGCGGCGCCCGGCGCAACAGCGGCTCCAGGTCCTTGACCCGATCGCGCCAGCCGAACAGCAGCGGGCGGGTTTTCTCCAGGTCGATCAACTGCGCGGCATAGCCGTCACCGGTGGCCTGCATAAAAATATGCTTGGGGTAAAAACAGCCATGCACCTGGCCAACGCCGTGCAGCCGACGCGCCAGTTGGCCGCAAGCCAACAGGATCGCGCTGTGCTGGGCGTCGCTCAACTGCGACCACTGCTCCAGCAACGAATCCAGGTCATTCCAACCGTCCAGCGCACGGGTCAGCAGCATCGCGCGGTGCTCGCCGGCGACGTTACGCTCGCCATAGAACGCGGCCTGCAAGGCAGGGATGCCGAGCTTGCGGTAACGGCTGATATTGCGAAATTCGCGGGAGAAACTCGGCTCGCCAAAGGGCCGGTGCAGGCTGCGCGTCAGGTAGTTGCTCTGGCGCTTGAGGTAGTAACCGTGGCCGTCGAGTTCGAGGCGAAACACGCTGCTCCAGCCCCCGCGACTGGTATTGGGTTCGTCCACTGCGTCCAATTGCTTGGCCCACAGGGCGTCGAAGGTCGCCAAACCGTTGCGCTCCAGTAGCGCACGGTCTTCAGCCGCCAGGAAATCACTCATTCGCGTCCCTCGAAAAACTTCACCACGTGGCGAATACGCTCTTTATCCGATGCACTCAGGTGCCGGCGCTGACGGTATTGCATGTAGAACCGCAGGCGCTGGGTGGCGGACAGGTGATACTTGGCCACCTTGTCCAGGCAGGCCAGGTCTTTGGTGATGCGGTACTTGAGCCAGAACCCGCGCCAGAAATCGCCGTTGGGGCAGTCGATCAGGTACAGCGTGGACTGATCGTCGATCAGCAGGTTGCGCCACTTCAAGTCGTTATGGGTAAAGCGGTGATCGTGCATGGTGCGCGTGTATTCGGCGAGCTGGCGGCTCACCGCGTCGACCCACTTGGGGTCGCGCAGGCGCGCATCGTGACGCTCGGCCAGCACCGACAGGTCTTCGGTCCTCGGCAGTTCACGCGTGATCATCGCCCCACGGTCGTAGGCCAGACCCTTGCGCTCCAGGCCCCAGGCGACCACATCCGCCGTGGGAATGCCCCACTTGGCGAAGCGCTTGAGGTTCTGCCATTCGGACTTGACCCGCGGCTTGCCCAGGTAGCGCCGCAGGCCCTTGCCGGCGCCGGTGTAGCGTTTGACGTAATAATTGACCCCGCCACGCTCCACGCGGATCACTTCTGACAGTGGGTCGCGGGTCAGCCGCTCGCCCTGCAGGGCGAACACGGCTTCGAGGCTCCCAAAATCATCCGCCAGGTGGGCGTAAGCAGGTTCCAGGTTCCAACCCGCCATCAGATCGCATCCCCGTAACGTTGCTTGCGCGCATAGAGCTTGTCGGCCTTGCGCTGCATCAGGCTCAACGACGCCGATTGCTCGGCCAGGATCTGGCGAAGCGGCTGGCGGAAGTAGCCCTTGAGGAAGCGCAATTTGTCGCGGCGGGTCAGGCCGATCTCCAGCGCCGAGTAGTACAGCGCGGACAGGTCCTTGTCGCGCCAGCGCAACGGCAGATGGGCGCGCAGTTGCGCGCGGTGCAGGTCGATCACCGACAGCTTGATGTTGTTCGCGTCGATAGGTTTCGACGTATCCAGCAAGAAGTGGCACAGGTAGCAATCGCGATGATTGACGCCACCCCGGTGCATGTCGCCCACCATGCGCGCCAGCTCGGCCGTGAGGGCGTGCCGCAACGCGGGGGCAGGCGGTTGCGTCACCCAGTTGAGGGTTACATCTTCGAGGCTGAGGGTCGGCGCCAGCTCTTCGGTGATGATGAACGAGTGCTGGTCCGCCGGGTTGCTGCCCTTCTCGCCGAAGGCCACGCCGGTCATCGTCGGCACGCCGAGTTCCTGCAAGCGATGAATCGCCGACCACTCAAGGCCGGCGCCGAGTACCGGCAGCTTGGCGGTGATCAGGTTCTTGAAGATCTCGCCCCAGCCGATGCCACGGTGGATCTTCACGAAATACGGACGGCCATCCACCTCGGTACGCAGGGTGCGACGCGCCGCCAGTTCACGGAATACTTCACCTTGCAGTTTCTCGACTTCGGCAAAGGCATCAAGCCCGGCCCACAAAGTCTTGAACGGTTCGGCAAGAATCAACTTCATCGTTTTGGCTCCGCCAGAATCACATCCGCAGCGTGCTGCGGCATGCTGTAGAGGTCGGCCGTCTCAGCGAAGGCCAAGCCATTGCGGCTCCAGGCCGCGCGCTGTGCAGTGTCGGTGAGCATGTGCGTCAGGTACTGGTTGAGCTGGTTCTGTTCGAACGGCTCATCCAGCACCAGGCCGCTGTCGGCTTCAGCGATGTAATGGGCATACCCACATACGGCCGAGACCAGCACCGGCAACCCGGCCACCAGGGCTTCAAGCAATACGGTGCCGGTGTTTTCGTTGTACGCCGGGTGGATCAACAGGTCGGCGCCCAGTAGAAAACGCGGGATATCACTGCGGCCCTTGAGGAACTGCACGTTGTCCCCCAGGCCCAGCGTCGCACTTTGCAATTGGAATACTTTGGGGTCGTCCTGGCCGATTACAAACAGGCGCGTGCGTTTTTTCAGCTCCGCCGGCAGCGCGGCCACGGCCTTGAGGCTGCGGTCGACACCCTTGGTCTTGAAGCCCGAGCCAATTTGCACCAGCAGCAGGTCGTCAGCGCCCAGGTTGAATTCCTTGCGGAACCCTTCACGGATTTCGGCGGCATTCGGCGGCGCACGACGGTCCTGGGCAATGCCCGGCGGCAGCAGGTGGAAGCGTTCCAGCGGCGTGTCGTAATGCTTGATGAACAGCGGCTGCTGCACTTCGGAGATCATCAGGACTTCAGTCTTGGCCTCCTTGGCGAACACCGCGCGCTCGTAATCAGCGAAGTGCTTGTAGCGACCAAAATAGCGGTACAGCGAGTGGCGCAGGTTTTGCGCCTTGTCTTCAAAGCAGCCGTCGGCGGCGTAGTACACATCCAGGCCAGGCATTTTATTGAAGCCGATCAAGCGGTCCACCGGGCGCTTGGCCAGGTCGGCGGCCATCCAGGCACTGAGCTTTTCGTTGCGCCGATGGTTGAAGAACGCCTTGACCGGCGCCACCAGCACTTCAAAGCCGGGTGGGATATCGCCTTCCCAGATCAGCGTGTAGACACGAATCTGATGGCCGCGCTGCTGGCACTCCAGGGCGATGCGCATGAAGTCACGCTGCAGGCCCCCGAAGGGGAAATATTTGTACAGAACAAAAGCCAGTTGCATCAGTGCAGCTCCTCAGCCAATAACAACGTGCTCAGTCGGCTTGCCACACGCTCAGGGTTCAGGCGCGTGAAGCACAGGGGCGACTCGCGCTTGATGTCGAACCGACGCAGGTCGTCGGCCGTCGGTTGATAGGTACAGTGTTTTTGCAGGCACGGCGCACAGGGGAAGTCGCTGGCCAGGTGAATCTGGCCCTTGCCGTAGGCGCCGGTGAGGCCAGGGTTGGTCGGGCCGAACAGGGAAATGGTCGGCACATCCAACGCGGCAGCCAGGTGGCCGAGACCGGTGTCCACCGCCACACAGGCGCGGGCGCCGGCCAGTACCCGGGCGACACCGGCCAGGTTCAACTTGGGCAGTACTTCGGCGTTTTGCAGGCCCTGGGCCAGGCGTTCGGCGCGGGCTTTTTCGGCGGCGTTGCCCCACGGCAATTTCACGTCCACGCCCAGGCGCCCCATGCGTTCGGCCAGTTCGCGCCAGTAGGCTTCGGGCCAGTGCTTGGTGTCCCAGGTGGTGCCGTGCAGCAGCAGTACAAAGGGTTTCTTGGGCGGTAGGCCGAGCAGTTTTTCGACACTCAGGCCGTAATCGCCCAGGCCCTTGGGCAGGTCGTAACCCAGCGCTACGGCAAACAGCTGGCGCAGGCGCTCCACCGCGTGTTGCCCACGGGCCACGGCCAGGCGCCGGGAATAGAAGCGCGCAGCGATGGGCTCTCGGGCCGAGTTCTTGTCGAACCCCGCCACCGGCGCCCGCACATAGCGGGTCAACCAGGCGCTTTTGAGCAGGCCCTGGGCGTCGATCACCAAGTCGTATTTGGTCGACTGGATGCGCTGCTTGAAACGCCGCCATTCGCCACTCTTGATGGTCTGCCAGAGGTTCTTGCGCCAGCGGCGGATCGCTACCGGGATCACCTTGTCGACCGCCGGGTGCCAGGTGGGGATCTCGGCGAAGCCCTCTTCCACCACCCAGTCGAATTGAATGCCGGGGATCGCCCGCGCGGCATCGGTCAGTGCCGGCAAGGCATGGATCACGTCGCCCAGGGATGAGGTCTTGATTACCAGTACGCGCAAACTATCGGACCTCGACCACAGAGCCCTGCAACCGCTGCAAGGCCTCGTTCACCGGCTGCGGCAGTAATTGCCGCATGCAGTTGTAGTGACCGAAACGGCAGGTGCGATCAAAACACGGGCTGCACTCCAGGCCCAGGCGCACCACTTCGACCTGGTCGGCCAATGGCGGGGTGAAGCCCGGCGAGGTGGAGCCGTACACCGCCACCAGGGGGCGGTTCAGCGCCGCGGCCACGTGCATCAGGCCGGAGTCATTGGACACCACCGAATCGGCGCAGGACAGCAAGTCGATGGCCTCGGCCAGGGACGTGTCGCCGCTGAGGTTCACTGCCTCTTCGCGCAGGCCCGGAATCAGGCGCTGGCGGATGTCCTCACCCACCGGGTGGTCCTTCTTCGAACCAAACAGCCACACCTGCCAGCCTTCGCGGATCTTGGCCTCAGCGACCTTGGCGTAATGCTCCGACGGCCAGCGCTTGGACTCGCCAAACTCAGCCCCGGGGCACAAGGCCAATACCGGGCGATCCAGGGTCAGGCCGAACTTGGCCAGGGCGGCGTCGCGGCTCAGCGGGTCGATCTGCAAGCTCGGGCGCGGATACGGCTTGGGCAACTCGGCACCCGGCTCATAGGCCAGGGCCATGAAGCGTTCGATCATCAGTGGGTAGCGGGCTTTGTCCAGCGTGCGCACGTCATTGAGCAGCACGTAGCGGAACTCGCCACGCCAGCCGGTGCGCTTGGGGATGCCGGCAAAGTAAGGCACCAACGCCGACTTGAGCGAGTTGGGCAGCAGGATCGCCTGGTCGTATTCGCCCGCCAGGGATTTACCGATGCGACGGCGCGTTGCCAGTTCCAGGGCCCCGTGGCCGAGCGGGAAGCTCAAGGCCTTGCGCACTTCAGGCATGCGCTCGAGGATCGGCCGGCTCCACTCGGGGGCGAGCACGTCGATCTGGCAGTCCGGGTAACGCATGCGCAGGCACTGGAACAGTGTCTGCGCCATCACCATGTCACCGACCCAACTGGGCCCAACGATCAGAATATTCATGTAGTTTCCACAAACGATGCGGGGAGGCCTGTGCCTCCCCGCATCGAAAATTTCTGTAGGTCGCGCTTTATCTGGGAGCTGGCTTGTGTGGGAGCCGGGCTTGCCCGCGATGCAGGCGCCTCGGAATACCAGTAATACCGAGGTGATGCAATCGCAGGCAAGCCAGCTCCCACACAAGCCCGGCTCCCACATAAAGCCGATTTCCACATTGGATTGGCGTCATTCAATTAATCAGCTTAACCCCAGCTCTTTCCAGATTCGCATCACCTGGCGCCGTTCGTCGGCGAACTGATCCCCGGCCACCGTACCGGCCTCGTTTTGCAAGGCCTGGCGGTGCGCAGCGGAACGGTAGGCCTTATACACCTCGCGCAGCAAATGGGCATCGGCGGCGGGCATCAAGCCCACCTGCTCCAGGCCTTCCAGAATGCGGATATTGTCGGTGTAGCGCAGCAACGATGGATGTTGCGCAGACCACGCCAAAGCCGCGTATTGCACCATAAATTCAATATCGACGATACCTCCGGCGTCCTGCTTGAGGTCGAACGCCGCCGTGGCCTCGAAGGCATTGGCGCCAGTGCCGGCCGCCGTGGTCTTGGTGCCCAGGTTGTCGCGCATCTTGGCACGCATCTCGCTGACCTCCTGGCGCAGCTTCGCCAGGTCGCGCTCCTGCCCCAACACTTTAGCCCGTACCTGCTCGAATGCCTGTCCCACATCCTGGCTGCCCACCAGCACCCGCGCGCGGATCAGCGCCTGATGCTCCCAGGTCCAGGCTTCATTTTGTTGATAGCGGTCAAACGCGCCCAGCGAACTCACCAGCAAACCAGACGCGCCGGAAGGCCGCAGGCGCATGTCGACTTCGTACAACTGGCCGGAGTTGGTCTGCGTGGTCAGCAAGTGAATGATGCGCTGGCCCAGGCGCGTAAAGAACTGCGCCCCGTCGATCGGCTTGGCGCCATCGGTTTCCGCTTGTGGATCGCCATCGTGGATAAACACCAGGTCCAGGTCCGAACCATGCCCCAGTTCGATCCCGCCGACTTTCCCATAACCGACAATGATGAACCCAGGATCGCACAGGGTCCCGTCCAAACGCTGCGGCGAGCCGTGGCGCGCGACAGTCTGGCGCCAGGCCAGGGCCAGCACTTGTTCGAGGATGGCCTCGGCGAGCCAGGTCAGGTAATCGCTGACTTTCATCAGCGGCAGGCTGCCGGCGATTTCCGAGGCGGCCACGCGCAGGCGGTGGGCCAGCTTGAAGTGCCGCAGGGCCTCCATCTGTTGCTCCAGGTCGTCCTCCGGGATGCGCGTCAGGCGCTCGCGCAGCTCGGCAGCCAGCTCCGGCGCCAACGGTGGCTTGAACAGGCGGCCTTCGTTGAGCAATTCATCGAGCAACAGCGGGAAGCGTGTGATCTGCTCGGCGATCCACGGGCTGGCGGCGCACAGGGTTAACAGCCGACGCAGGGCGTCGGGGTTTTCCGTGAGCAGCACCAGATAAGCGGAACGCCGGGCGACGGCTTCCACCAGCGGCAGCACGCGTTCCAGCACCAGGTCCGGGTTGGCATGCTCAACAGCTTGGGCGAGTAGGCGCGGAATAAAGGCATCCAGCCGTTCGCGCCCCAGGCGCTGCATGGCGCGCAGTTGCGGGCTGCCACGCAGGCCGGCCAGGGCCTTGAGTGCCTTGGGCGCATCGGTGAAACCGCCTTCGGCCAGTTGGCGGCAGGCTGCGTCTTCGTCTTGGGACTCTTCCCACAGCGGCAACCACTCACCGCCCACGACCAATTCGCTTTCTTCGCCCTCTTCTTCGTCCGGATCGGCAATCACTTGGCGGAAGTGCCAGTCCACGCGACCGCGCCAGTGCATCAGGCGCTCATGGAAGGCGGCCCAATCAGCAAAGCCGAGCATAAAGGCAATGCGCGCCTGGTCTTCCGGACTGTCCGGAAGCATCTGCGTCTGCCGGTCGGCAATCGCCTGGATCGCGTGCTCGGTGTACCGCAGGAATTCGTAGCCATTGCGCAACTCGGCGATCACCGCAGGCGGCAGGTAGCCCTGCCCTTCCAGCGTGCCAAGCACCTTGAGCAGCGGCCGCTGTTGCAGGCTGAGGTCGCGACCGCCGTGGATCAGTTGGAATGCCTGGGCGATAAATTCCACTTCACGGATGCCACCCGAGCCCAGCTTGATGTTGTCGGCCATGCCTTTGCGCCGCACTTCCTGCTGGATCAACTGCTTCATGGTGCGCAGCGCTTCGATCGCGGAGAAGTCCAGGTAGCGGCGGTAGACGAACGGCCGCAGCATGTCGAGCAATTGCGCGCCCGCTGCCTGGTCGCCGGCGACCACCCGCGCCTTGATCATGGCGTAGCGCTCCCAGTCACGGCCCTGATCCTGGTAGTACTGTTCCAGAGCGTTGAAGCTGAGCACCAGCGCGCCCGCCGAACCGTAAGGGCGCAGGCGCATGTCGACGCGGAACACGAAGCCATCGACGGTCATCGGGTCGAGGGCCTTGATCAGTTTTTGACCAAGTCGGATAAAGAATTCCTGGTTGTCCAGGGAGCGTTTGACGCCAACGGTCTCGCCGCCTTCGGGGTAGGCGAAGATCAGGTCGATATCCGACGACAGGTTCAGCTCCACGGCACCGAGCTTGCCCATGCCGAGGATCACCATGTGCTGCGGCTCGCCGCTGCGCCGGCCGGTGGGCGTACCGAACTGCACGCAGTGGCGCTGGTACAGCCATTGGTAGGCCTGGTCGATGCTGGCGTCGGCCATGTCGGACAGGTCGCGGCAGGTTTGCACCAGGTCCGCCTGGCGGGTGAGGTCGCGCCAGATGATGCGCACTTGCTGGCGCGTACGCTGGCGACGCAGCACGCGGCCCAGCTCATCTTCTGTTTCGGCTTGTTGCACAGCGCCAGCGATCTGCCCGCACAGCTCGCCGGGCGCAAAACCACGGTCCAGCTCGCCCCAGGCCACCAGCTCCAGCAACATCAAAGGGTCACGAACACTCTGTTCAATGACGAAATCACTGGCGGCGCACACGCGGGCGAAGTCGGCCCACCGTTGCGGCGTCCACGCAGAAAGTCCATGATCGTCGTCCAGCGCGGCCACTGCGTCACGAAATGACTGCTCGGCCCGCTGGGCTTTTGGCAAAAGAATGGCTGGCAGTTCGACCAGCGTTGGAAGGCTCATGGTCTATCCTTGATCGGCGCGTAAAGGGCGTGTAGTTGTGAACGCAAGAACCACGCTCTATGAAGGACTGTCGAACAAAGGTGATAAATAGCTGAAATTAATTTCATTTTGGCAGCCAACATCAAACTTTCACCTTTTCTTGTTCGCAAAAGATCAACAATAACGATTATGCTCACCAGCCAGACCGAGCCATACGCTCAGTCTTGTGTAGTTTTACTACTCGTATATACATTCGAAAGGCTGAAATGGCCGACGATTTGTAGTAAAACTACAGGACGCCGAAGCAACCTTCGGCCATCCAAGAATTTATGTCGTCTGCCCACAAGGCCAGTCGCAAACTTCAGGCAACCGATTCTGGTAGCCTTTCCGCCCTGGAGCAAGCCATGCAAGACCTCGATCCCGTCGAAACCCAGGAATGGCTGGACGCCCTGGAATCGGTTCTCGACAAAGAAGGCGAAGACCGTGCTCATTACCTGATGACCCGTATGGGCGAACTCGCGACCCGCAGCGGCTCGCAACTGCCTTACGCCATCACTACGCCATACCGCAACACCATCCCCGTTACCCACGAAGCACGCATGCCTGGCGACCTGTTCATGGAACGCCGCATTCGCTCGCTGGTACGTTGGAACGCCATGGCGATGGTAATGCGCACGAACTTGAAAGATTCGGACCTGGGCGGTCACATCTCCAGCTTCGCTTCCAGCGCAACCCTGTATGACATCGGCTTCAACTACTTCTTCCAGGCCCCGACCGACGAACACGGCGGCGACCTGATCTACTTCCAGGGCCACACCTCGCCAGGCGTCTACGCCCGTGCGTTCATGGAAGGCCGCATCACCGAAGAACACATGAACAACTTCCGCCAGGAAGTGGACGGTAACGGCCTGTCGTCGTACCCGCACCCTTGGCTGATGCCTGATTTCTGGCAGTTCCCGACCGTTTCCATGGGTCTGGGTCCAATTCAAGCGATCTACCAGGCACGTTTCATGAAGTACCTGGAAGCCCGTGGCTTCATCCCTGAAGGCAAGCAGAAAGTCTGGTGCTTCCTGGGCGACGGCGAGTGTGACGAGCCGGAATCCCTGGGCGCCATCTCCCTGGCCGGCCGCGAGAAGCTGGACAACCTGATCTTCGTCATCAACTGCAACCTGCAGCGCCTCGACGGCCCGGTTCGCGGCAACGGCAAGATCATCCAGGAACTCGAAGGCGTGTTCCGCGGTGCTCAGTGGAACGTGACCAAAGTCATCTGGGGCCGTTTCTGGGACCCACTGCTGGCCAAGGATGTCGACGGTATCCTGCAACGTCGCATGGACGAAGTCATCGACGGCGAGTACCAGAACTACAAGGCCAAAGACGGCGCGTTCGTGCGTGAACACTTCTTCAACACGCCTGAACTCAAGGCGATGGTTGCCGACCTGTCCGACGACGAGATCTGGAAACTCAACCGTGGCGGCCACGACCCGTACAAGGTCTATGCGGCGTACCACGAAGCGGTCAACCACAAAGAACAACCGACTGTCATCCTGGCCAAGACCATCAAGGGTTATGGCACCGGTGCCGGCGAAGCGAAGAACACCGCGCACAACACCAAGAAAGTCGATGTCGACAGCCTGAAGTTGTTCCGCGACCGCTTCGACATCCCGGTCAAGGACGAAGAGCTGGAGAACCTGCCGTTCTTCAAGCCGGAGCCGAACAGCGCCGAAGCCCGCTACCTGGCCGAGCGCCGCGCCGCACTGGGTGGTTTCGTGCCACAGCGTCGCGCCAACAGCTTCAGCGTACCGACGCCAGACCTGAGCACCCTCAAGGCTATCCTCGACGGCTCGGGCGACCGTGAAATTTCCACCACAATGGCTTTCGTGCGCATCCTGGCGCAGCTGGTCAAGGACAAGGACATCGGCCCGCGCATCGTCCCGATCATCCCGGACGAAGCCCGTACCTTCGGTATGGAAGGCATGTTCCGTCAGTTGGGCATCTACTCCTCCGTCGGCCAGCTCTACGAGCCAGTCGATAAAGACCAGGTGATGTTCTACAAGGAAGACAAGAAGGGCCAGATCCTCGAAGAAGGCATCAACGAAGCGGGCGCCATGAGCTCCTTCATCGCTGCCGGTACTTCGTACTCCAGCCACAACCAGCCGATGCTGCCGTTCTACATCTTCTACTCGATGTTCGGTTTCCAGCGTATCGGCGACCTGGCTTGGGCAGCAGGCGACAGCCGTACCCGTGGCTTCCTGATCGGCGGCACCGCCGGCCGTACCACGCTGAACGGCGAAGGCCTGCAACACGAAGACGGTCACAGCCACATCCTGGCTGCCACCATCCCGAACTGCCGCACCTTTGATCCTACCTACGGCTACGAGCTGGCGGTGATCATCCAGGACGGCATGAAGAAGATGACCGAAGAGCAGCAGGACGTTTTCTACTACATCACCGTGATGAACGAGTCCTACCAGCAACCTGCCATGCCGGCCGGTGTCGAGGAAGGCATCATCAAGGGCATGTACCTGCTCGAAGAAGACACCAAGGAAGCGGCGCACCACGTACAGCTGATGGGCTCCGGCACCATCCTGCGCGAAGTGCGTGAAGCGGCGAAGATCCTGCGTGACGAGTTCAACGTCGGCGCTGACGTGTGGAGCGTGACCAGCTTCAACGAACTGCGTCGCGATGGCCTGGCCGTAGAGCGTCACAACCGCCTGCACCCTGGCCAGAAGCCACAGCGCACCTTCGTCGAAGAATGCCTGACTGGCCGTAAAGGCCCGGTGATCGCATCGACCGACTACATGAAACTGTTTGCTGAACAAATTCGCCAGTGGGTCCCGTCCAAGGAATTCAAAGTCCTGGGCACCGACGGTTTCGGCCGCAGTGACAGCCGCAAGAAGCTGCGTCACTTCTTCGAAGTTGACCGTCACTTCGTGGTGTTGGCAGCCTTGGAAGCCTTGGCTGACCGTGGTGAGATCGAACCTAAGGTGGTGGCTGACGCTATCGTCAAGTTCGGGATCAACCCGGAAAAACGCAACCCACTGGACTGCTGAGGAGATTTTTTGTGAGCGAACTCATTCGCGTACCTGACATCGGCAGCGGTGAAGGTGAAGTAATCGAGCTGTTTGTGAAGGTCGGCGACACCGTCGAAGCCGACCAGAGCATCCTGACCCTGGAGTCGGACAAGGCGAGCATGGAAATCCCTGCTCCCAAGGCCGGCGTGGTCAAGAGCCTGAAAGTGAAGCTGGGCGACCGCCTGAAAGAAGGCGACGAACTGCTGGAGCTGGAAATCGAAGGTGCCGCTGATGCGGCCCCTGCGGCGGCTCCTGCTGCCGCTGCTGCACCTGCCCCTGCTGCTGAAAAACCGGCTGCTGCCGAGGCCGCTCCGGCCCCGGCCGCTGCCCCTGCCGCCGCTAGCGTCCAGGACATCCATGTCCCGGACATCGGTTCGTCGGGCAAGGCCAAGATCATCGAGCTGCTGGTCAAGGTGGGCGACACCGTCGAAGCCGACCAGTCGCTGATCACCCTGGAGTCCGACAAGGCCTCCATGGAAATCCCTTCGCCGGCTGCCGGCGTGGTGGAAAGCATCGCGGTCAAGCTGGAAGACGAAGTCGGCACTGGCGACTTCATCCTCAAGCTGAAAGTACAAGGCGCTGCACCTGCTGCCGCTCCAGCACCAGCGGCCGCTCCGGCTGCCAAGGCTGAATCGGCTCCGGCTCCGGCTGCTGCCGCCCCTGCGCCTGCTGCCAAAGCAGAGGCTGCTCCGGCCCCTGCTGCTGCCGCTCCAGCGGCAAGCGGCGCCAAGGTGCACGCCGGCCCTGCCGTGCGTCAGCTGGCCCGTGAGTTCGGCGTTGAGCTGAGCGCTGTGTCGGCCACTGGCCCTCACGGTCGCGTGCTGAAGGAAGACGTGCAGGTTTACGTCAAGGCCATGATGCAGAAGGCCAAGGAAGCGCCAGCTGCTGGCGGCGCTACCGGTGGTTCGGGCATTCCGCCGATCCGCACCGTCGACTTCAGCCGCTTCGGCGAAATCGAAGAAGTGCCGATGACCCGCCTGATGCAAATCGGCGCGGCCGGCCTGCACGCCAGCTGGCTGAACATCCCGCACGTGACCCAGTTCGACCAGGCCGACATCACCGACCTGGAAGCTTTCCGCGTTGCGCAGAAAGCCGTGGCCGAGAAGGCCGGCGTGAAGCTGACCGTGCTGCCATTGCTGCTCAAGGCGTGCGCGCACCTGCTCAAGGAGCTGCCGGACTTCAATGCTTCGCTGGCGCCAAGCGGCAAAGCGATCATTCGCAAGAAGTACGTGCACATCGGCTTTGCGGTCGACACCCCGGATGGCCTGCTGGTACCGGTCATCAAGAACGTCGACCAGAAGAGCCTGCTGCAACTCGCTGCGGAAGCCGCTGCACTGGCTGCCAAGGCCCGCGACAAGAAGCTCACCCCGGACGACATGCAGGGCGCATGCTTCACCATCTCCAGCCTCGGCCACATTGGCGGCACTGGCTTCACGCCAATCGTCAACGCGCCGGAAGTGGCGATCCTGGGTGTGTCCAAGGCCACTATCCAGCCTGTGTGGGACGGTAAAGCGTTCCAGCCGAAGCTGATGCTGCCACTGTCGCTGTCCTACGATCACCGTGTGATCAACGGCGCCGCCGCTGCACGCTTCACCCAGCGTCTGAGCCAACTGCTGAACGATATCCGCACTATCCTGCTGTAAGTCGCCATGGCCTCCTCTTCACCGAGGAGGCCTGGCTGCAACGATTTTCGAGCGCCACGCTCGTACCTCAACCCCGCCACTTGGCGGGGCTTTTTTTGCCTGTTGCCCCGTAGGAAGCTGGACACACAAAACAGGTTTGTACACCTTCCATCACCTCGATTGCAGAAATCCCTCTCGCGGCCGATAACCCCCTTATAGCACTTAGCCTTCATCCTCTCTTGTCAGCCCGCGCCGCATGATGCAACCTTGCCGCAGGCAACAGAAAAGAGGGCGTGAGCCCGGCGCCGTGCGCGTTATTTCAAGTGAGTCTCCCCCATGAAAAGCCAACCCGATGTCGCCCGAATGGCGGCCGAGGTAGTGACGCAGTTACCGGTGCCTTCGCGCCTCGGTATGCTGCGTTTCGAGCGGCTTAATGAGGCAAGCTGGGCCCTCCTTTACCTCGACCCCAACTGCGAGCGCCAATTCGGCCTGCCGGCGGTCGAGCTGTGCGCCCTGCTCGGCACCCCCTACGCCAGCCTGATGGAGCCCCAGGCGCGCTATGAGTTGCACGACACTATCCAGCAGCAACTGACCCATAGCCCTCACTACCTGGTGCGCTACACCCTGCACACCAGCGACGGCCCACTGAGCCTGCTGGAAATGGGCGAAGCCTACAAACAACACAATCGCCACCTGCTGCGCGGCTACTTGATGGTGGTCGATGGCCTGTTCAGTGAAATCCCCACTGCGGCCCCGACGGCAGACCTGGAGAACCAGAACAGCCGCCTGCAGATCGCCCTGGAACTCAACCAGCGCGCCCAGCAGGAACAGCTGCAGCACCTGGAGCGGGTGCGCGCCCAACAGGAGCTGATCCTGCTGCTGGCCCGCCATCGCTACACCACCAATAATTCATTGCAAGAAGCCGCCGAGCTGATCACCCGCAGCGCCTGCGATATCTATCAGATTGACTGCGCCAGCATCTGGAACCTCGAAGGCCATCATCTGGTGCCGATCTCGGCCTACCACCGCGACAATCAGCAGCACCATTTGCCCGACCCCATTGATGCCAGTTGTTTCCCGGACTACCTGGAGGCCTTGCACACCAGCCGGGCCATCGACGCCACTAACGCGATGCGCGACCCACGCACCCGGGAAATGGCCGACAACCTGCGCGCCAACGACATCCACGCCATGCTGGACGCCAGCATTCGCGTCGATGGCCAGGTGGTGGGCGTGCTGTGCCTGGAGCAAAGCGGCAGCACGCGTGCCTGGCAGGCCGATGAAATCGCCTTCGCCGGCGAGCTGGCCGACCAATTCGCTCAAGTGATCAACAATCACAATCGCCGCACCGCCACCAGCGCCCTGCACCTGTTCCAGCGTGCCGTGGAACAAAGCGCCAACGCTTTCCTGCTGGTCAACTGCGACGGCGTCGTGGAGTACGTCAACCCGAGCTTCACCGCGATCACCCAGTACAGCGCCGAAGAGGTCCACGGCCACCGCCTGGCCCAGTTGCCGGCGCTGGAGAACCTCAGCGAATTGCTCTTCGATGCACCGTCGAGCCTGGCCAAGAGCAACAGTTGGCAGGGCGAATTCAAGAGCCGACGCAAAAACCTCGAACCCTACTGGGGCCAGCTGTCGATCTCCAAGGTGTACGGCGACAACCGCGAGCTGACGCACTACATCGGCATCTACGAAGACATCACCCAGACCAAACTGGCCCAGCAGCGCATCGAGCGCCTGGCCTACACCGACAACCTGACCAACCTGGGCAACCGCCCGGCGTTCATCCGCAACCTCGACGAACGCTTTGCCCGTGACAGCGACAGCCCGATCAGCCTGTTGCTGGTGGACATCGACAACTTCAAGCGCATCAACGACAGCCTCGGCCACCAGACCGGCGACAAACTGCTGATCAGCCTGGCGCGCCGATTGCGCAACAGCCTGAGTGCCGGTGGCAGCCTGGCGCGGTTTGCGAGTAACGAGTTTGCGGTGTTGCTGGACGATACCGACCTGGAGAGCGGCCAGCAGGTTGCCAGCCAACTGCTGGCAACCCTCGACAAGCCGATGTTTGTCGACAACCAATTGATCAGCGTCACCGGCTCCGTGGGCCTGGCGTGCGCGCCGCTGCATGGCCGCGACCCGCAGACCCTTATGCGCAACGCCGGCCTGGCCCTGCACAAGGCCAAGGCCAATGGTAAACACCAGGTACAGGTGTTTACCGAAGCGCTGAATGCCGAGGCCAGCTACAAGCTGTTCGTCGAGAACAACCTGCGCCGCGCCCTCACCCAGAACGAGCTGGACGTGTTCTATCAGCCCAAGCTGTGCCTGCGCAGTGGCCGTTTGCTGGGCATGGAGGCGCTGCTGCGCTGGAACCACCCGGAAAAAGGCATGATCCGCCCGGACCAATTCATCAGCGTGGCTGAAGAGACCGGCCTGATCATCCCTATCGGCAAATGGATCGCGCGCCAGGCCTGCCGCATGAGCAGGCAGTTGACCGCCGCGGGCATGGGCAACCTGCAGGTGGCGATCAACCTGTCACCCAAGCAGTTCTCCGACCCGGACCTGGTGGCTTCGATTGCCACGATCCTCAAGGAAGAACAACTGCCGGCCAACCTGCTGGAGCTGGAGTTGACCGAAGGCTTGCTGCTGGAAGCCACCGAAGACACGCGCCTGCAGCTTGATCAATTGAAGAGCTTTGGCCTGACCCTGGCCATGGACGACTTCGGCACCGGCTACTCGTCGCTGAGTTACCTGAAAAAATTCCCCATCGACATCATCAAGATCGATCGCAGCTTTATCCACGAGATCCCGGACAACCAGGACGACATGGAAATCACCTCCGCGGTGATCGCCATGGCGCACAACCTCAAGCTCAAAGTGGTCGCCGAGGGCATCGAGACCGCCGAGCAACTGGCGTTCCTGCGCCGCCACCGCTGCGATGTGGGCCAGGGTTACCTGTTCGACCGGCCGATACCCGGCGCAGAGCTGCTGGCGATGCTAAAACGCTACCCGCGCGGGCCAATCGCCTGACAGCGCTGTAACACTCGGGCACACTGACGGTCTGACAATTTACCGCTAACTCAACCTGACGAGAGGACTGATCATGGCCTTGCGCTCGGAAATTCTGGTGAACAAAAACGTGCTGCCTACCCAAGAACAAGCTCTGCCTGGCCGTGAAACCCCGATGGCGCTGCCAGAGACTCACTTCGTCAACGGCAACCCGCTGCTGGGCCCGTTCCTTGATGACGTCGGCTTTGCAATCTTCGGCCTGGGCTGCTTCTGGGGTGCCGAGCGTCGGTTCTGGCAGCGCGATGGCGTGGTCAGCACCGTGGTCGGCTACGCCGGCGGCTACACGCCGAACCCGACCTATGAAGAAGTCTGCTCGGGCCTGACCGGCCACAGCGAAGTGGTGCTGGTGGTGTATGACCAGGCCAAGGTGAAATACGAAGACCTGCTGAAGATGTTCTGGGAACTGCACAACCCGACCCAGGGCATGCGCCAGGGCAATGACATCGGCAGCCAGTACCGTTCGGTGATCTACGCGACCACGCCGGAGCAACTGGCAGCGGCGCAGGCGAGTGCCGAGGCGTACCAAGGCGAACTGACCAAGGCCGGCCTGGGTGCGATTACCACTGAGATCGAAGAAGCCCCGACGGTGTACTTCGCCGAGGCGTATCACCAGCAGTACCTGGCGAAGAACCCGCAGGGCTATTGCGGTATTGGCGGCACAGGCGTGACCTGCCCGATCTGAAGCCATTTTGTGGTTACACAGGTCCCCTGTGGTGAGCGAGCTTGCTCGCGCTGGGGCGCGAAGCGGCCCCAACAAGGCCGCTACGGTTTTTCAGATAGACCGTGGTGACTGGTTTTGGGGCTGCTACGCAGCCCAGCGCGAGCAAGCTCGCTCACCACAACAGCCGCCCCCCCCGCAAATTGATCAGCGTTGCTGACTACTCAGCGATCAGCCAATCCATCTGCCAGCCACCCTGGGTCTGACCGAGCTTCTTGGACAGCCATGGCAGCAGCTCACGCAGCTCCTCTTCCAGGCCCCACGGCGGGTTGGCGATCGCCAGGCCCGAACCCGTCAGGGTATTGGGCGTATCCAGCGGGTGCACCAGCAATTCCACACGCAACAACTTCGGTGCACCGGTACCGGCCAAGTCCTGGTAGAAACGGCGCAGCATGCGCTGGTCTTTCACCGGGTACCAGATCGCCGCGACGGTCTGGCGCATGCGGCCCACGGCTTCCTTCAGGGACGCCGCGCAGCGTTGCATTTCGTCGAGTTTCTCGAACGGCGGGTCGATCAGCATCAACGCGCGCTTTTCCGGCACCGGCAGCAGCGCACGCGGCACATGCCAGCCTTCGCCCAAGTGCACTTTGACGCGGCGATCACCCTTCATGTTGTCCTTGAGCAACACACCGTCTTCCGGGTGCTTTTCATTGAGCAGCACGCGGTCCTGGGGGCGCGTCAGGCGTCGCGCAAGTTCCGGCGAACCGGGGTAGTAGCGCAACTCGCCATCCGGGTTCATTTCATGCAGCACGCGCATGTAGTCGGCGGTCAGCGGCGGCAGGTCATTTTCGCCCCACAGGCGCGCGATGCCTTCCAGGTATTCACCGGTGCGGTTGGCCTGGTCGCCTTGCAGGTCGTACAGACCGATCCCCGCATGGGTGTCGAGGTAGGCGAACGGCTGCTCCTTGCGCGACATCAGGGCGATGAGGCGGGTCAAGGTCAGGTGTTTGAAGACATCGGCATGGTTGCCGGCGTGAAAGGCGTGACGATAATTCATGGTTGCTCCTGCGCAGGGGGCGAAGTTTACCTTTTACGCGGGCGTTGGTGCAGTGCGGCGTGCCGGGCGGTGCTTATGTCAAAAAGTCAGGGTGACGCCCGGAAAAAATCTAAATGCTCACGCCGGGGCAGATTTATTGTGGCAATCCACAATCCAGGGAGGTCACTAACCATCATGAAAGACGCCACCATCGCGCTGCACCACGGTTTCAAATCGGACCCGACCACCAAGGCCGTCGCCGTGCCGATCTACCAGAACGTCGCCTTTGAATTCGATAACGCCCAGCACGGTGCCGACCTGTTCAACCTGGACGTGCCAGGCAATATCTACACGCGCATCATGAACCCCACCAATGACGTGCTGGAACAGCGCATTGCCGCACTTGAAGGCGGTATCGCAGGCCTGGCGGTGTCGGCCGGCAGCGCGGCGATCCACTACGCGATTCAGACCCTCACCCGTGCCGGCGACAATATCGTCACCACCCCGCAGCTCTATGGCGGCACGTACACCTTGTTCGCCCACTTGCTGCCAAGCTTCGGCGTCGATGTGCGTTTTGCCCGCGATGACTCTCCCGAAGCCATCGCGGAGCTGATCGACGACAACACCAAGCTGGTCTACTGCGAAAGCATCGGCAACCCCGCGGGCAACATCATCGATATCGAAGCGCTGGCCAATGTCGCCCACGCCCGTGGCGTGCCGCTGGTGGTGGACAACACCGTGGCCACGCCGATCCTGTGCAAGCCGATCCAGTTCGGCGCCGATATCGTGGTGCACTCGGTGACCAAATACATCGGCGGCCACGGCAATTCCCTCGGCGGTGTGATCGTCGACAGCGGCACGTTTCCCTGGACGAAATATCCGCAGAAATTTCCCGGGCTGAATAACCCAGAGCCCGCCTATCACGGCGTGGTCTACACCGAAAAATTCGGCCCCGCCGCCTTTATCGCCCGTGCTCGCACCGTTCCGCTACGCAATACCGGCGCGGCGCTGGCGCCGATGAACGCTTTCCTACTGTTGCAGGGCCTGGAGACCCTGGCCCTGCGCATGGAACGCCATACCGAAAACGCCTTGAAAGTTGCGCAGTTCCTGCAAGGCCACGCCGACGTGGAATGGGTCAGCTATGCCGGCCTGCCCGATCACCCTCATCACGCGCTGGCGCAGAAATACCTACAGGGCAAACCCTCGGCGATCCTCTCCTTCGGCCTCAAAGGTGGCTATGCGGCCGGCGTGCGCTTCTACGACGCCCTGCAAATCTTCAAGCGCCTGGTGAATATCGGCGATGCCAAATCCCTGGCCTGCCACCCCGCCTCCACCACCCACCGGCAGATGAACGAGCAGGAACAAGCCAAGGCTGGTGTGAAGCCGGAAATGATTCGCCTGTCGGTGGGCATCGAGGCGATCGAAGACCTGATCGAAGACTTGCAGCAGGCACTGGAATCAACGCAGCTCTGAAGACAGGTAGTCGGCCAGCGACTGATAACTGATATCCGTGCCGCGCGCGAAGTAAGCGACCTTGTGATGCAAGGTCGTCGGCGCAAAGGCGATATGAAGGTCGGGTCGTTGTTCTTCGAGCCATTGCAGCAGATTGTGAATAAGGGTCTGCGGCGATTGCTCCGCCAGGTGCTCCACCAACCCGGCGGGCACCCGCCACCATGGGCTGGTTTTGGCGGCAGTGACCGGGCCAGTCTTAACGTCCAGCGGTTGGCCATTGATCAGGTAACGCTGGAACACCGGCAATATCTCACCCCCCCACTGCTGAATGATCGGCAGAAACTGCACCCCATCCCAAAAGCGCAGAAACACTTCCTGGCCATCAGGCAGATACACCTTGGTCAGGCTTTGCAGGTGTGCAACCACCCTCTCCAATGGGCTCGACGAGATGGCCAGCCAGCCCCAATCCGTAGCGTCAGTGGAAGCCGCCCATTCAAGGAAAGGGCTGCCCGGCTCGACGATTCCCACATAGGGCATCACCTCATCCCATGTCGCATAGGCCGTGCCGGCCCAAACGGGCTGTGGCGGGGCGCCGCCGAGTAGCGTACGCCAAGCGTCCAAGGGTTTGGCGTCACTGGCAGCGCTCATGACCGCGAAGATTTTTTCACCAGCAAGCAAGCTTTGCAGCATCGGCATAAAGTCCTTTCAAGATGCACGTCAATTGAGATTGCATTGGCCCTTCTTGCAACGCTCGCACTCTTCGCAGAACGGCGCGCTGCGCTTCAGGCTGGCAACTTGCGCCCGACTCAGAGGCGCAGGAATAACTGCCAGCAACGTGTCCTTCAGCCCAGGCATCAACGGCGCTGCCGCCGGCACGGGCGAACTACCCAGTTGAATGGGTACGCTGCTGAAAATGCCGCCGGCAGACAGGGTGATTGACTGCCCACCTGCCTGAATCGTGACCGTCGCCCCCGCATCGATAACGATGCTTTGCCCTGCGCCTATTTGAATGGTCTGCCCGGCGCGTACCTGCTGCGAGCCATTGACTATCAAGTGATCGTCCTGCTTGAGGTCGGTCAGGCGATTGCCATGGGTAATGCGTTGTTCTTCGCCTTGCAGTTCGTGATGAGACTCGCCGCCTACGGTCACCCGGTGGTCATGCAACACATGCTGCGTCCAGTCTCGCTGGGCCCGCAGGTAGATCTCCTCGGCGCCCTTGCGATCTTCGATGCGCAATTCGTTGTAACCACCCCCACCGGGGCTGCTTTGGCTGCGCAAGATACTGCGGGTCTTGTCTGCCGGCAGGTCGAGGGGCACCTGCGTTGCCGCGTTGGGTAAGCAGCCCATGACCAACGGCATGTCCATGTCGCCATTGACGAAGCCCACCAGCACTTCCATGCCGACTCGTGGGATCAGCACCGACCCATAGCGATCATGCGCCCACCCACTGGCAACCCTCAGCCAGCAACTGGAATGATCGTTATAGTCACCGGCGCGGTCCCAGGCCAGTTGCACCTTGACCCGGCCGTACTCATCGCAATGGATTTCACTGTCGACGGGGCCGGTGACCACGGCTTGCTGATAACCGGAAACCATTGGCCGCGCATGCTCCTCCACCGGCGGACGGAAAATCACGTCCCATGGTGCGGCGCTGAATTCGTTGCGATACCCCTGGCGAAAATCCGCGCCTGCCGCCTCGGTCACAGCCTCTTCCAGCACCTGGGGTTGCTTGCCCTCGTGGGTCACCTGCGTTACCAGCCACAGGTCATTCCATTCGTCGCGCGGATGACCGCTCAGCTTGAGGAACCTGCCACTGGCCAATGCCGGCTCATCCCCGCTGCCATGGGCGATGCGGTAGTCACTGCGATGGCGCTCCAAGCCACGTTGTGCCAGGTATTTTCCATGGGCGCGGTCGCTGAAGTGACCGGGGTAAACCTGCATTTCAAGCTTCGGAAGCTGCTCGCCAGCCACCGCACTTTCAAGGCCCAGCCGCGGTTTGCGAAAGTCGTAATCGCGCAGGTTCATGGCCGTGGTGCGGGTCTGCACCTGCACCGTAAACCGCTTGATCGCCGGGGTATCCGCCACCATCCCGGACCCGGGGGTGTAAGGCGTGGGCGGGTCGGCTTGGGCAAAGACGGTCTGGTCATCGCCAAAGACCAGCAAATGCCCCTCGGCCGAATGCTGGAAGTGATAGTGAATGCCCAACTCCCCGCACAGCCGCTGGATGAACGCCAGATCCGTCTCGCCAAACTGCACGCAATACTCGCGTTCGGGGTAGGTACCACTGAGGCGGAATTCGAAACGATCCGCCTGGATACCCTGCCCCTCCAGCACTTGCGCGACAATCTGCGGCACCGTCTTGTGCTGGAAAATGCGCTGGTGGCTGCTGTGATCCAGATAGGCAAGCTGCGGCACGAGCGTCATCTGATAACGCGTCAGCCGCCGACCCGAATCACCCTGCGCCATACGGTAAACCAGGCCATGAACACCATGGCCGTGCTCATCGAACCCCAGGTACACCGGGTGATGCAGCAGGCCTTCAAGATCCAGATCAGGTTGCTCACTGACCAGTTCGAGCTCGAAACGATAGGGCCGGCTGATGGATTCGTCCCCCTTGAATTCGAACACCTTGAACTCACTGGGCGCCCCGTCGAGGGACAGGGTAAAGGCACTTTGATTGGCAGGAGCGAACATCCGGTGTTTCTCTGCGAGGGATGGGAGGCGGATTTTGCATCACTGTTCCGCCCTGCTGAGCACGGCCCAGATAAATCAGTAAAACCCTACACAGACACGTCAGAATCCTCTTCGGAGCGACGTAAAACACACGCAAAAAAAGGCCCGCCATCCGTAGGACGCGGGCCTTTTTTTCAACTCACCAGGCGCTTAACGCCCGGCGAATTACTTGTTGAGGTTGTAGTCTTTTTCCGCAGCATCAAAACGCTCGACCATACCCGCCGTCGGTGCGCCCATCTTGCTCACGAAGTAGATCGCGAGGCTGGCAAAGATGAAGCCTGGGATGATTTCGTACAGGCCCAGCAGCTCGAAGTGCTTCCACACGATCACGGTGATCGCGCCGACCAGGATGCCGGCCAGTGCGCCGTTGCGGGTCATGTTTTTCCAGATCACCGAGATCAGCACCACAGGGCCGAAGGCAGCACCGAAACCTGCCCAAGCGTAGCTCACCAGGCCCAGAACACGGTTGTTCGGGTTGGCGGCCAGGGCGATGGCGACCAGGGCCACCAGCAGCACCATGGCACGGCCGACCCACACCAGTTCAAGCTGGGAGGCAGTCTTGCGCAGGAAGGTCTTGTAGAAGTCTTCGGTCAGGGCGCTGGAGCACACCAGCAGTTGGCAGCTCAGGGTGCTCATGACGGCAGCCAGAATGGCCGACAGCAGCACGCCGGCGATCCATGGGTTGAACAGCAGCTTGGCCAGCTCGATGAACACACGCTCGTGGTTCTCGTTGACCGGGCCGGCCACTTCCGGGTGCGCCGAGAAGTACGCGATACCGAAGAAGCCCACCGCCACGGTGCCGCCCAGGCACAGGATCATCCAGGTCATGGAGATGCGACGTGCGTTGGCAATCGACTTCACCGAATCTGCCGCCATGAAACGCGCGAGGATGTGCGGCTGGCCGAAGTAACCCAGGCCCCAGCCCATCAGCGAGATGATGCCGATGAAGGTGGTGTTTTTCAGCATGTTGAAGTTGTCAGGGTTCTTGGCTTCGATCGCCAGGAAGGTGGTATCGACACCACCGGTCGCCAGCAGCACGATGATCGGCGTCAGGATCAGCGCGAAGATCATCAGTGTGGCTTGTACGGTATCTGTCCAGCTCACCGCCAGGAAACCACCAACGAAGGTGTAGGCGATAGTCGCTGCTGCACCGGCCCACAGCGCGGTCTCGTAGGACATGCCGAAGGTGCTTTCGAACAGGCGGGCACCGGCGACGATGCCGGAGGCGCAGTAGATGGTGAAGAACACCAGGATCACGACGGCGGAGATGATCCGCAGCAGGCCGCTCTTGTCTTCGAAACGGCTGGAGAAGTAATCCGGCAGCGTCAGGGCGTCACCGTTGTGCTCGGTCTGTACCCGCAGGCGACCGGCGACGAACAGCCAGTTGAGGTAGGCACCGACGATCAGGCCGATGGCGATCCAGCTTTCCGACAGGCCAGACATGTAGATCGCGCCCGGCAAGCCCATCAACAACCAGCCGCTCATGTCGGAAGCGCCGGCCGACAAGGCAGTCACCACGCTACCGAGGCTACGACCGCCGAGGATGTAATCGGAAAGGTTGTTGGTGGAGCGATAGGCCATGAAGCCGATCAGCACCATTGCTGCGATGTAGATCACGAACGTGATCAGGGTTGGATTACTAACGCTCATAAGAGTGACGCCCTGGCTTTGTTTTTATGTAGCGGCGGTCTGTCAGACGGCCCCCCACTGGAAGTAGGTAGACGTAGCTGCGTGCCGCGCATTTATGACTGACGTTTCCCCAGGAAAGCCGTCAGCCGATGAACCCAACGATTAAGTTGGTTGCACCTTGGGCGCGAATGCTATTCAACAAAGCAAATAAGGTGCAACCAGTTTCTTGAGAATAAGTTGCACCTAGGTGTGTTTTGCGGAAAACACCCCGTTTTTGCTCCTTTTCGGAGCAAGAACAGCCGATCTCAGAAGCAAACGCACCAAGGCGAAGCGGATTCCGTCGAAGGCCGGTTTTTTTCCCGATCACGATCGAAAAATTCCTGAAGAAAATGGGTTGCACCCGGTTGCACCTCTGCATGCGCAAAGCTAATCTTGCCGCCAGCTAATGCCACTCGGTAGTGGCACCCATGAGGATAAGAAAATGGCTACGACCACCCTTGGGGTCAAACTTGACGACCCGACCCGCGAGCGCTTGAAGGCGGCCGCGACCTCCATTGATCGCACGCCGCACTGGCTGATCAAGCAGGCGATCTTCAATTACCTGGAGAAACTGGAGGGTGGTGCAACCCTGACTGAACTCAATGGTTTGAGCAGCAAGGACGCTGACGACGCTGGCGAGGTCCAGACCGACCACGCCCACCAGTGCTTCCTTGAGTTCGCCGAAAGCATCCTGCCGCAATCCGTGCTGCGCGCTTCGATCACCGCCGCTTACCGTCGCCCCGAGCCGGAAGTGGTACCGATGCTGATCGAGCAAGCCCGCCTGCCGGCGCCAATGGCCGAAGCGACCAACAAGCTGGCGGCGTCGATTGCCGAAAAACTGCGTAATCAGAAGAGCGCAGGCGGCCGTGCCGGGATTGTTCAAGGCCTGCTGCAGGAATTTTCCCTGTCGTCCCAGGAAGGCGTGGCCCTGATGTGCCTGGCCGAAGCGCTGCTGCGCATCCCGGACAAAGGCACCCGCGACGCGCTGATCCGCGACAAGATCAGCACCGGCAACTGGCAGCCGCACCTGGGCAACAGCCCGTCGTTGTTCGTCAACGCCGCGACCTGGGGCCTGCTGCTGACCGGTAAACTGGTCGCCACCCACAACGAAGCCGGCCTCACCTCGTCCCTGAGCCGCATCATCGGCAAGAGCGGCGAGCCGATGATCCGCAAGGGCGTCGACATGGCCATGCGCCTGATGGGCGAGCAGTTTGTCACCGGTGAAACCATCGCCGAAGCCTTGGCCAACGCGAGCAAGTTCGAAGCCAAAGGCTTCCGCTATTCCTACGACATGCTCGGTGAAGCCGCGCTGACCGAACACGATGCGCAGAAGTACCTGGCCTCGTACGAACAAGCCATTCACTCCATCGGCAAAGCCTCCCATGGGCGTGGGATTTATGAAGGCCCGGGCATTTCCATCAAGCTGTCGGCGCTGCACCCGCGCTACAGCCGCGCACAGTACGAGCGTGTGATGGACGAGCTGTACCCGCGCCTGCTGTCCCTGACCCTGCTGGCCAAGCAATACGACATCGGCCTGAACATCGACGCCGAAGAAGCCGACCGCCTGGAGCTGTCCCTGGACCTGCTCGAGCGCCTGTGCTTCGAGCCGCAACTGACCGGCTGGAACGGCATCGGTTTCGTGATCCAGGCCTACCAGAAGCGTTGCCCGTATGTGATCGACTACGTCATCGACCTGGCGCGCCGCAGCCGCCACCGCCTGATGATCCGCCTGGTAAAAGGCGCGTACTGGGACAGCGAAATCAAGCGCGCCCAGGTCGAAGGCCTGGAAGGCTACCCGGTGTACACCCGCAAGGTGTACACCGACGTTTCCTACATTGCCTGCGCACGCAAACTGCTGTCGGTGCCGGAAGTCATCTACCCGCAGTTCGCCACGCATAACGCTCACACGCTGTCGGCCATCTACCATATCGCCGGTCAGAACTATTACCCCGGCCAGTACGAGTTCCAATGCCTGCACGGCATGGGCGAACCGCTGTACGAGCAGGTTGTAGGCAAGGTTGCCGATGGCAAGCTGAACCGTCCGTGCCGCGTGTACGCTCCAGTCGGCACCCACGAAACGCTGCTGGCCTACCTGGTCCGTCGCCTGCTGGAAAACGGCGCGAACACCTCGTTCGTCAACCGAATTGCCGACCAATCCATTTCGATCCAGGAGCTGGTGGCCGACCCAGTGGCCAGCATCGAGCAAATGGCCACGCTGGAAGGCGGCTTCGGCCTGCCGCACCCGCGTATCCCCTTGCCGCGTGACCTGTACGGCAGCGACCGCGCCAATTCGGCCGGTATCGACCTGGCCAACGAACACCGCCTGGCGTCGCTGTCCTGCGCCTTGCTGGCCACGGCTCACAACAACTGGAAAGCTGCGCCGATGCTCGGTTGCGCCTCCAGCGAGCAAGCGGCGGCGCCGGTACTGAACCCGTCCGACCTGCGTGACGTGGTCGGTCATGTGCAAGAAGCCACCGTCGAAGACGTCGACAACGCTATCCAGTGCGCTATCAGCGCCGGTCCGATCTGGCAGGCCACCCCGCCCGCCGAGCGCGCCGCGATCCTGGAACGTGCCGCCGACCTGATGGAAGGCGAGATTCAGCCACTGATGGGCCTGCTGGCCCGTGAAGCCGGCAAGACCTTCGCCAACGCCATCGCCGAAGTGCGTGAAGCCGTGGACTTCCTGCGCTACTACGCGGTGCAGGCGCGCAATGACTTCACCAATGATGCCCACCGCCCATTGGGCCCGGTGGTCTGCATCAGCCCGTGGAACTTCCCGCTGGCGATCTTCAGCGGTCAAGTCGCTGCCGCACTGGCCGCCGGTAACCCGGTATTGGCCAAGCCGGCCGAACAAACCCCGCTGGTCGCCGCGCAAGCCGTGCGCATCCTGCTGGAAGCCGGCATTCCGGAAGGCGTGCTGCAACTGCTGCCGGGCCAGGGCGAAACCGTCGGTGCGCGCCTGGTGGGTGATGATCGCGTCAAAGGCGTGATGTTCACCGGCTCCACCGAAGTGGCGCGCCTGCTGCAACGCAATGTCGCCGGCCGCCTGGATGCCCAGGGCCGTCCGATCCCGCTGATCGCCGAAACTGGCGGCCAGAACGCGATGATCGTCGACTCCTCAGCGCTCACCGAACAAGTGGTAATCGACGTGGTGTCCTCGGCCTTCGACAGTGCCGGCCAACGCTGCTCGGCCCTGCGCGTGCTGTGCCTGCAGGAAGATTCGGCAGACCGTGTCATCGAAATGCTCAAGGGCGCCATGGCTGAATGCCGCCTCGGTAACCCGGAGCGCCTGTCCGTGGATATCGGCCCGGTGATCGACGCCGAAGCCAAGGCCGGTATCGAGAAACACATCCAGGCCATGCGCGACAAAGGCCGCAACGTGTACCAGGTGGCCATTGCCGACGGCGACGAGATCAAGCGCGGCACCTTCGTGATGCCAACCCTGATCGAGCTGGAAAGCTTCGACGAACTGCAACGCGAAATCTTTGGCCCGGTACTGCACGTGGTGCGCTACAAGCGCAAAGAGATCGACCAGCTCATCGGCCAGATCAATGCTTCCGGCTACGGCCTGACCCTGGGCGTGCATACCCGTATCGACGAGACCATCGCCAAGGTGATCGACAACGTCAACGCCGGTAACGTCTACGTCAACCGCAACATCGTCGGTGCCGTGGTTGGCGTGCAACCGTTCGGCGGCGAAGGCCTGTCGGGCACTGGCCCGAAAGCCGGCGGCCCGCTGTACCTGTACCGCCTGCTGTCGACTCGCCCTACGGATGCCATCGAGCAATCCTTCGTACGTGGCGATGCACTGTCTGCACCGGATGTTCGTTTGCGCGACGCCATGAGCCAGCCGCTGACCGCCCTGAAAACCTGGGCCGACAGCAATCAGTTCAGCGACCTGAGCGCCCTGTGCAGCCAGTTTGCCGCGCAATCGCAAAGCGGTATCACCCGTCAACTGGCCGGCCCGACCGGCGAGCGCAACAGCTACGCCATCCTGCCCCGCGAGCACGTGCTGTGCCTGGCGGACGTAGAAGGCGACCTGCTGACTCAACTGGCGGCGGTGCTGGCTGTTGGCGGTTCTGCGGTATGGCCGGAAACCGACCTGACCAAGGTCTTGTTCCCACGCCTGCCGAAGGAGATTCAGGCGAAGATCAAGCGCGTGGCCGATTGGACCAAGGATGACGTGGTGTTCGACGCCGTCCTGCACCACGGTGATTCCGATCAACTGCGTGCGGTGTGCCAGCAAGTGGCCCAGCGTGGCGGGGCGATTGTCGGGGTGCATGGTTTGTCCCAAGGCGAGACAGCGATTGCGCTGGAGCGTTTGGTGATCGAGCGGGCATTGAGCGTTAACACGGCTGCGGCAGGTGGGAATGCGAGCCTGATGACTATCGGTTAACTCATGTGGGAGCTGGCTTGCCTGCGATAGCGGTGGGCCAGTGACTTAGATGTCAGCTGGCACGGCCTCATCGCAGGCAAGCCAGCTCCCACATTGACCGCATCCAACCTTCCGCCCGCGTTCTGCCCCTCCATCACGCAAATCAATCTTGCTATCCAGCATATATTCGCGCACTTAGACTCAGGCCAATTCCTCCAAAGGTAAGCCGCCATGTCCGAGACGCTGCTCAGTTCCCGCAATCTGGCTTTCGAGCTGTATGAAGTCCTCGATGCCGAGGGCCTGACCCAGCGCGAGCGGTTTGCCGAGCACAATCGCGAAACCTTCGATGCGGCCATCAGTACCGCGCGCACTATTGCCGAGAAGTATTTCGCCCCTCACAACCGCAAGAACGACGAAAATGAACCGCGCTACGAAGACGGCAAGGCCATCCTGATTCCGGAAGTGAAGCCAGCGGTGGATGCGTTCCTCGAAGCCGGCTTCCTCAACGCAGCCCGCAGCTTTGAAGCGGGCGGCATGCAACTGCCCACCCTGCTGTCGCAAGCCTGTTTCGCGCACTTCCAGTCGGCCAACGCCGCGTCCACGTCCTACCCGTTCCTGACCATGGGCGCCGCCAACCTGATCGAAAGCTTCGGCACCGACGATCAGAAACAACGCTTCCTGCAGCCGATGATCGACGGCCGTTTCTTCGGCACCATGGCCCTCACCGAACCCCACGCCGGCTCATCGCTGTCGGATATTCGTACCCGCGCCGAGCCTGCGGCTGACGGCACATATCGGCTCAAGGGCAACAAGATCTTCATTTCCGGCGGCGATCACCCACTGTCGGAAAACATCGTGCACATGGTGTTGGCCAAGCTGCCGGATGCGCCGCCCGGAGTGAAGGGCATTTCGCTGTTTATCGTGCCCAAGTTCCTGGTCAACGACGACGGCAGCCTGGGGGAACGCAACGACGTGCTGCTGGCGGGGCTTTTCCACAAGATGGGCTGGCGCGGCACCACGTCCACGGCGTTGAATTTCGGCGACAACGGCAACTGTGTCGGCTACCTGGTGGGCAAGCCGCACCAGGGGTTGAGCTGCATGTTCCAGATGATGAACGAGGCACGCATCGGCGTGGGCATGGGCGCGGTGATGCTCGGTTATGCCGGCTACCTCTACTCCCTGGAGTACGCCCGTGAACGCCCGCAAGGTCGCCTGCCTGATAGCAAGGATCCCACCACTGCGCCGGTCTCGATCATCCAGCACGCCGACATCAAGCGCATGCTGCTCACCCAAAAGTCCTACGTGGAAGGCGCCTTCGACCTCGGCCTCTACGCCGCTCGCCTGTTCGACGACACCACCACCCTGGAAACCGAAGCCGAGCGCAAGCACGCCCACGAACTGCTGGACTTGCTCACCCCTATCGTCAAATCCTGGCCCTCGGAGTTCTGCCTCAAGGCCAACGAACTGGCGATCCAGATTCTCGGTGGCCATGGCTACACCCGCGAATACCCTGTGGAGCAGTATTACCGTGACAACCGCCTGAACCCCATCCATGAAGGCACCCATGGCATCCAGTCCCTGGATTTGCTCGGGCGCAAGCTCGCACAGAATGGCGGAGCGGGCTTGAAGCAACTCATTAGACTGATCGCCGAAACCGGTGCCCGGGCGCAGCAGTACCCAAGCCTCACCCCACTCAGGGAACCGCTTGAGCAGTTGGTCAACCGCCTGCAAAGCGTGACGATCGGCCTACTGACGGATCTCGCCCACGGCAAGGTCAACAGCAGCCTGGCGAATTCGGCGCTGTACTTGAAGGTGTTCGGGCATACGGTGATTGGCTGGCGCTGGCTGGAACAGGCGATTCGCGCCGAAGAAGGCTTGGCCAAGGGCGTGGCGGCCGATGTGGCCTTCTATAAGGGCAAGCTCCAGGCTGCCCGGTACTTCCTGACCTGGGAAGTACCGAGCTGCCATCATGAACTGGCGATCCTGGAGGCACGCGATGATACGTGCCTCGGCATGCAGGATGAGTGGTTCTAACCGCTGATCAAGGCGTTCCGATCGCCTTGGCAATCACATCGACCGTGGCGCTGACTTGCTCTTGGTAACGGTCGAGTTCCTGCTGGTGAGCCTGCTGCATTTCGATCTGCTCGGCGCACAGGTTCAGCGCCGCCAGCACCAGTAACTTGTCACCGATCAGGGTCGGGTACTTTTTCTTGGTGGTGGCCAGGGACGCCTTGAGCAGGGTCACGGCGTGCATCAGGGTTTTCTCTTCCCCGGCCGGTGCCTTGATCGAGTAATCCTCTCCGAGAATCGAAACGACCTTTATCCCTTCACTCATGCGCCGACAGGCCCTGCGCTCACACGCTCAACCAGTGCCTGTATACGTGCGGCAGTAGCGCCGTGCTTCTCTTCCTGTTCCATCAGGTTCAACTGCAGGCTGTCGTTCTCATCTTTGGCACGCGCCAGTTCGGCCTTGAGGGATTCGTTGCTGCCCAGTAGGTCCTGATTCTGCTGTACCAGGTCGCTGACCAGTTGTTCCAATTGGCTGAGGGATGCTTCTAACATTTTGATTTCTCGGGCTTTTTCAAAGGGCGGTGACGATAAAGAAAATTCACCTCGGATGCCAGGGTTATCCCTGGCGCGCAGCCCGATTTTTAAGGGCCGGGCCGCACTTTCGAGCCTTAGTGACTGCATTTACCCGATCTGGTTCCTGAATCGGCCGAACCCCTCGTCAGATGCGACAAAAACGCACATGCCCCTTTAGACTTTAGTCGTACGACCGATAGAGAGGCACAGACCGTCTCATGGCCGCACGGATCGCGCTCTCCCCCCAGGATTCCCGCATGTCGCTTCGTAATATGAATATCGCTCCGAGGGCCTTCCTCGGCTTCGCGTTTATTGGCGCGTTGATGTTGTTTCTCGGTGTGTTCGCCCTGAATCAAATGAGCAAGATACGCGCCGCCACGGAAGACATCACCCTGTCCAGCGTGCCAAGCATTCGTGCCCTCGATGAGTTCACCCAACTGACTCTGCGCCTGCGGGTGCTGTCGTACCGCCTGCTGACCAACCGCGAGCCGGAGGTCCAGCAAAAAACCCTGGAAGCCTTTGAGCTGCGCAATCAGCAGATTCGCACGGCCCAGGGCATCTACGAAAAACTCATCGAGAGCAGCGAAGAGCGTTCGACCTACGACGAATACGTGCGCCTTCTCGGCCAGTACCACCAGATTGAAGAGCGCATGAAGAGCCTGTCGCGCGCCAATCAAGTCGAAGAGCTGCGCACCCTGCTCAACACCGAACTGCTGAGCAACTCCGAGCAGGTCAACGCCGTGCTCACCCGCCTGCTGGACATCAACAATAAGATGGCCCTGGCTACCAATAAAGACGCCGAAGACCAATACAACATGGCCTTCAACATGGTGGTGAGCCTTCTGGTGATCGCCACCCTGCTGACACTGCTGTTTGCGTGGCTGCTGACCCGCAGCATCACCCTGCCCATCTCCCAGGCCTTGGACGCGGCCGAAGAAGTGGCCGAAGGCAACCTGACGCGCCCGATCAACGTCGACGGCAACGACGAAGCCGGGCGCCTGTTGGCGGCCATGGCCAAGATGCAGGACAAACTGCGCGACACCCTGCAACGCATTGCCGGGTCCGCGACCCAGCTGGCGTCGGCTGCCGAGGAACTGAACGCCGTCACCGACGAAAGCGCCCGTGGCCTGACCCAGCAAAACAACGAAATCGAACAAGCCGCCACGGCGGTGAACGAGATGACCAGTGCCGTCGAGGAAGTCGCCCGCAATGCGGTGAGCACCTCCGAGGCATCGCGCAACGCCACCACTTCTGCCGGCGATGGCCGTGACCTGGTGCAGGAAACCGTCAGCGCCATCGAACGCATGAGCGGCGACGTACAGGCCACCGCCACCCTGATCGGCGACCTGGCCAATGAGTCCCGCGATATCGGCAAGGTGCTGGACGTGATCCGTGGCCTGGCCGACCAGACCAACCTGCTGGCACTGAACGCGGCGATTGAAGCGGCACGTGCTGGCGAAGCCGGTCGCGGTTTTGCGGTGGTCGCCGATGAAGTGCGCGCCCTGGCTCATCGCACGCAGCAGTCGACCAGCGAGATCGAGCGGATGATCGGCAGCATCCAGGCCGGCACCGAGCACGCAGTAGATTCGATGCGCAACAGCACCGAACGCGCGGAATCGACGCTGAATATCGCCAAAGGCGCCGGGATGTCGCTGGATACCATCAATACCGCGATCGTCGAGATCAACGAACGCAACCTGGTCATCGCCAGCGCAGCCGAAGAGCAGGCCCAAGTGGCGCGGGAAGTGGACCGCAACCTGGTGAACATCCGTGACCTGTCGGTGCAATCGGCCACGGGTGCCAGCCAGACCAGTGCGGCGAGCAGCGAGCTGTCGCGCCTGGCGGTGGACTTGAATGGGATGGTCGGGCGCTTCCGCCTCTAACTGACACGCCCCAGTCAAAATGTGGGAGCGGGCTTGCTCGCGAATGCAGTGGTTCAGTCAGCATATCTTTAGCTGATATACCGCATTCGCGAGCAAGCCCGCTCCCACATTGGATCTATAGCAACCTGTAAAAGCTTTTTGACAGCGCAGCAATTCAACAGGTTAGAATCACTGGCACGCAGACTGCATGGTCAGTTTGCGCCCCGTCTTGTTTGCTCATGGAGTACTGCCTTTGAATGCGACGACCATCAACAGCCTGTTCTTGATCGGCGCGTTGCTGGTGAGTGCGAGCATTCTGGTGAGTTCTCTTTCGTCCCGCCTGGGCATCCCGATCCTGGTGATCATCCTGGCCGTGGGCATGGTCGCCGGCGTCGATGGCGGCGGCATCATCTTCGACAACTACCCGACCGCCTACCTGGTGGGCAACCTCGCCCTGGCCGTGATCCTGCTCGATGGCGGTTTACGTACACGGGTGGCGAGTTTCCGCGTGGCACTCTGGCCAGCGTTGTCGCTGGCCACGGTGGGGGTGTTGATTACCACAGGCCTCACCGGCATGGCCGCGGCCTGGCTGTTTGACCTCAATATCATCCAAGGCTTGTTGATTGGCGCGATTGTCGGCTCCACGGACGCTGCGGCAGTGTTCTCGCTGCTCGGCGGCAAGGGCCTCAACGAACGGGTCACCGCCAGCCTGGAAATCGAATCCGGCAGCAACGACCCCATGGCGGTGTTCCTTACTGTCACCTTGATCGACATGCTCGCCAGCGGCCAAACCGGTTTACACTGGAGCCTGCTGACTCACTTGGTGCGCGAGTTCGGCATCGGCGGCGTGGTCGGCCTGGGTGGCGGCTGGCTGATGCTGCAAATGGTCAACCGCATCAACCTGGCCACCGGCCTGTACCCGATCCTGGTGATCGCTGGCGGCCTGTTCGTGTTCGCCGTAACCAACGCCCTGCACGGCAGCGGCTTCCTCGCCGTGTACCTGTGCGGCCTGGTGATCGGCAACCGCCCGGTGCGCAGCCGTCATGGCATTTTGCATATGCTCGACGGCATGGCCTGGTTGGCGCAGATCGGCATGTTCCTGGTACTGGGCCTGCTGGTCACGCCCCATGACTTGCTGCCCATCGCGTTGCCGGCCCTGGGCCTGGCGCTGTGGATGATTCTGTTTGCGCGGCCATTGTCGGTAATGGTCGGCCTGCTGCCTTTCAAAGCGTTCCACGGTCGGGAAAAGGCCTTTATCGCCTGGGTGGGCCTGCGCGGCGCGGTGCCGATCATTCTGGCGGTGTTCCCGCTGATGGCCGGGCTGCCCCATGCGCAGCTGTATTTCAACCTCGCGTTCTTTATCGTGCTGGTGTCGCTGCTGGTGCAGGGCACAAGCCTGCCGTGGGTGGCCAAGCTGCTCAAAGTCACCGTACCGCCGGACCCGGCGCCGATTTCCCGTGCCGCGCTGGAAGTGCACGTCACCAGCGAGTGGGAGCTGTTCGTCTACCGCCTGGGCGCGGAAAAATGGTGCATCGGTGCTGCCCTGCGTGAGCTGAAAATGCCCGAAGGCACGCGCATCGCTGCGCTGTTCCGTGGCCAGCAACTGCTCCATCCGTCGGGTAGTACGGTGCTGGAAGTCGGCGATTTGCTCTGTGTGATCGGCCATGAACACAACCTGCCCGCCCTGGGCAAACTGTTCAGCCAGGCGCCGCAACGCGGCCTGGACCTGCGCTTCTTCGGCGACTTCGTGCTGGAAGGCGACGCCCAGCTGGGCGCGGTTTCCGCCCTGTACGGCCTGAAGCTGGAGGGCATCGACCCGGACATGCCACTGAGCAGTTTCATCACCCAGAAAGTCGGCGGCGCGCCCATCGTCGGCGACCAGGTGGAGTGGAACAACACCATCTGGACCGTCGCGGTCATGGACGGGAACAAGATCGGCAAAGTGGGCGTCAGATTCCCCGAAGGAAGTCGCCCGGGCCCCGGACTCTTCCTCTAAACTGCGGGGCGACGACGCCCCCGATTCTTCACCTTGCAAGACCGGTCTCTATGCCTACCCTGCGCACGTTCCTCGCCACTGCCCTGCTGGGCCTGACCCTTTGTGTCGGCACCGTTCACGCGGCCGACCCGCCCAGCGCCGACGCCATCCAGCAAACCCTGGACAAGCTGCCCGACCGCAAGCTGCCCGACGCCGACATGAAGGCGCTGCAGACCATCCTGCAACAGACCCTGACGTACCTGGGCAACAAGCAGGATTACGAGCAGCGCCTGGTCGACCTCAAGCGCCAGTTGGAAGACGCGCCACGCCAGACCGGCGACAACCAGCGCGAGCTGACCCGGCTCAAGGCCACCAAAATCATCCCGGTCGCCCAGCGCTACGCCACCCTGCCGGTGCCGCAGCTTGAGCAGTTGCTGGTGCAACGCACCACCCAGCAAGGTGACCTGCAAAAAGAACTGGCCGACGCCAACAGCCTATCCATCGCCGCCCAGACCCGCCCGGAGCGCGCCCAGACCGAAATCAGCAGCAGCCAGACGCGCATCCTGCAGATCAATTCGATCCTCAAGGCCGGCAAGGACAACGGCAAAACCCTCAGCGGCGACCAGCGCAACCAGCTCAACGCCGAACTTGCGGCCCTCAACGCGCTGATCCCGCTGCGCCGCCAGGAACTGGCCGGCAACAGCCAACTGCAAGACCTGGGCAACAGCCAGCACGACCTGGTGATGGAGAAAACCGCGCGCCTGGAACAAGAGATCCAGGACCTGCAAACCCTGATCAACCAGAAACGCCTGGCCCAGTCCCAGCAGACGGTGACCCAACAATCCATCGAAGCGCAAAAAGCCGGCGGCAGCAGCCTGCTGGCCACCGAAAGCGCGGCCAACCTGAAGCTGTCCGACTACCTGCTCAAAAGCACCGACCGCCTCAACGATCTGACCCAGAAGAACCTGAAAACCAAGCAGCAACTCGACACGGTGACCCAGAGCGACTCGGCCCTGGACGAGCAGATCAACGTGCTCAAGGGCAGCCTGTTGCTGTCCAAGATCCTCTACAAACAGAAACAAGCCTTGCCACGCCTGACCGTGGACCGCGACCTGGCGGACGACATCGCCAACATTCGCCTGTACCAATTCGAGGTCAACCAGCAACGCGAACTGATCAGTTCGCCAAGTGCCTATGTGGATAACCTGCTGGCCAACCAAGCGCCGGAAGACATCACCCCCCAACTGCGCCGCACCCTGCTGGAACTGGCGATCACCCGCAGCGACCTGCTGGAGCGCCTGAGCCGTGAGCTGAGCGCGCTGCTCAATGAATCCATCACCCTGCAACTGAACCAGAAACAACTGCTCAGCACCGCCACCACCCTGCGCGCGACGCTGGATGAGCAGATGTTCTGGATCCCCAGCAACAAGCCGCTGGACACCGAATGGCTGGAAACGGTGCCGGCGCACCTGAGCAAGCAAGTCGCCACCTTGCCCTGGGCCTCCAGCGTCAGCGAACTGTATGACGGCCTGACCCAGCGCCCGCTGCTGTTCCTGCCGCTGCTGCTGTTGATTGGCGCGCTGCTATGGCGCCGTAAAAACCTGTACCAGCGCCTGAACAAGGTGCATCTGGATATTGGCCACTTCAAGCGCGACAGCCAGTGGCACACGCCCCAGGCCATCCTGATCAATATCCTGCTGGCAATGCCGGTTTCCCTAGGCTTGGCGCTGTGCGGCTACGCGCTGCAAATCGACGCCCGTGGGCAGAACGCCAACCTCGGTTCGGCCCTGCTGCAAATCGCCCAGGCCTGGCTGGTTTTCTATACCGCTTATCGCATCCTGGCGCCGGGTGGCGTGGCGGAACTGCACTTTCGCTGGGAAAAGCCCCAGGTCGAATTCCTGCAAGGTTGGGTACGCAAACTCGGGCTGGTGGTACTCGCGTTGGTGGCCGTGGTGGCCATCGCTGAACACCAACCGGCGGCGCTGGCCGACGACGTGCTGGGCATCGGCGTGGTACTCACCTGCTACGCGCTGATGGCCTGGCTGCTCGGCCGCCTGTTGCTCAACAGCCCGACCCATGAAAAGGCCTCACTGTTCCGCAAGGCCGTGGGCCTGATGTTTACCGCGCTGCCGGTCGCGCTGTTTATCGCCGTGTGCTTTGGCTACTACTACACCGCGCTCAAGCTCAGCGACCGCCTGATCAACACCCTTTACCTGCTGATGTTCTGGCTGGTGATCGAAGCCACCTTCGTCCGCGGCCTGGGCGTTGCCGCCCGGCGACTGGCCTATGCGCGTGCCCTGGCCAAACGCCAGGCCGCCAAGGAAGCCGGCGACGGCGAAGCAGTGATCGAAGAACCGACCCTGGACATCGAACAGGTTAACGAACAGTCCATGCGACTGATTCGCCTGGCCTTGCTCGGCGGCTTTATTGCCGCGCTGTACTGGGTATGGTCTGACCTGATCTCGGTGTTTTCGTATTTGGATAACGTCACGCTGTACGAATACACCAGCGGTACGGGTGCCAATATCAGCATGGTGCCGATCAGCATCGGCGACTTGCTCGGCGCGCTGATCATCATCGGCATCACCTTCGCCCTGGCGCGCAACCTGCCCGGCCTGCTCGAGGTGCTGGTGCTGTCCAAGCTGGACCTGGCCCAGGGCAGCGCCTATGCGACCACCACGTTGCTGTCGTATGTGATTGCCGGCGTCGGTTTCGTCTCCACCTTGTCCACCCTCGGCGTGAGCTGGGACAAGTTGCAATGGCTGGTGGCGGCGCTGTCGGTGGGCTTGGGCTTTGGTATGCAGGAGATCTTCGCGAACTTCATCTCCGGCATCATGATCCTGTTCGAACGCCCGGTGCGCATCGGCGACACCATCACCATCGGCAACCTATCGGGCACGGTGAGCAAGATCCGCATCCGCGCCACCACGATCACTGACTTTGACCGCAAGGACATCATTGTCCCGAACAAAACGTTCATCACCGGGCAACTGATCAACTGGTCGCTGACCGACACCATCACCCGCGTCACCCTGAAACTGGGCGTGGACTACGGCTCGGATCTGGACCTGGTGAAGGAACTGTTACTCAAGGCTGCCAGGGAAAACCCACGGGTCCTGAAAGAGCCAGAACCCCATGTTTACTTCCTCAATTTCGGCGAAAGCACCCTCGACCACGAACTGCGCATGCATGTGCGCGACCTGGGTGACCGTAACCCGGTGCTGGACGAGGTCAACCGCTACATCAACCGTGAGTTCAAGAAACAGCACATCAACATCTCGTTCCGGCAGATGGAGGTGTACCTGAAGAATATGCACGGTCAGGAATACAAATTGGTGCCGGTTGAGGATGACCGCAAGACCATCGCAGGGCCTGAGACAGAGCAAGACGCCCCCGAGCCGCCACCCGGCAAAGTCGACGATGCGCCGGAACCGCCGCCGAGCAAGCTCGACTAACTCCGCTATCCCCAGCAGAATGCTCGGACATTCTGCTGGAGATGGCCGGTGAAAGCCCTCGACGAACTGACCTTCGACAACCGCTTCGCACGCCTGGGCGACGCATTCTCGACCCACGTACTGCCTGAGCCCCTCGACGCGCCGCGCCTGGTCGTAGCGAGTGAGGCCGCGATGGCCCTGCTCGACCTTGACCCCGCCGTTGCCGAAACACCGGTATTCGCCGAGCTGTTTGGCGGCCACAAGCTGTGGGCCGAGGCAGAACCGCGGGCGATGGTCTATTCCGGGCATCAGTTCGGCGGCTACACCCCGCAGCTGGGTGACGGCCGTGGGTTGTTACTGGGTGAGGTGTACAACGAAGCCGGCGAGCACTGGGACCTGCACCTCAAGGGCGCCGGGATGACACCTTACTCACGCATGGGCGATGGGCGTGCCGTGTTGCGCTCGTCGATCCGTGAGTTTCTGGCCTCCGAAGCCCTGCACGCGCTGGGCATCCCCAGCAGCCGCGCACTGTGCGTGATCGGCTCCGACACCCCCGTGTGGCGTGAGAAACAGGAGCGTGGCGCGATGGTATTGCGCATGGCGCACAGCCATATCCGCTTCGGCCATTTCGAATATTTCTACTACACCAAGAAGCCCGAGCAGCAGGCGCTGTTGGCCGAGCATGTACTGAACCTGCACTACCCCGAGTGCCGCGAACAACCCGAGCCGTACCTGGCGATGTTCCGCGAAATCGTCGAGCGCAACGCCGAATTGATCGCCAAGTGGCAGGCTTATGGCTTCTGCCATGGCGTGATGAACACCGACAACATGTCGATCCTCGGCATCACTTTCGACTTCGGGCCGTTTGCGTTTTTGGATGACTTTGACGCGCACTTCATCTGCAACCACTCGGACCATGAAGGGCGCTATTCCTTCAGCAATCAGGTGCCGATTGGGCAGTGGAACTTGAGTGCATTGGCGCAAGCACTGACGCCGTTTATCAGCGTCGACGCCTTGAAAGAAGCCCTTGGGCTGTACCTGCCGCTGTATCAGGCGAACTACCTGGACCTGATGCGCCGCCGCCTGGGACTCACCACCGCCGAAGACGATGACCAGCAGTTGGTGGAGCGTTTATTGAAGCTGATGCAGAACAGCGGCGTGGACTACACCCTGTTCTTCCGCCGCCTGGGGGATGAGTCGGCGGCGTTGGCCGTAGCGCGGTTGCGCGATGACTTTGTCGACCTGGCCGGGTTTGATGCCTGGGCCGAGCAGTACAAGGCGCGTGTTGTACGGGATGGTGACTACAGCGAGGAACAGCGCCGTGCGCGGATGCATGCGGTGAACCCGCTGTACATCTTGCGCAACTATCTTGCGCAGAATGCCATCGCTGCCGCCGAGTCCGGGGATTACAGCGAGGTACGACGGCTGCATGAAGTGCTTTCCAGGCCGTTTGAGGAGCAAGCGGGGATGGAGCAATACGCACAGCGGCCGCCGGATTGGGGGAAGCATTTGGAGATTAGTTGTTCCTCGTAAAAACCTTTAAATGAAGGTTTCTACTGAAACCCCAAAACGCTCAGCCAGCCAACGTATTTGACGTATGTTGAGCTGGCGCTTGCCACGCAATCTCTCGGAGACGAGCGATTGCGCCCCCCGGCAGATCGCATCTGGTCTTGATAAACCTCGTTGCCGGCTCCAGATTGAACCTAATGGCCACACCCTAGGAGCCCCCGATGTCCGAACCTCTTGTAATCCCCTGCCCCCACTGCAACGGGCTCAACCGCATCCCCGGTGAACGCCTGGGTGATGCGCCAAAGTGCGGGCGCTGCAAGCAGCCGGTTTTGTTGAACAAGCCGTTTGAGCTGAAACAAGGCGACTACGCCAGCCAGATCAAAGGCGACCTGCCGTTGCTGGTGGATGTATGGGCCGACTGGTGTGGCCCGTGTAAATCGTTTGCGCCGGTGTTCGAGCAGGCGGCCGGGCAGTTGGCGGGCAAGTGCCGGCTGGCCAAGCTGGACAGCGAGGCCAATCAGCAGTTGTCGGCGCAGTTGGGGATTCGCTCGATTCCCAGTTTGATTCTGTTCAAGAACGGCCGCGAAGTGGCGCGCCAGAGCGGGGCGTTTCCGTTGCCGCAGTTGATGGCGTGGCTTCGCAGCCAGGGCATTTGACACGCGGCTCCTACAGCGATGGTATTCCAGCGTTAGGCCACGGGTGTTTCGCGGTCCATCATCTGGCCGACCAGCAGTACACCCAGCTCGCTCAATTGGTGGATCGCCAAAGCAACGTCTCGGTGTTCGCCGGTAAGGTCGTTGGACAGGTTGAGCAACAGGGTGCGGACGGAGGAGAAGGTTTCGTAGCTGTTGAGGACTAGGGTTTCGTTGGGGAGGTTGGGGGTGACGGTGAATAACATGCTTTTCGTTCTCTGATAGGGCCACCACCTATTCGCTACTAAACAAGGGCGGCGGCTGTACGCAGGTTAGTAGACCGGGAACGAAAGCAAAAACCGGCGCACCCGAAGGTGCCCTGCGCACAGCCACCATCAGATAGGCGAAAAACGCCATGCTGTCGGAGCGGTGCACATACTTTCGTCTGACTGGGCTACTAAACCCGACCACTGAGAATTCAGCGGCCCGAGAACCTTAAGAGAAGCCCATCCAGACGCACAAGCCGGGCGATTCTGGCTTACCTGTAGGCATCGTTACAAGGCATAACCCCATTGCCAGACCCGTCCTACAGCCTCTGTGGGACAAATCAAGCGGCTGGAATGCAGAACCAAGTGTGGGAGCTGGCTTGCCTGCGATGCAGGCGACTCGGTCTGCCTGATACACCGAGGCGATGCGATCGCAGACAAGCCAGCTCCCACACTGATCGCATTTCAAACTCAGGTCCGCGCTGCCTTTCAGATCACGCGTTTTCCAGCAGGTTATGCAGCTCCACAAATTGCTGTGTGAGCTTATGCCGTGGATCCAGATGGATCAGCGGCTTGCTCTCCTGGTGCGATTCACGCATGCGTACGGAACTGGCCAGGTACACCGGCAACACCGGCAGGCCCTCAGCAATCAACTCATCCAGCATCTGCTGCGGCAGGCTCGCCCGGGCCTGGAACTGGTTGACCACGATGCCTTCGACTTCAAGGCCTTCGTTGTGGTCTTCCTTCAACTCTTCGATTTCTGCCAGCAAGCCATAGAGGGCCTGGCGCGAGAAGCTGTCGCAATCGAAGGGGATCAGCACGCGATCAGCGGCAATTAACGCCGAAACCGCATAGAAGTTCAGCGCCGGCGGCGTATCCAGATAGATCCGGTCGTAATCTTCGCTCAGTTCATCCAGCAGCTTTCGCAGCTTGTTGATCTTGTGCTTGGCCTCAAGCTTGGGCTGCAGGTCCGCCAATTCGGCGGTGGCGGTGATCACGTGCAGGTTGTCGAAGGGCGTCTCGTAGATATCCACCCGGTTTTTTTTCGAAAACGGCCCGGAAGACAGGGTTTGCTTGAAGAATTCGGCAATGCCCATCGGTATATCTTCGCCGGTCAGCCCGGTGAGGTATTGGGTTGAGTTGGCTTGTGCATCGAGGTCCACCAACAGGGTTCGATAGCCTTCGCTGGCGCTGACTGCCGCCAGGTTGCAGGCGATGCTGGACTTGCCCACGCCGCCTTTCTGATTGAACACCACGCGCCGCATGGAAAAACCTCCGTGTATCAATGAATATCCGAGTGTAGAGGGCAGAAGCGCCTGTTAGCTACCTCGTTCATCCATGCACTGCTGCATGACGGGCCGTTGGCGACCTACCTGTCATACGCAACCGACAGACTAAAAAGAACGGTCCGACAATCTATCCCGCCCCAGGTAAAGGACAATCTGTAAATTCTTCCGACTATTTTGTAATCGGCCATGCACAATTCTTTACCAAAGTTTGCTAGAACCCCACGGCACCGGGATAATGCGCGCCATTCGGCGATTGCTCCCTGTCCCGGTATTCGGGGCCAAAAGCTGCACATGGAAGCCCGCAGGGGCGGGATAACTTCTCAGTGATCACTTTCAACATCGCCCAATGGCGCGCCTGGGCCCCTGGGCTCGATAGCGTGGACGACTGGCACGCCTGGTGCCAGGCCCCGGCGTTGCTGCCTGCAAGCGATGCCGCCCCTGATGTCTCGTTCCTGCCGGCCATGCAACGTCGCCGCCTGAGCCGCCTGGCGCGGATGGCGTTCAGCGTCGGCTGGCCACTGGCCGAGGGCCTGCAGGACCTGCCGCTGGTGTTCATTTCCCGGCATGGCGAGACCCCGCGCACCCTCGACATCCTCAGCGACCTGGCCAACGAACAGCCACTGTCGCCCACCCAGTTCAGCCTGTCGGTGCACAACGCCGTGATTGGCCTGTGGTCGATCCTGCGCAACGAAACCAGCGAAATGACCGCCCTCGCCGCCACCGGCGACGGCCTGGAACACGGCATGCTCGAAGCCGCCGCGCTGCTCAACGAAGGCGCCCCGGCCGTGTTGCTGGTGATTACCGAGGAGCAGCCGCCCGAGGCCTACGCCAGCTGGATCGTCGATGTGCCCTTTCCCTACGCCCTCGGCCTGTTGCTGACACCGGGCGACGAGTGGCAGCTGGAACTGAGCAGCGGCACTGTCAAACCCACTCAAACCCAGTGGCCCCACGCCCTGAACCTGCTGCGCACCCTGCTCACCGAACAGGTCGCCTGCCAACATGCCTGGAAGAACCGCGTATGGAACTGGCAACGCAAGCCGTGAACGACAAGCCTCGGGACGCCTACTACTGGCGCCTGTTTGCCACCGCCGCCAGCTTCTTCCTGTTCGGCATAGGCGGGCTGTGCCTGCGCCTGCTGGTATTTCCACTGCTCAGTTGCCTGCCAGGCAGCGCAGAAGAACACCAGCGCCGTGTCCGCCACACCATCAGCAAACTGTTCTGGTTTTTTATCCGCCTGATGCAGCGCGCCGGCGTGCTGACCTACAGCGTCGAAGGCGCGGAAAACCTCGGGCGCCCAGGCCAGATGATCATTGCCAACCACCCGTCGCTGATCGACGTGGTGTTCCTGATCGGCCTGATGCGCCAGACCAATTGCGTGGTCAAGCAGAGCCTGTTCCAAAACCCGTTCATGCGCGGCCCCGTGCGCGACGCCGGCTACATCAGCAACGACGGTAGCTCGGACATGCTCGATGCCGCCGCCGACGCCTTGCGCGCAGGCCAGACCCTGATCATTTTCCCGGAAGGCACCCGCACCACACCCGGCGCAGCGCCTGCCTTTCATCGCGGTGGCGCCGCCATTGCGCTGCGGGGTGCGACAATCGTCACCCCGGTGGTGATTAAAGTGAGCCCCACCACGCTGACCAAGGCCGAACCCTGGTATCGCATCCCAAAATGCCGCTTTCACTTCAGTTTGCGCGTGGGTGCCGATATAGAACCACAGGCGTTCGCAACACTGGGCCCCGCGCCCCAGGCCTCACGCAAGCTCAACGATTACCTGCATCACTATTTTATTAAGGAGCTCGCCGAAGATGAGCGACCAACACCGCCTTGAGCACGACATAAAGACGCTGATCATCGAGGCCCTGGGCCTGGAAGACATCAGCGTCGACGACATCGGCAGCGAGCAAACCCTGTTCGGCGAAGGCCTCGGCCTGGATTCGGTAGACGCCCTGGAACTGGGCCTGGCGATCCAGAAAAAGTACGGCATCAAGATCGATGCCGACGCCAAGGACACCCGCAATCACTTCACCAACGTGGCCAGCCTTGCGGCGTTCGTCACGGCCAGACAGGCAGCTTGAGACCGGACCATGCAAACTCGTGACGATATTTTCAACACCCTGCGCGACGCCTTGGTGGAACTGTTTGAACTGCCGCCGGAGCGCGTCACCCTTGACGCCAACCTGTACCAGGACCTGGAAATCGACAGCATCGATGCCGTCGACTTGATCGACCATATCAAGCGCCAGACCGGCAAGAAGATCGCCGCCGAGGAATTCAAGGCAGTGCGCACTGTTAACGACGTGGTTGAGGCGGTGTACCGTCTGGTCCAGCCTGCCGCATGAGCCGGCTGATCGGCCTTGGCCTGTTGTTGGCGGGGCTGCTGTACCCCTTTGCGGTCTATTACGGCACCGAGCACTTTGCACCATGGCAATTCGGCCTGCTACTGGGCAGCCTGTGGCTACTGCGCGCGCTGACCGGCGCGCGACGCCCCGGCAGCCGCTGGATGGCGCTGGCGGTGATCGTGTTCTGCCTGCTGCTGGCCTGGTTCGATAACCCCCGCCTGTTGCGCTGGTACCCGAGCCTGGTCAGTGCCTTCATGCTGGCGCTGTTCGGCTTGAGCCTCAAATATGGCCCGCCGATGGTCGAGCGCCTGGCGCGCATGACCGACCCGGTGCTGCCCCCGCATGCCATCGTGTATACCCGCCAGGTGACCGTGGTATGGAGCGTGTTTTTTCTGTGTAATGGCCTGCTCGCCGCCGCCCTCACCCTGTGGGCGCCGCTGAGCTGGTGGACTTTGTACAACGGCCTGATCGCCTACGGGCTGATGGGGCTGTTGTTTGCCGTGGAATGGCTGGTACGACAAAGGGTTCGAGGCCGCGTATGAATGGGTTGAAACTTGAGCACTTGTTGCTCGAGCCGCTGGAACAGCGTTGGGTCACCACCGAACCTGCCATGAATCACGCGCAGCTGTGGGAGCAGTCCCTGAGCCTGGCGGCGGGCCTGCAAGCGCGGGGTATCCAGCGCCTGGCCGTGTACCTGGAAGACGCCGGCCTGCTGGCGATTGCCCTGCTGGGCGCCTGGCGGGCCGGGGTCAGCGTGCTGATGCCCGCCGATTTGCAACCTCAGACCCGCCAACGCTGGGATGAGGCCGTCGATGCCTGGCTGACCGAAGCGGCGGACCTGGACGCGCTGTACGAGGCGCCACTGAGCGCTGCAGCACTCGACCTCGACGCTTGCCAATTGAGCCTGTGCACCTCCGGCTCCAGCGGCGAACCCAAGCGCATCGACAAAAACCTGCGCCAACTGGCCAACGAAGTCGAGGCCCTGGAAACCCTGTGGGGTCCTGGCCTCAAAGACGCCTGCATCATTGGCAGCGTCGCCACCCAGCATATCTACGGCTTGTTGTTCCGCGTGCTGTGGCCGCTGTGCGCCGGCCGCACCTTTGTGCGCAAACAACTGGCCTTCCCCGAAGACATGCAGCGCGCCAGCCGCGAGCACGCGCACTTTGCCTGGGTCGCCAGCCCGGCGCTGCTCAAGCGCATGGGCGACAACCTTGACTGGCCGGCGCTGAGCCAGGTGTCGCGGGTATTTTCATCTGGCGGCGCGCTGCCCGTAGAAGCCGCCGGCAGCCTGTACGACCGCTTGCAACAATGGCCGACCGAGATCCTCGGCAGCTCGGAAACCGGTGGCATTGCCTGGCGTCAAGGCGCACAGCCGTGGCAGCCGTTTGCCGACGTGCAACTGAGCCAGGATGCCGACGGCGCCCTGCGCATCGCCTCGCCTTACCTGCCTGAGGGGCATGTCGAGCAAACCGCCGACGCGGCACGCATCCATGCCGATGGCCGTTTCGAGCTGCTCGGCCGCCTGGATCGCATCGTCAAGCTGGAAGAAAAACGCATCTCCCTGCCCATGCTGGAGCACGCATTGATGGACCACCCCTGGGTCGCGGAAACCCGCCTGGGCGTGGTGCAGGAAAACCGCGCGTCACTCGGCGCGCTGGTGGTGCTGAGCGCCGAGGGGCTGCATGCCTTGCGCAACCAGGGGCGACGCACGCTCACCCAGACCCTGCGCCAGCATCTGAGCCAACATTGCGAAGCCCTGGCGTTGCCGCGCCGCTGGCGGTTGTTGAGACAGTTGCCCCTGACCAGCCAAGGCAAACTGCCCCAGGCCGATGTCGAGGCGCTGCTGCTGGCAGCCCGCCCGAAGACGCCGGAAGTGCTGGAGCAGGTTGAAGCCGACGGCGAATGGACCTTGCAACTGAGCGTGCCGCCAGACTTGGCCTATTTCAGCGGACACTTCCCGTTCACGCCGGTGCTGCCGGGGGTGGTACAGGTGGAATGGGCCTTCAACCTGGGCCAGCAACTGCTCGATCTGCCGCCGACCTTTGCCGGCATGGAAGTGCTCAAGTTCCAGCAATTAGTGCGCCCTGGCGATGCGATCGAACTGCACCTGCGCTTTGATGCGCAACGCGGCAAGTTGTATTTCGCCTACCGCAATGGCGTTGCGGCGTGTTCCAGTGGCCGGATTCAACTGGAGCCCGCGCATGCATAACCCCTGCGCCCTGATCCCGGTCTACAACCACGAAGCCGCCGTACCGGCCGTGGTCCGCAGCCTGCTGGACAGCGGCCTGCCCTGCCTGCTGGTCGACGACGGCAGCAGCCCCGCCTGCGCGGCCGTACTGGCGCAATTGGCGACGCTGGATAACGTCACCCTGCTGACCTTGCCCAGCAATCAGGGCAAGGGCGGTGCCGTCATGGCCGGTTTCCGCGAAGCCGCACGCCAGGGCTTCAGCCATGCCTTGCAAGTCGACGCCGACGGCCAGCACGACCTGCGCGAAGTCGAGACCTTTATCGACACCTCGCGCCGGCATCCCGATGCCATTATCTGCGGCTACCCCGAATACGACGATAGCGTGCCCAAAGGCCGTTTGTACGCGCGCTACCTGACCCACGTGTGGGTATGGATCAACACCTTGTCGCTGCAGATCCGCGACTCGATGTGCGGCTTTCGCGTGTACCCACTGGCGCCGGTGCTGGCGCTGATGGACTCGGCCTACATCGGCACGCGCATGGATTTCGACTCGGACATCCTGGTGCGCCTGGCCTGGCGCAACCAGCCGATGCGCTGGCTGCCGACCCAGGTGCATTACCCGGCTGACGGCCTGTCGCACTTCCGGCTGTTCCGCGACAACGTACGCATCTCGGCCATGCACACCCGGTTGTTCTTCGGCATGCTGGTGCGCGCGCCAGTGATTCTGTGGCGACGGTGGCAGGCATGAGCGACAGCACCAAGCACTGGGCTGACCGCGAAGAGCGCGGCAGCTACTGGCTGATGAAGCTCACCGCCTTCGCCGCCAAGGTCCTTGGCCGCCGCGTGTTGAGCCCGCTGCTGTACGGCATCGTGTTGTACTTCTTCCTGTTCGGCCGCACCGCGCGCCAGAGCGCCTGGCAGTACCAGCAGCGCCTGGCCGACTGGAGCGGGCGTGAGGAACTGCGGCCTACCCACTGGAAGGTCTTCGGCCAGTTCATGGCGTTTGCCGACTCGCTGCTCGACAAACTCGACGTGTGGAACGGCAAGCTGCGCCTGGAGCAGATCGAGATCAACGACCCGGCCCAATTGCGCGGGCAACTGCGCGGCGAGCGCGGGCAGATGCTGGTGGGCGCGCACCTGGGCAACCTCGAGGTGTGCCGTGCCCTCGCCGAGATCGGTGAACAGGTCACCATGAATGTGCTGGTGCACACCAAGCACGCCGAACAATTCAATCGCCTGCTGGGCGAAGCCGGTGCCACTCACCTGCGCCTGATCCAGGTCAGCGAGCTGGACCCGGCCACCATGCTGCTGCTCAGCCAGCGCCTGGACGACGGTGAATGGCTGGCCATCGCCGGCGACCGCGTGCCGTTGCACGGCGGACGCACGGTGCGCGTGGATTTCCTCGGCCATGACGCCGCCTTCCCCCAAGGCCCGTGGCTGCTGGCGGGCCTGCTTAAATGCCCGGTGAACCTGCTGATGTGCCTCAAGCACAACAGCCGCTATCGCCTGAGCATCGAGCCGTTCGCGCCGCGCGTCGAATGGAAACGCAACACCCGCGAGCAGGTCATAGCCCTGTGGACCGCGCGCTACGCCGCACGGCTGGGCCAGTTCTGCCTGGAAGCGCCCCAACAATGGTTCAACTTTTACCCTTTCTGGAAGACCGATGACGACGCATCTTGAGCCGGTAACCTTTGGCGAACGCGCTTTGCGCATCGAAGACGTACTGGCCTTGGCCAACCGTCAGGCGCCGACCCAATTGCAGGACGACGCCGCGTATCGCCAGCGCATTGCCAAGGGCGCGCAGTTCCTCGACTCGCTGCTGGACAAGGAAGGCGTGATCTACGGCGTAACCACCGGCTACGGCGACTCGTGCGTGGTGGCGGTGCCGTTGCAGCACGTCGAAGCGCTGCCGCGTCATCTGTACACGTTCCACGGGTGTGGCCTGGGCAAGCTGCTCGATGCCCAAGCCACCCGCGCGGTGCTGGCTGCGCGCTTGCAGTCGCTGTGCCACGGCGTGTCCGGGGTGCGCGTAGAGTTGCTCGAACGCCTGCACGCCTTCCTTGAACACGATGTGCTGCCGCTGATCCCGGAAGAAGGCTCGGTGGGCGCCAGCGGTGATCTGACCCCGCTGTCCTACGTGGCCGCGACCCTGTCCGGCGAGCGTGAAGTGATGTTCCGTGGCGAACGGCGCCAGGCGGCCGACGTGCACCGTGAGTTGGGCTGGACGCCTTTGGTGCTGCGCCCTAAGGAAGCCCTGGCGCTGATGAACGGCACCGCCGTGATGACCGGCCTCGCGTGCCTGGCCTTCGCCCGCGCCGACTACCTGCTGCAACTCGCCACGCGCATTACCGCGCTGAACGTGGTGGCGCTGCAAGGCAACCCGGAACACTTCGACGAGCGCCTGTTCGCCGCCAAGCCGCACCCGGGGCAGATGCAAGTCGCCGCCTGGCTGCGCAAGGACCTGGCCATCGATGCACCGACCGCGCCGCTGCATCGCCTGCAGGACCGTTATTCGCTGCGTTGCGCGCCCCACGTCCTTGGCGTGCTGGCCGACAGCCTGAACTGGCTGCGTTCGTTCATCGAGATCGAACTGAACAGCGCCAACGACAACCCGATCATCGACGCTGAAGAAGAGCGCGTGCTGCATGGCGGGCATTTCTATGGCGGGCATATCGCCTTTGCCATGGACAGCCTCAAGACCCTGGTCGCCAACGTCGCTGACCTGCTGGACCGCCAGCTCGCGCTGCTGGTGGACGTGCGTTACAACCACGGGCTGCCGAGCAACCTGTCCGGCGCGCCGGCTGACCGCGCCATGATCAACCACGGCTTCAAGGCCGTGCAGATCGGCACCAGCGCCTGGACCGCCGAAGCCCTGAAAAACACCATGCCGGCCAGCGTGTTCTCACGCTCCACCGAGTGCCATAACCAGGACAAGGTGAGCATGGGCACCATCGCCGCCCGCGATGCGATCCGTGTGCTGGAGCTGACCGAACAGGTCGCCGCGGCAACCTTGCTCGCCGCCAACCAGGGTGTGTGGCTGCGCGCTCAGGCCGAGGACGCCCGCCCATTGCCGCCGGCCCTGGCGGCGATGCACGAAGAGCTGGCCAAGGACTTCCCACCCGTCATCGAAGACCGCGCCCTTGAGGGCGAGTTGCGCCTGTGCCTGCAACGCATTGCCGAGCAACACTGGAGGCTGCATGCGTAGCCAGGGCGTGCTGCATTGCGACACTGAAATCCTCGTGCCGTTTTTTGACGTCGACACCATGAACGTCGTGTGGCACGGGCATTACGTGAAGTACCTGGAAGTGGCGCGCTGCGCGCTGCTGGACAAAATCGGCCATAACTACACGGCGATGCTCGAATCGGGCTACGCCTGGCCGGTGATCGACATGCAGCTGCGCTACGTACGCGGCGCCGTGTTCGGCCAGACCCTCAACGTGCGCGCCAGCCTGGTGGAGTGGGAGAACCGCTTGAAGGTCAATTACCTGATCACCGACCTCGCCAGTGGCGAGCGCTTGACCCGTGCCAGCACCGTGCAGGTGGCAGTAGAGATCGCCAGCCGCGAGATGCAGCTGGCCTCCCCCAAAGTATTCACCGACGCCGTAGAGAGAGCCCTGAAATGAGATCCCCTGTGGGAGCGGGCTTGCCCGCGATGGACGTCAACGATAACGCGAGCCGCCTGACACTGCGCGGTGCCCTCGGGTTCTTCGCTGGCAAGTCGAATCGTCGCACCGCCGCTCCCACATGGATTGCGCTGATCTTGTTGTTCAGCATTCCAGGCCTGGCTCACGCTTTTGACTTGCAACAACTCAGCGAGCAGCTCGCCAAACCCTCAGTGATCCACGGCAACTTCACCCAGGAAAAACACCTGCGTGCCCTGCCCCAGCCGCTGGTCAGCAAAGGCACCTTCGTGCTCGCCAAGGACCACGGCCTGTTGTGGCTGCTGAAAACTCCGCTGCAACAGGACTACCGCATCAGCGCCCAAGGCATTGCCCGCCGCGATGCCAACGGCTGGCAACTGCTGCCGAACAAGAGCGCCGGCGCCGAACAGAACCGGTTGTTCCTGGCGGTGCTGCAAGGCGACAGCAGCGGCTTGCAGCGAGACTTCGAGTTGCAGCTGCAAGGCGAGGCCAAGCAGTGGAAATTGACGCTGATCCCACGCTCGCTGCTGCTCAAGCAAGTCTTCACCCAGATCAATATCGACGGTGGCGACCTGGTGCACAACATCCAACTGCTGGAAACCCAGGGCGACAGCACTGTGCTGCGCATGCAGGACAGCACGGCCGAACTGCCGTTGAGCGAAGCGGAGCAACACGACTTTGCCCAGTGAACGCCTGCTGCCGCGCCTGTTCCTGATCCTGCTGGTGGCCGTGCTGGCCCTGGCCGGTTGGCAGTGGCGCCACGGCGCGCCCTTGTCGGCCAACCTGATGGAGCTGGTGCCGGGCAACACGCCGGATGCCCTGGAACAGCAAGCAGAGCAGCGCATGCAGGAGCCACTGAACCGCGAGATGCTGGTGCTGGTGGGGCATGCCGACCGCCAGCAAGCAGTGACCGTGGCGCAACAACTGGGTGAGCGCTGGCAGGCCAGCGGGCTGTTCGAAAAGGTGCAGTGGAACCTGCAAGCTGACTTGCCGGCACTGCGCGAGCAATTGCTGCGCGGCCGCCTGGCGATGCTCTCGGCCAAGGACCGCGAGCAACTGATCGAACAGCCCGACGCGTTTATCCAACAGCGCGTGCAAGCGCTGTTCGACCCCTTTACCGGCTTCAGCCTGGTGCCGAGCCAGGACGACTGGCTGGGCCTGACCGGACGTATCCAGAACAGCCAGCCGCAACACGGTGCGGTGCAACTGGATATCGGCAGCGGCGCGTTGATCGCCGATGCCGACGGCAAGAGCTGGGTGCTGTTGCGTGCGCGCACCACCGGCAATGCCTTCGACATGAAACTGCCGCTGCAAGTGGCGGACCTGCTCCAGGCCAGTCGCGCGCAGGCCAGCGAACACGGCGCGCAATTACTCGCCGCCAGCGGCTTGCTCTACGCCGCCAATGGCCAGCAGCAGGCCACACGGGAAATCACTTGGGTGGGCGGCGGCGCTACTGTCGGCATCCTGTTGTTGCTGTTGCTCGCCTTCCGACGCTGGCGCGTGCTGCTGGCCTTTGTGCCGGTACTCGTCGGCATGTTGTTTGGCGCGGTGGCCTGCGTGGCGCTGTTCGGGCATATGCATGTGATGACCTTGGTATTGGGTTCCAGCCTGATCGGCGTGGCGGTGGATTACCCGCTGCACTATTTGTCGAAAAGCTGGAGCATGAACCCGTGGCGCAGTTGGCCGGCGTTGCGCATCACCTTGCCGGGATTGAGCCTGAGCCTGGCCACCAGTTGCATTGGCTACCTGGCGCTGGCCTGGACACCGTTCCCGGCCCTTACACAAATCGCTGTGTTCTCCGCCGCCGGGCTGGTCGGTGCGTACCTGTCCGCCGTGTGCCTGTTGCCGGCGCTGCTCAAGGGCGTCGAACTGCGCCCGGCGCAATGGCCGCTGCGCATCGCCGAATGCCTGTGGCTGGTACGCGCCTCTTTGCTCAAGCGCGTGCCGAGCCCGGTGCTGCTGGCCTTGCTGCTGCTGTTTTGCGCGGGTGGCCTGTGGCACCTGAACAGCAAGAACGATATTCGCCAATGGATCGGTGCTCCGCCGCAATTGCTGCAAGAAGCACAGGCCGTGGCGCGCATTACCGGGTTCCAACCCACCAGCCAGTTTTTCCTGGTGCGGGCAGACAACCAGCAACAGCTGTTGGAGCGTCAAGCTGCCCTGGGCCAACGCTTGGATCAGTTGGTGAACATGGACAAACTCCAGGGCTACCTGGCGCTCAACCAACTGGTCAGCCTGCCTGCCGAGCAGCAACGTCTGCGCGATGCGCTGAATAGACTCCCGGAACACTGGCAGCCGCTGCTGGACCTCGGCGTCCCCGCCAGCGCCCTGCAAGCCGAAGTGGCGCAACTGCAAGCGCTGCCCACCGAAGACATCGATGCCGCGCTGCTAGGCCCGCTGGCCGAACCGTGGCGCACTCTGTGGCTTGGCCCGGTGGACGGCGGCGTAGCCGCGATGGTCAGCCTGCAAGGCTTAAACAACCCGGCGCTGCTGCGGGTACAAGCGCTGGATTTGCCGGGCGTGCAACTGGTGGACCGCCTGGGCGACTTGAACCGGGTATTTGCCGACACGCAGATCAGTGCCGCCGAATTGAAGCTGATGTCCTGTGTGCTGATCGTGCTGCTGCTGATCCTGCCGTTCGGCTTCGGCGGCGCCTTGCGCATTGTCGCCCTGCCACTGCTGGCGGCCCTGTGCAGCCTGGCCAGCCTCGGTTGGCTGGGGCAGCCGCTGACCTTGTTCAGCCTGTTCGGCCTGCTGTTGGTCACGGCCATCAGCGTCGACTACGCGATCCTGATGCGCGAGCAGATCGGCGGCCCTGCGGTCAGCCTGTTGGGGACACTGCTGGCGGCGCTGACGACCTGGTTGTCATTTGGCCTGCTGGCGGTGTCCAGCACGCCGGCGGTGAGCAATTTCGGCTTATCGGTCAGCCTGGGCCTGGCATTCAGCTTTATGCTGGCGCCTTGGGCCGGGCAACAGAAACACGCCTTATGAATGTGATTATCGCCAATGTGGCAAGGAGCCCTCGTGCCCACAGTTGAAATGGAACGTCGCCAGGTGGTGGTGATCGGTGCCGGTCCGTCCGGGGCCATCGCCGCCGCGCTGTTAAAGCGCAAAGGGCATGATGTACTGATTATCGAGCGCCAGCATTTCCCACGGTTCTCGATCGGCGAAAGCCTGCTGTCCCACTGCATCGACTTTATCGAAGAAGCCGGCATGCTGGAAGCTGTGCAGGCGGCGGGTTTCCAGGTGAAAACCGGTGCTGCGTTCGCCTGGGGCGAGCGCTACAGTGCGTTTGATTTTGGTGACACCTTCAGCAACGGCAAGCCGACCACCTTCCAGGTGCAGCGCGGCGAGTTCGACAAGTTGCTGGCCGATCAGGCCGCCAAGCAAGGCGTGGACATCCGATACGGCGAATCCATCGTCGGCGTGGATTTCAAAGGCGAATCCCGTTACCTGCACGTACGCCGCGAGAACGGCAGCGAGTACCACCTCAAGGCCACGTTCGTGCTCGACGCCAGCGGCTACGGCCGCGTGTTGCCGCGCCTGCTGGAGCTGGACGTGCCGTCAGACTTTCCGGTGCGCCAGGCGGTGTTCACCCACATCGAAGACCGCATCGAACACCCAGGCTTTGACCGCACCAAGATTCTGGTCACCACCCACCCGACCAAGCGCGATATCTGGTTCTGGACCATCCCGTTCAGCAACGGCCGCTGCTCGGTGGGCGTGGTCGCGGCCAAAGCGCATTTCGACGGCCGTGACAGCGACCTGGATGCCTGCCTGCGCGGTTTTATCGATGAAACCCCAAGCCTGTCCGGCGTGCTGCAAAACGCCGTCTGGGATACGCCCGCGCGGACCATCGGCGGCTACGCGGCCAACGTCAAAAGCCTGCACGGGCCGGGCTTTGCCTTGCTGGGTAACGCGGCGGAATTCCTCGACCCGGTGTTCTCCTCCGGGGTGACCATCGCCATGCGTTCGGCGAGCATGGCCGCCGGTGTGCTGCATCGCCAGCTCAACGGCGAAACCGTGGACTGGCAAACCGAATTTGCCGAGCCGCTCAAGCGCGGTGTCGATACCTTCCGCTGCTACGTCGAAGGCTGGTACGCCGGGACGTTCCAGGACGTGATCTTCCATCCCGGCAGCTCGCCGGATATTCGCCGGATGATCAGTTCGATCCTCGCCGGTTACGCGTGGGATGAGCGCAACCCGTTTGTGAGTGAGCCCAAGCGGCGGTTGCGGATGTTGTCGGAAATTTGTGCAGGGGATGCAGCGTGAGCAGTCAGTACTTGAGTAAGAACTACGTCGAAGAAACCAAGTTCGGCTTCTGGTTCCTGCGCAGCCATACCTGGCAACATCACGTGCTGCGCGTGGCGATCAACGATCTGCGCAGCCTGTTCACCGAGCCCTTGCCAGCAGCGCCGGTGCTGCTGGACGCCGGTTGTGGCCAGGGCAAGTCCTTCAAGCTGTTGCAGCAGGTGTTCGCCCCTGAGCGCCTGATTGGCCTGGACGCCGACCCTCACAGCCTGGAGCTGAGCCGTGCAGAAGCGGCGCGCCAGGGCTTGGCCATCGAGTTGATCGGCAGCGACTGCGCCACCCTGCAAGTGCCGGACGAAAGTGTCGATATCCTGTTCTGCCACCAGACCTTCCACCACCTGGTCGAGCAGCATCGCGCGCTCAAAGAGTTCTACCGCGTGCTCAAGCCGGGTGGCTATTTATTGTTTGCCGAGTCCACCGAAGCCTACATCGACACCTGGGTCATCCGCTGGCTGTTCCGCCACCCGATGCACGTGCAAAAAAGCGCCGAAGAATACCTGGAGATGCTCCGCGAGCAGGGCTTTGAATTCGGCCCGCAGAACGTCTCATACCCGTACTTGTGGTGGAGCCGCTCCAGCGACTTCGGCCTGCTGGAACGCTGGGGCCTACGCAAGGCGCCACCGGTGGGCCAGCGCGAAGAAACCCTGGTCAACTGCGTGGCACGCAAACCGTTGGCGAGTGCCGCGCCATGATGCGCTACCTGTTGATGGGTTGCCTGTTGCTGCTCAGCGCCTGCGCCAACCAGCCACCGCTGCCCGAGAAAACCCCGGCCCTGGCCTTGCCGCTGCAACTGCATGTGCAGCGCCTGGCCGACGGCCAGAGCCAGGACTGGCTACTGGTGATCCAGCGCGAAGGCGGTGGCATTCGGTGGTCGATGATGGACCCGCTGGGCATCCCCCAGGCGCGGCAAAAGCTGATCAATGGCGAATGGCAGGCCGATGGCTTGCTGCCGCCCAATCCGCAGGCGCGCGAATTGTTTGCCGCGCTGCTGTTTGCGCTGACCGCGCCGGATGACGTGCGCGCCCTCTACCCCAGCGCGCAGGCGATGGACTTGACGCGTACCCTGCCGGGTCATTGGCAGATCGTGTATCAATCGTCCGAGGTATTCAGTGTGAACATCAGCGGGCAGCCGCTGAGCTATCGCATCACACCGCTCGGAGTCGCACGATGAGCGCCTACCTCAACGCCTTGGGCGTGATCTGCGCACTCGGCCGTGGCCAGGCGGAGGTCAGCCGCAGCCTGTTTGCCGGTGACTGCTCCGGCATGCGCGCCGAAGGCGGCTGGGTGCCGGAGCGCGTGCTGCCGGTGGCCGGTGTGCAGGGTGAGTTGGCAACCATCCCCACCGAGCTGGGCCAGCAAAGCAGCCGCAATAACCAGTTGTTGCTGGAAGCGGCGCTGCAGATCGAAGGCGAGATCCGCCAGGCGATCCACACCTATGGCGCATCACGCGTCGGCATCGTGCTTGGCACCAGTACTTCGGGTATCGACGAAGCCAGCCGGGGCATCGCGCATTTTTTGCGCGAACACCAGTTCCCCGGCGACTACGACTACCAGCAACAGGAACTCAGCGCTCCGGCGAACTTCCTGGCTGACTGGCTGCAACTGAGCGGCCCGGCCTATGTGATCTCCACCGCCTGCACCTCCAGCGCCCGCGCGCTGATGAGCGCCCAGCGCCTGCTGGACCTGGGTGTGTGCGATGCCGTGATCTGCGGCGGTGTCGACAGCCTGTGCAAGCTGACGCTTAACGGCTTCAGCTCGTTGGAAGCGGTGTCGAACGAGCGTTGCAACCCGTTTTCAGTCAACCGCAACGGCATCAACATCGGCGAAGCGGCGGTGCTGTTTCTGATGAGCAAGGAACACGCGCCCATCGCTCTGCTGGGCAGCGGCGCCAGTTGCGATGCGCACCATATCTCCGCCCCCGAACCCACCGGCAAAGGCGCGTTGCAATCCATGCGCAAGGCCTTGGCGAGTGCCGGTTTGCAGCCTGGGCAGATCGGTTACCTGAACCTGCACGGCACCGCTACCCAGCATAACGACGCCATGGAAAGCCTGGCCGTCGCCAGCCTGTTCCCCCAAGGCGTGGCCTGCTCCTCGACCAAACCCATGAGCGGCCATACCCTGGGCGCAGCCGGCGCGCTGGAAGCGGCGTTCTGCTGGTTGAGCCTGGTTCACAACCGGCTGCCACCGCATGTGTGGGACGGCCAGGCCGACCCCGCACTGCCCGCTTTGCAATGGGCCACCGCCGGCGCCACCCTGGAAAAACGCTGCCTGATGAGCAACTCATTTGCCTTCGGCGGCAACAATGTCAGCCTGATAATCGGAGGGGCCCCATGATCGATTGGCCACTCGCCGAACTGCTGCCCCATGCGGGCGACATGATCCTGATCGATCAGGTGCTGTCGTTCGATGAAGAGCAGGTCCGCACCCGCACCACGGTCAAGCCTGGCGGCCTGTTCAATCGCCCGGATGGCAGCCTGCCGGCCTGGGTCGGCATCGAGTTGATGGCGCAAAGTGTTGCCGCCTACGCCGGTTGCCGCGCACGCCAGAAGGGTGAAGCCGTGGAACTCGGCTTCCTGCTTGGCACACGCAAGTTCGAGTGCAACGTGGAGCACTTCCCGGCCGGTGCCGAGCTGAGCATCCACGGTCTGCGCTCCCTGGAAGACGACAATGGCATGGGTGTGTTCGAATGCCACCTGACCGGCGACGGGATCCAGGCCAGCGCCCGCTTGAATGTATTTCGACCGCCCCAGGCGGCCAACTATTTAGATGAATCGAAGGACGTGACGCCATGACTGAATCCGTACTGGTCACCGGCTCCAGCCGTGGCATCGGCCGCGCCATCGCACTGCGCCTGGCTCAGGCCGGGCATGACATCGTGCTGCATTGCCGCAGTGGCCGTAGCGACGCCGATGCGGTGCAGGCCGAAGTTGAAGCCCTGGGCCGCAAGGCGCGGGTGCTGCAATTCGACGTGGCGGATCGCGCGCTGTGCAAGCAGATACTCGAGGCGGATGTGGAGCAACATGGCGCCTATTACGGCGTGGTGCTCAACGCCGGCCTGGCCCGTGACGGTGCGTTCCCGGCCCTGTCGGAAGACGATTGGGACGTAGTGATGCGCACCAACCTCGACGGTTTCTACAACGTGCTGCACCCGGTGATGATGCCGATGATTCGTCGTCGTGCGGCTGGGCGTATCGTCTGCATCACCTCGGTTTCCGGTTTGATCGGCAACCGCGGCCAGGTCAATTACAGCGCCTCGAAAGCCGGCCTGATTGGCGCGGCCAAGGCCCTGGCAATCGAGCTGGGCAAGCGCAAGATCACCGTCAATTGCGTCGCTCCGGGCTTGATCGACACCGCCATGCTGGATGAAAACGTGCCGGTGGAAGAATTGATGAAGATGATCCCGGCGCAACGCATGGGCACGCCGGAAGAGGTAGCCGGCGCGGTGAATTTCTTGATGTCGGCCGAGGCAGGCTACATCACGCGCCAGGTCCTGGCCGTGAATGGAGGCCTGTGCTGATGAAACGCGTCGTCGTCACCGGCATGGCCGGCATGACCTCACTGGGCAGCGATTGGGACACCATCGCCGCCAACTTCCGCGCCAACCGCAGCGGCATTCGGCGCATGGACGAGTGGGACCGCTTTACCGAATTGAACACGCGCCTGGCCGGGCCGATCGACGATTTTGTCGTGCCCGCCCATTGGACGCGCAAGCAACTGCGCAGCATGGGCCGTGTCTCGCGCCTGGCGGTATGGGCCGCCGAGCAGGCGTTGCAGGACGCCGGCTTGCTCGGCGATGAGTCGATCAAGGACGGACGCATGGGCGTGGCCTGCGGCTCGTCCACCGGCAGCACCGACGAGATCAAGGCGTTCGGCAATATGCTGCTGAACTCGGTCGCGGAGGGGCTGAACGCCAATTCCTACGTGCGCATGATGCCGCACACCACGGCGGCGAATATCAGCATCTTCTTTGGCCTCACCGGGCGGCTGATCCCCACGTCCAGCGCTTGCACCAGCGGCAGCCAGGGCATCGGCTATGCCTATGAGGCGATCAAGTTCGGGCGCCTGCCATTGATGCTCGCCGGTGGCGCAGAAGAGCTGTGCCCGACCGAAGCCATGGTGTTCGACGCGCTCTACGCCACCAGCCTGAAAAACGACGCCCCGCAGACCAGCCCGCGCCCGTATGACAGCGGCCGCGATGGCCTGGTGATCGGTGAAGGCGGCGGCATGCTGGTGCTCGAAGAGCTGGAACATGCGTTGGCGCGCGGTGCGCATATCCACGCCGAAATCGTTGGCTTTGGCAGCAACGCCGACGGCCAGCACACCACCCGCCCGGAGCAGAAAACCATGCGCCGCGCCATGGAGTTGGCCCTCGAAGATGCCGGGCTTGAGCCTAACGCGATCGGCTACGTGAACGGCCACGGCACCGCCACCGACCAGGGCGATATCGCCGAGACGCTGGCGACCAGCAGCCTGTTCGGCAGCCGCATGCCCATCAGTTCGCAGAAGAGCTTTCTCGGCCACACCCTGGGCGCCTGCGGCGCGCTGGAGTCATGGTTCAGCATCGAGATGATGAACCGCGACCAGTACGTGCACACCTTCAACCTGGATGCGGTAGACCCGCAATGCGGCGAGCTGGATTACCTGCAAGGTGAATTCCGCGAGATGCACCACGACTACGTGATGAACAACAACTTTGCCTTTGGCGGCGTCAACACGTCACTGATCTTCCGCCGCTGGTCCTGACTTTTTAATCGATTGGAGAATACGGAATGTCTTCCTTGCTACGCGTCACCCTGATCACCCTGGCCCTGCTGGTCACCGCCGGTTGCACCAGCAAGCCGATCCTCAACACCCAGCACAACCTGCCGGCCGACACCCAGGTCAGCGAAGAAAAAATGAAAACGGTGATCGTCAACGCCCTGCAAAAACGCGAATGGACGGTACAACGCCTGAGCCCGCAGCTGGTACAGGCCGAGATCAACGTGCGTAACCAGTACTACGCGGCCATCGACATCCGCTACACCCGCAACAGCTACGCCATCACCTACCGCGACAGCCGCGAACTGGGCTACAAGGACGGCAAGATCCATCGCAACTACAACCGTTGGGTGAACAATCTGGACAGCGACATCATGGCGGGGTTGCGCAGCAATGGCGTGAATGAGGCCGGGACGGCGGCGCAGTTGTTCGAACAAACCGGCACCACCAAGTAAAAACGAATTCAGGCTCTACAGAAACGACAAAGGGCGCCTTTCGGCGCCCTCTTCACAAACAGGTTGGCTTGTCATCGCCGCTTCCTGCCTGGCTCTGCAATTGCTGGTTGCCCAGGATCCTCAGAGTCTCACAAGCCCCTTTCGGGAACGTGGGCAGTATGCCTGAAAACAACTTTACGGCAACCTGTGGCAAAGTGCCGTTCGTCCCTCAGCGCAACCCCAACGCGCTGCGCACCGCCGCCTTTATTGCTAGAAGCTGATCAGAAGTGAGCTCAGCGATTTTGTAAGTTCGTTTGCCATGACGATCTTTGATTTTGATTCGGTCGAGCCTTCCCAAGCTGACGGTTGCCACAATGTCACATTTCGCCCAACAGATAGGGCTTGCTCCTGGAAGATGACTATCAAGCTGGCAGTGGTGATCCAGAACCGTCTGCGGCGCAGTAGTACTCAACGGCACAACCGTCACCAACAACTTATTGGTTCGGTGCTTGCGTATCACAATGACCGGGCGGATCTTTATGATTTCCGGGACCTCATAGCCTCGAAAGTCACAAATCAACACGCTGCCCTCCTTGGGCTGATAGAGAAGTGCCATCCATATCACTCGCTTGAGAAAAAGCGATTCTGCGTAACTTTCCCGCGAATCGCTAAGCAGCTTGCGTTACCTGATATGTGAGCACCTCTACACCGAGGCCTTGCGCGTCAACAACTCCACAAACGCCTCTGCCATGGGCGTCTGCGCGCCCTTGCGTTGCACCAGCCATACCGCCGTCACCGCCTCCTGATCCAGCAGCGTGCGATACACCACGCCATCGATACGAATGCGCTGGTAGGACGCCGGCAGCACCGACACGCCCAAGCCCGCCGCCACCAGGCCGATGATGGTCATCGCCTCCCCGGCCTCCTGGGCAAAGTGCGGGCTGAAGCCGGCATCACGCGCCAGGTTGAGCAACTGGGCATAGAGACCACTGCCGTAGGTGCGCGGGAAAAACACAAACGGTTCCTGTGCCAATTGCGCCAGGTGCAAACCGCGCTCACTGCCCTCCACCAGCGGGTGCCCGGCGTTCAACACGGCCACCAGCGGCTCACGCATCAGCTCGACCACACCCAGTGAATCCGGCAATGGCAGCGGCCGCATCAGGCCCACTTGGATCGACTCATCCACCAGCGACTCGGCCACTTCGGTGCTGCTCATCTCCTGCAGGTTCAGATGCACTGCCGGGAATGCCTGGCGAAACGCAAAGATCGCCTGAGGAATGCTGGAATTGAACGGCGCCGACGAGGTGAAGCCAATCTTCAGTTCGCCCAGCTCACCCAACTGCGCCCGCCGCGCCACATCCGCCGCCTTGTCCACCTGCGCCAGCACCAGCCGCGCCTCTTGCAAAAACAATCGTCCCGCCTCGCTCAGCTCGACCCGACGATTGGTCCGCTCAAACAGCCGCGCCCCCACCTCCTGTTCCAGCGCCTGGATCTGCTGGCTCAGCGGCGGCTGCGAGATGCCCAGCACCTGCGCAGCCCGGCCGAAATGCAACTCTTCGGCGACGGCAATGAAGTACCGCAAGTGACGCAATTCCATGCAAGCCTCATTAGGTCGTTAAAGCTATCAAACAGGTCGAACAATATATTGGAAAGAATCATTAGGGAGCTATATTCTTTTTTGCATTGCCGGTCCTGGTACGCTCTTCCTCCCCGAGGTCCCCGTGAAAGCTGCTGTCGCTCCACTCGCTCAAGAAGTCCCGCCCACTGCCCTGGATGAGGTGGTGGCCCAGCTCAATGACGCGTACATCGAAAAAGGCACGCCGATGTTCATGCGCACGGTGTTGGCGCTGTTCTCCGGCGGTTTCGCTACCTTTGCGCTGCTGTATTGCGTGCAGCCGATGATGCCGGCGCTGTCCCACGAATTTTCCATCAATGCGGCGCAGAGCAGCCTGATCCTGTCGGTGGCCACGGCGATGTTGGCGTTCGGCTTGCTCATCACCGGGCCGATCTCCGACCGGTTGGGACGCAAGCCGGTGATGGTGTCTGCGCTGTTCTGTGCCGCATTGGCGACCATAGCCAGTGGCTTGATGCCGACCTGGGAAGGCATCCTGCTGATGCGTGCGCTGGTGGGCCTGTCGCTGAGCGGCCTGGCCGCCGTGGCCATGACCTACCTGAGCGAAGAGATCCACCCGCAGCACATCGGCCTGGCCATGGGCTTGTACATCGGCGGTAACGCGATCGGCGGCATGAGCGGGCGCCTGATCATCGGCGTGTTGATCGACTTTGTCAGTTGGCACACCGCAATGCTGATCATCGGCGCCCTGGCGCTGATCGCGGCCACGGTGTTCTGGAAAATCCTCCCCGAATCGCGCAACTTCCGCGCCACCAGCCTCAAGCCGCGCAGCCTGGTGGATGGCTTCGTCATGCACTTCAAGGACGCGGGCCTGCCCTGGCTGTTCCTCGAAGCGTTCCTGCTGATGGGCGCGTTCGTGACGATGTTCAACTACATTGGCTATCGCCTGCTGGCCGATCCCTACGACCTGAGCCAAGCCGTGGTCGGCCTGCTGTCGCTGGTATACCTCTCGGGCATCTACAGCTCGGCGAAAATCGGCTCACTGGCTGACCGCCTCGGCCGCCGTCGCGTGCTGTGGGGCACCATCGTACTGATGCTGGCCGGCATGGCCCTGACCCTGTTCACCCCGCTGTGGCTGGTGGTGCCGGGCATGCTGATCTTCACCTTCGGCTTCTTCGGCGCCCACTCGGTGGCCAGCAGCTGGATCGGCCGCCGCGCGGTGAAAGCCAAGGGGCAGGCATCGTCGCTGTACCTGTTCTGCTACTACGTGGGGTCGAGTATTGCGGGGACGGCGGGCGGATTCTTCTGGCACTTTGCCGGGTGGAATGGGATTGGGGCGTTTATTGTGGCGCTGTTGATTGGCGCGTTGCTGGTGGCGTTGAAGCTGGCGAAGTTGCCGCCGTTGGGAGACGTGAAGGTCTAAGGCTATTTTGCTTTTATGTGGGAGCTGGCGTGCCTGCGATAGCGATAGTGAATTCACTACTGCTATCGCAGGCAAGCCAGCTCCCACATTTTGATTTGTGTTCAGCCATGAAAAAGCCCGGCATTTGCCGGGCTTTTTCATTTACTCGTGGTACTGCGCGGACAGTTCGTGCACCGCTTGCAGGAAGGCACCTGCATGCTCTGGGTTCACTTCCGGAGTAATCCCATGGCCGAGGTTGAACACATGCCCGGTGCCTTTGCCGTAGCTGGCGAGGATGCGGCCAACTTCGGTGCGGATGGCTTCCGGCTTGGCGTACAGCACCGTCGGGTCCATGTTGCCTTGCAGCGCGACGCGGTTGCCCACGCGCTGGCGGGCTTCGCCAATGTCGCAGGTCCAGTCCAGGCCCAGGGCGTCGGCACCGGCGTCGGCAATGCTTTCCAGCCACAGGCCGCCCCCCTTGGTGAACATGATTACCGGCACTTTGCGGCCTTCGTGTTCGCGGATCAGGCCGCTGACGATTTTGCGCATGTAGGCCAGGGAGAACTCCTGGTATGCCGCCGCCGAGAGGTTGCCGCCCCAGGTGTCGAAGATCTGCACCGCCTGGGCGCCGGCCATGATCTGGCCGTTGAGGTAAGAGGTGACCGACTGCGCCAGCTTGTCCAGCAGCAGGTGCATGGCCTGTGGGTTGTCGTAGAGCATGGCCTTGGTCTTGCGGAAGTCTTTCGACGAGCCGCCTTCGACCATGTAGGTGGCCAAGGTCCAGGGGCTGCCGGAGAAGCCGATCAGCGGCACACGGCCGTTAAGCTCGCGGCGGATGGTGCTGACGGCGTCCATCACGTAGCCGAGGTCTTTATGCGGATCGGGGATCGGCAAGGCTTCGATATCGGCCAGGGTGCTGACGACTTTCTTGAAACGCGGGCCTTCGCCGGTTTCGAAGTACAGGCCTTGGCCCATGGCGTCAGGGATGGTGAGGATGTCGGAGAAGAGGATGGCCGCGTCCAGTTGTGGGTAGCGGTCCAGCGGCTGCATCGTGACTTCGCAGGCGAACTCCGGGTTCATGCACAGGCTCATGAAGTCGCCGGCGTTGGCGCGACTGGCGCGGTATTCCGGCAGGTAGCGACCGGCCTGGCGCATCATCCACACAGGGGTGACGTCCACGGGTTGCTTGAGCAGGGCACGAAGGAAACGGTCGTTCTTGAGGGCAGTCATGTCGGCATCCGCAAAAAAAGTGCGGGCATTTTCTCAGAGCCAGACGCAAAAGGCACGGAATGCGCCGTGCCTTTTGTCTATCGGGTCAATTTGTCGCAATCTCTTGAACACGCTGGAAACCAATGTGGGAGCTGGCTTGCCTGCGATTGCGGTGGATCAGTCGATACATCCTGTGACTGTTACACCGCTATCGCAGGCAAGCCAGCTCCCACATTTGAGCGTATTTCAGATCAGACCTGCAGGTAATCCAGGATCCCTTCGGCGGCATTGCGGCCTTCGAAGATCGCCGTCACCACCAGGTCAGAACCGCGCACCATGTCGCCACCGGCGAAGATTTTCGGGTTGCTGGTCTGGTGTTTGTACTGGCCTTGTTCCGGGGCTACGACGCGGCCCTGGCTGTCGGTCTGGATCTGGAACTGTTCAAACCACGGCGCCGGGCTTGGGCGGAAACCGAAGGCGATGACCACGGCGTCCGCCGGGATGATCTCTTCGGAGCCCGGGATCGGCTCGGGGCTGCGACGACCACGGGCGTCCGGTTCGCCGAGGCGGGTCTCGACCACCTTCACGCCTTCGACGCGGTCTTCACCGACGATTGCAATCGGCTGGCGGTTGTAGAGGAATTTCACACCTTCTTCCTTGGCGTTCTTCACCTCTTTGCGCGAGCCGGGCATGTTGGCTTCGTCACGGCGATAGGCACAAGTCACCGACTTGGCGCCCTGGCGGATCGACGTGCGGTTGCAGTCCATCGCGGTGTCGCCACCGCCCAGCACCACGACCTTCTTGCCTTTCATGTCGACGAAATCTTCCGGCGACTTTTCAAAGCCCAGGTTGCGGTTGACGTTGGCGATGAGGAAGTCGAGCGCGTCATACACGCCCGGCAGGTCCTCACCGGCAAAGCCGCCTTTCATGTAGGTGTAGGTGCCCATGCCCATGAATACCGCATCGTATTCTTCGAGCAGTTGCTCCATGGTGATGTCCTTGCCGATTTCGGTATTGAGTCGGAACTCGATACCCATGCCGGTGAAGACTTCACGGCGGTTGCTCAGCACGGTTTTTTCCAGCTTGAACTCGGGGATGCCGAAGGTCAGCAAGCCGCCGATTTCCGGGTTCTTGTCGAACACCACCGGGGTCACGCCGCCACGCACCAGCACGTCGGCACAGCCCAGGCCCGCCGGGCCCGCGCCGATGATCGCGACGCGCTTGCCAGTCGGCTTGACCTTGGACATGTCCGGACGCCAGCCCATGGCGAACGCGGTGTCGGTGATGTACTTCTCCACCGAACCGATGGTCACCGCGCCAAAGCCGTCGTTAAGGGTGCAGGCACCCTCGCACAGACGGTCCTGCGGGCACACCCGGCCGCACACTTCCGGCAGGGTGTTGGTCTGGTGCGACAGCTCGGCAGCGGCAAGGATGTTGCCCTCGGCCACCAGCTTCAGCCAGTTGGGAATGAAGTTGTGCACCGGGCACTTCCATTCGCAATACGGGTTACCGCACCCCAGGCAGCGGTGGGCCTGGTCGGCCGAGTGCTGGGGTTTGAAGGGTTCGTAGATCTCCACGAACTCTTTCTTGCGTTGACGCAACAGTTTCTTCTTCGGATCTTTGCGCCCGACATCGATGAACTGGAAGTCGTTATTCAGACGTTCAGCCATGTTAAAACCTCATCAAACTCTTCAGGCGCATATCACTGCGGGTTGGCACGGATGCTGGAAAGCAACGATTTCAGGTTGGCAGCCTTGGGCTTGACCAGCCAGAAACGACGCAGGTAATCATCGAGGTTTTCAGCGAGGTTACGGCCCCATTCGCTGCCGGTCTCCTCGACGTACTCGTCCAGCACGTGCTGCAAGTGGTTCCGGTAGGACTCCATGGCTTCGCCGCTGATCCGCTGGATCTCGACCAACTCGTGGTTGACCTTGTCGACGAAGGTGTTGTCCTGGTCAAGCACGTAGGCGAAACCGCCGGTCATGCCCGAGCCGAAGTTGTAACCGGTCTTGCCGAGTACCGCGACAAAGCCCCCGGTCATGTACTCGCAGCAGTGATCGCCAGTGCCTTCTACCACGGTGTGGGCACCGGAGTTACGCACGGCGAAACGCTCACCGGCGGTACCGGCGGCGAACAGCTTGCCACCGGTGGCGCCGTACAAGCAGGTGTTGCCGATGATGGCACTGTCCTGAGTCTTGTAGACGCTGCCTTTAGGCGGAACGATCACCAGCTTGCCGCCGGTCATGCCCTTGCCCACGTAGTCGTTGGCGTCGCCTTCCAGGTACATGTGCAGCCCGCCGGCGTTCCACACGCCAAAGCTCTGGCCCGCAGTGCCTTTGAAGCGGAAAGTGATCGGCGCTTTCGCCATGCCCTGGTTGCCGTGCTTGCGCGCGATTTCGCCGGAGATGCGGGCGCCAATCGAACGGTCGCAGTTGCAGATATCCAGGGCGAATTCGCCACCGCTGGCATCGTTGATCGAGGAAGAAGCCATCTCGACCATCTTCTCGGCCAGCAGGCCTTTGTCGAACGGTGGGTTGCGGTCCACCTGGCAGAATTGTGGCTTGTCCGCCGGGATGTGGTCGCTGCCCAACAGCGGCGTCAGGTCCAGGTGGTTCTGCTTGGCGGTCTGGCCTTCAAGGATGTCCAGCAGGTCGGTACGACCGATCAGCTCTTCGAGGGAGCGCACACCCAGCTTGGCCAACCACTCACGGGTTTCTTCGGCGACGTAGGTGAAGAAGTTCACCACCATGTCGACGGTACCGATGTAGTGATCCTTGCGCAGCTTCTCGTTCTGGGTCGCGACGCCGGTGGCGCAGTTGTTCAGGTGGCAGATGCGCAGGTATTTACAGCCCAGGGCGATCATCGGCGCAGTACCGAAGCCGAAGCTTTCGGCACCGAGGATCGCGGCCTTGATCACGTCGAGGCCGGTTTTCAGGCCGCCGTCGGTCTGTACCCGAACCTTTCCGCGCAAGTCGTTGCCGCGCAGGGTCTGGTGGGTTTCGGCCAGGCCGAGTTCCCACGGTGCACCGGCGTACTTGATCGAGGTCAGCGGCGAAGCGCCGGTGCCGCCGTCGTAGCCGGAGATGGTGATCAGGTCGGCATAGGCCTTGGCCACGCCAGCGGCAATGGTGCCTACGCCGGCTTCTGCCACCAGTTTCACCGAGACCAGGGCCTGCGGGTTGACTTGTTTCAGGTCGAAAATCAGCTGCGACAAGTCTTCGATCGAGTAGATGTCGTGGTGCGGTGGAGGCGAGATCAGCGTCACACCCGGCACTGCATAACGCAGCTTGGCGATCAGACCGTTGACCTTGCCGCCTGGCAGCTGGCCGCCTTCACCGGGCTTGGCGCCCTGGGCCACCTTGATCTGCAGCACTTCGGCGTTGACCAGGTATTCCGGGGTCACGCCGAAACGGCCAGTCGCGACCTGCTTGATTTTCGAGCTCTTGATGGTGCCGTAGCGCGCCGGGTCTTCACCGCCTTCGCCGGAGTTGGAACGCGCACCCAGGCGGTTCATGGCTTCGGCCAGGGCTTCGTGAGCCTCAGGCGACAAGGCGCCCAGGGAGATACCGGCGGAGTCGAAGCGCTTGAGGATCGATTCCAGCGGCTCGACTTCGCTGATGTCCATCGGCGTGTCCAGGGTCTTCACCTTGAACAGGTCGCGGATCATCGACACCGGGCGGTTGTCCACCAGCGCGGTGTATTCCTTGAACTTGGCGTAGTCGCCCTGCTGCACGGCGGCTTGCAGGGTGTTGACTACGTCCGGGTTGTACGCGTGGTATTCGCCACCGTGCACGAACTTGAGCAGGCCGCCTTGCTGGATCGGCTTGCGCGCACTCCAGGCTTCGGCTGCCAGGGCTTTCTGTTCGGCTTCGATGTCGACAAAACGCGCACCCTTGATACGGCTTGGCACGCCACGGAAACTCAGCTCGCAGACTTCTTCGGACAGGCCGATGGCTTCGAACAGCTGGGCGCCACGGTACGAGGTGACAGTGGAGATGCCCATCTTCGACAGGATCTTCAGCAGGCCCTTGGTGATGCCCTTGCGGTAGTTCTTGAACACCTCATAGAGGTCGCCCAGCACTTCACCGGTACGGATCAGGTCACCCAGCACTTCGTACGCGAGGAACGGGTACACCGCCGAGGCGCCGAAGCCGATCAGTACCGCAAAGTGATGCGGGTCGCGAGCGGTGGCGGTTTCCACGAGGATGTTGGAGTCGCAGCGCAGGCCTTTCTCGGTCAGGCGGTGGTGCACCGCGCCGGTGGCCAGGGAGGCGTGGATCGGCAGCTTGCCTGGGGCAATGTGACGGTCAGTCAGCACGATCTGGGTACGACCGGCACGCACGGCTTCTTCAGCCTGGTCGGCGACGTTGCGCACCGCGGCTTCAAGGCCGAGGCTCTCGTCGTAGTTCAGGTCGATGATCTGGCGGTCGAAGCCCGGGCGCTCCAGGGTCATCAGCGAGCGCCACTTGGCCGGGGAAACGACCGGCGAGCTGAGGATCACGCGGGAAGCGTGCTCAGGCGATTCCTGGAAGATGTTGCGCTCGGCACCGAGGCAGACTTCCAGGGACATCACGATGGCTTCGCGCAGCGGATCGATCGGTGGGTTGGTCACCTGGGCGAATTGCTGGCGGAAATAGTCGTACGGCGTGCGCACGCGCTGGGACAGCACCGCCATTGGCGTGTCATCGCCCATGGAACCGACCGCCTCGTAGCCTTGCTCGCCGAGCGGACGCAGCACCTGGTCGCGTTCTTCGAACGTGACCTGGTACATCTTCATGTACTGCTTGAGCTGGTCAACGTCATAAAAAGCCGAACCGTGGTCGTTGTCTTCCATGGTCGCCTGGATGCGCAGGGCGTTCTTGCGCAGCCATTGCTTGTACGGGTGACGCGACTTCAAGCGGTCGTCGATGGCGTCGGTGTCGAGGATCTGCCCGGTCTCGGTGTCCACGGCCAGGATCTGGCCAGGGCCTACGCGGCCTTTGGCGATCACGTCTTCCGGCTTGTAGTTCCACACGCCGATTTCCGACGCGAGGGTGATAAAGCCGTTGGTGGTGGTGACCCAACGCGCCGGGCGCAGACCGTTACGGTCGAGCAGGCACACCGCGTAGCGACCGTCGGTCATGACCACGCCAGCCGGGCCGTCCCACGGCTCCATGTGCATCGAGTTGTACTCGTAGAATGCACGCAGGTCCGGGTCCATGGTCTCGACGTTCTGCCACGCTGGCGGAATGATCATGCGCACGCCACGGAACAGGTCGATGCCGCCGGTGACCATCAGTTCGAGCATGTTGTCCATGCTGGAAGAGTCGGAACCCACGCGGTTGACCAGCGGGCCGAGCTCTTCAAGGTCCATCAGGTCATTGGCGAACTTGGTGCGACGGGCCACGGCCCAGTTGCGGTTGCCGGTGATGGTGTTGATCTCGCCGTTGTGGGCGAGGAAGCGGAATGGCTGGGCCAGCGGCCATTTCGGCAGGGTGTTGGTGGAGAAGCGCTGGTGGAACACGCAGATTGCGGTTTGCAGGCGCTCATCGCTCAGGTCTGGATAGAAGGCGGTCAAGTCCGCCGGCATCATCAGGCCTTTATAAATGATGGTCTTGTGGGAAAAGCTGCAGATGTAGTGGTCGGCGTCGGCGGCGTTGGCCACGGACGAGCGACGACGCGACGTGAACAGCTTGATCGCCATGTCCTGGTCGCTCAGGCCTTCGCCTGCGATGAACACTTGTTCGATCTGCGGCAGGCGCTCATTGGCCAGGCGGCCGAGCACGCTGGTGTCGATCGGCACTTTGCGCCAGCCGACAAGTTGCAGGCCGGCGGCCAGGATCTCGCGGTTCATGTTCTCGCGAGCGGCTTCGGCCTTGACCGGGTCCTGGTTGAAAAACACCATGCCCACGGCGTACTGCTTGGGCAGGTCGACAGCAAATTGCTCTTTTGCGACAGCGCGCAGGAACTGGTCGGGCTTTTGAATCAGCAAGCCGCAACCGTCACCGGTCTTGCCGTCGGCGTTGATCCCACCGCGGTGGGTCATGCAGGTCAGGGCCTCGATGGCCGTTTGCAAAAGGGTATGACTGGGCTCGCCCTGCATGTGGGCTATCAGGCCGAAACCGCAGTTATCCTTGAATTCATCGGGTTGGTACAGACCTGCTTTCATAGACACTTTCTCACCAGGCTGCCTCTTATACCGAGGCAAATTTCTTTTCAATTCAACCGGTTACCTTCCACGCCGAACGTACGCCGGCTTAGCGGGGGCAAAAGGGAGGTCATTGTACACACCGACACAGACGCTCACAAATTTAGCGACGAAATGTCGCAAATCTATGTCGCATTTATGAAAGGTTTAAAGCGATATGCTGTGCTAGTCAAAACTTTTTTAATTCTGACCGCTACGACTCAAAAGCTACTGTGACGCAGACACCACAAAGCGCGCGGTCTCTAGAGACTGCACGCACTTGCGGTTATTTTTTGAGGTGCCGGGAGGGCGGCCTGGGTAAGGCCGCCGGATCTTCAGCGAGTTGTTGCGAGTTCTTGTTGAACGCTGGCAACAGTGCGAGGCCAAGGTTTACCAGCCTGGACCTTCGCTGGCAAGGTTTTGATCGCAGAATCGGCGGCTGCACGGCTGGAGAAGTTGCCGTAGGTGATCACGTAGAGAGGCTTGCCGTTGAGCACTTTCTTGAAATAACGGTACTCGCCGCCCTGCTCCTTCACGAACGCCTGGGCGTTGGCTTCGGAACTGGTGCCGAGGATCTGCACCACGAAGTTGCCGGTTGGCTGGCTGCTGTACCAGCTGCTGCCAGCGGCGCCGGCCTTGGCAACGGTGGCGGCTGGTTTTTCAGCCGGTTTGGCGGCTGGCGCAGGGGCTGGCTTGGCGGTTGGCGCAGGCGCGACCGGCTTGGTCACGGGCGCAGGCTTGGCGGTGGCGACTGTCGGCGCGGGTGTCGGCTTGGCAGCCGGCTGGCCGGCTGGCACGCCCGCTGGCGGTGCAGTGGTGGTCACGGTAGGCGGTGTGGCGCTGGAGCCTTCCACCGGCACGCCGTCGTCGCCTTCGGAGATGCCACCGGCTTCTTCGGCAAGCGGGCCGCGCATCACAGGTTGGCCAACCATCGGCAGGTTGGTCGGTTGGCCGGAGTTGGCGAATTCGACGTTTGGCGTGGGCTTGCCCAGTGGCAACTGCGCCTGTTCGGTTGGCGCGCCGGCTGTGGTGGGCGCCTTGCTGCGACCTGGGATCAACCAGGCGGCGGCAACAGCGACCACGACAACGGCGGAAATAGCCAATACGTGTTTCTTAGGCATAGTGAACCCCATCTTTGGACGCTTGACCGCAGAGCGGCTGGCAATCATGGCTTCGATCATGGCATCGCGGGCAACCTGGTTGATGGTGCCAGGCCAGCCGTCGGAGCTTTCGTGAATATCAGAGATCTGTTGAGCGGAGAAAAGTTCGATGCCCGCCCCTGCGCCTTCCAGGCGTTGAGCCAGGTATTCGCGGGTTTCTTCCTCTTCGTACGGCTGCAACTCGATGACGTGGAACAGCTCTTGTTCGCCGCTGATCTGCTCAAGGTCGGCGATCAACGACGACTCGCCGAACAGGAACACGTGCGGGCGACCTTCCGGCGTACCCGCCGCCAGCGCCAGCAGCGCTTCAAGCGCGGATTCGTCAAGCTGCTCGGCGTCATCCACCAGCAGGTAGACTTCCTGGCCGGTCAGGCCCAGTTGCACGACCTGCTTGAGAATCGCGTTCGGCTCGGCTGTAGCCACATCCAGGGCCTGCGCAACCTGGCGCAATACGCCAGCCGCATCACCGGCACCACGGGCCGACACCACCACGCTCTGTACCGATTGCTTGTTGGTGCTGGCCACCAGGGCCTGGCGCAACAGCGTCTTGCCGCTGCCCAACGGCCCCGTCACCACCAGCAGCAGTTGGCTGTAGCGCGCGAGGTGGTGCAGCTGGCCGAGCACAGGCTTGCGCTGGGCCGGGAAAAATTTGAAACCAGGCACCCGTGGAGCAAAGGGGTCGTGGCTTAACTGGTAATGGCCGAGGAACGCCTCGTCGGCATGCAAACTAGTCATCGGGATCTTATTAACCTTTAAGCTGGGCCAGGGCGCGGTAATCCGCTCCCAGCGTGGCCTGTAAAATCTCTTTCGGATAATCGTCGGTCACCACCGCTTCGCCCATGTGGCGCAGCAGCACCAGTCGCAGTCGACCGTCGATCACTTTCTTGTCTATCGCCATATGTTCGAGGAAGTCCGCCTCGGTCATTTCCTCAGGCGGAATGACTGGCAAACCGGCGCGCTGGAATAGGCGAATGCCCCGGTCACGCTCCTGGGCACTGATCCAGCCCAGGCGCTGCGACATCTCCAATGCCATCACAGTGCCAGCCGCCACGGCTTCCCCATGCAACCACACACCATAGCCCATGTGCGTTTCGATCGCATGGCCGAAGGTGTGGCCCAGGTTCAAGGTGGCCCGTACGCCGGACTCCCGTTCGTCGGCATTCACCACCAGCGCCTTGGCGGCGCAGGAGCGGGAAATGGCTTCGGTGAGTGCCGCCTGGTCCAGATTGCGCAGGGCGTCGACGTGCTCTTCCAGCCACGTCAGGAACGGCTCGTCGCAGATCAGCCCGTACTTGATGACTTCTGCCAGGCCCGCCGACAGCTCGCGCGGCGGCAGGGTGTTGAGGGTGGCGGTATCAATCAGCACGGCTTGGGGCTGGTAGAACGCGCCGACCATGTTCTTGCCCAGTGGGTGGTTGATGCCGGTCTTGCCGCCCACCGACGAATCGACTTGAGACAGCAGGGTGGTCGGCACCTGGATAAAGTCCACGCCACGCTGGTAGCAGGCCGCTGCAAAGCCGGCCATGTCGCCGATCACACCGCCGCCCAGGGCGATGACGGTGGTGCGGCGGTCATGACGTGCGGTCAGCAGGCCATCAAAGATCAGCTGCAGGGTTTCCCAGTTTTTGTGGGCTTCGCCGTCGGGCAAGATCACAGAGATCACGGAATACGCCGCCAGGCTGCGGCTCAGACGCTCAAGATACAGCGGCGCGACCGTTTCGTTGGAGATGATCGCCACTTGCCGCCCGGCAATATGCGGTGCGAGCAGCTCGGGCTGGTCCAGCAAACCTTCGCCAATATGGATCGGGTAGCTGCGCTCGCCTAGATCGACCTTAAGTGTCTGCATGTGTCCCCGCGTTAGAGATGTATTGACGACCGGCAACGCCAAATTCTGACGTCGCCTGATGGCTCTACGCCACACCCTGGAAGGTGATGGCGCGCCGCCGAGAATAGCGCATTTCGGGCCTGGCTTTAACGGGGTGGCAGCCGTTGCAAGCGCTCAAGAATGTCGAGGACCACCATCCGAGGTGGCCGCTCATCGGTTTCTACCACCAGATCGGCGATTTCCCGATACAGCGGATCACGCAATGCGAGCAGGTCCCGCAAGGTCTTCGCCGGGTCGGCAGTGCGCAGCAACGGGCGATTGCGATCGCGGGCAGTGCGGCCCACCTGCTGCTCGACCGATGCATGCAGATAGACCACCCGACCACCGGCATGCAGCGCCCGACGGTTTTCATCGCGCATCACTGCGCCGCCGCCAGTGGCCAATACCACACCATCGCAGCCGCACAGCTCGGCGATCATCGCCTGCTCACGATCACGAAAGCCCAGCTCGCCTTCCTTATCGAAGATCCATGGGATATTGGCACCCGTGCGCAATTCAATTTCCTTGTCGGAATCTTTGAACGGCAGGCGCAGCTCTTTGGCCAGCAAACGGCCGATGGTGCTTTTTCCAGCGCCCATCGGTCCTACAAGAATCAAATTTCGCACAGAATCAACGACTCACAGCAATCGCCTGGTTATTCATAATACGCGGAGTCAGGAATACCAGCAGCTCGGATTTTTTCTCCGCCAGCACATCGCGCCGGAAAAGGCGGCCAAGATACGGCACATCGCCCAAAAATGGCACTTTATCTACCACTTTGCTTTGGGTATTAGAGAAAACGCCGCCGATGACGATGGTCTCGCCATCCTTGACCAGCACCTTGGCGTTCACTTCGTTTTTCTTGATCGGCGGCACGTCATTGAGCTTGTTCAGGTAATCGGGCTCGTCCTTGGTGACTTTGACTTCCATGATCACCCGGTCGTCGGGGGTGATCTGCGGGGTCACCTCCAGCGACAACGAGGCTTCCTTGAACGACACCGACGTGGCGCCGCTGGAGCTGGATTCCTGATAGGGGATTTCAGTGCCCTTGAGGATGCGCGCGGTTTCCTTGTCGGAAGTCACCACCTTGGGTTGCGAGACAATTTCCCCGTTGCCGGTTTTCTCCATGGCGGTGAGCTCCAGGTCCAGCAGCAGGTTGTCGGTAATAAAGGCGATGCCCAGGCCCGAGGTGCCGGTGAGCGAGCCCAAGTCAACAAAGGGTGAGCTGGGCGGGTTTTCCGAAGGCTGCGCACCTTCGGCCGGTGGCTTCGCAATCCCCCCGGCGCCCCAGTTGCCGCGATTGAGTCGCCCGCCCCAGCGCGCGCCCAGGCTTTTGTCGTAGTCGACATTGGCCTCGACAATGCGCGCCTCGATCATCACCTGGCGCACGGGGATGTCCAGTTGCGCCACGATCCGCCGCAGCTCCTCCAGCCGCTCCCCGGTCTGGTAAGCGATGATGTTATTGGTGCGATCATCGACCGCCACCGACCCACGCTCGTCGGGCACGCCTTCAAGGCCCGTCACCGACTGGAACAGCTTGGCCAGGTCTGCCGCCTTGGCGTAATTGACTTGCAAGAGTTCACGGCGCAATGGCGCCAGCTCGGCCATTTGCTTGCGCGACTCCAGGGTCAGCAGCTCACGTGCAGCCAACTCTCCGGCGGGCGCGACCAGTAACACGCCGGCCTTCACCCGCTTATCCAGGCCCTTGGCCTGCAGCACCAGGTCCAGCGCCTGATCCCAGGGCACATCCTTGAGGCGCAGGGTAATTGAACCCTGCACATCGTCGCTCGCCACCAGGTTGAGGCCCGCCACATCGGCGATTTGTTGCAACGCCGTACGCAGCTCGATGCTTTGGAAGTTGAGGTTGAGCCTGTCGCCCGTGTAGGCGCTCGACGCGGTGTTGCCAGGCGGTGGCAACTGGATCAGGTCTACGCGATTAGGTAGAGCAGCAGCCATCGGTGCCGTGAACGCTATCCATAGCGCCACACCGAAGGACGAGAAAGTCCTTTTCATTGGTTGATTCCGTTATGAGTTGACGTTTAACACCAGGGTTCGCGGGCGTTCCAGCCATGCACCCTGACCATCGGGAAACAGTTCGACCAGCTCCACGTAACGCTCATGGATGACCGTGACTCGGCCATGGTCCGGCCCCAGGTAGTCACCGACCGCCAGCCGGTGCACCCTGGAGGCCGCACGCAGCAGGGCAAAAGCCTGCACACCGCGCGACAGCGTGCCGACCATTTCAAACTGGTCCACTGCCAGGGTTTCCAGGACGCCACGTGGCCTGGCGAGATCCGGCGCCCGAGCGGGCCGACCAGGCAAATGGCCGACCTGAATGGCAAGCCGCTGGAAAGGATCACGCAGACCGGACGCGTCATAGACAAAAGCCTGCCTTGCTAATCCCTGCCCGCCCGGCCCGGCGCCTGACGGCGCCTGCCAATACGTCTTGGCCAGCAGGTCCAGGCGCAGCAGCTTGCCATCACGGCGCAGGGCAATATCGTGCACCGTGGCGATTCGCGACAGGCCACCCAGGCGGCTCAGGAACATTGCCAGGTCGTGATAAGCCCCGGTCAAACCGACCTGCACAGGTTGCTCGTGATAGAACGGCCTGGGCTGTTCATCCAGCGGGGTGACGTTTTCGACCAGCAAACCATTGGCCAGCGCCAAGCCCGCGATGTCTTCCAGCAAGCCGGGCATTTCGGACTCACCCGGCAACGCCTGCAAAAGCTCATTGGCTTTCGCCTGCATCAACTGGAACTGGTGCGTGCGCGTCTCAAGGCTGGCAGCCAGGGCGGTCTTTTGCGCGACATGCTGCTGCAGGGCCACTTCCTGCGTTTCGACCCGTTGTAACCGGTGCCGCGAAGGGCTCAGGTACACCAGGTCGCCCACCACAAACACTACAGCCGCCAGCGCACAGCCCAACAGGGCCTTGCCAGGAAGGGGCCATTTTGCAGCGTTGTGAGTGAGTGCAGAAAGATTGAGCCTTGGCAGGCTCAAGGCTGAGCCTCGGAGGACTCGCCCTGACGCACCATCAGCTGAAATTCGTTGTTGCCGCGCGCGCCATCCGTTCGCACATGTTGCAACCGAGTGGAATGGGCACCTTCTGCGGCCTCGAGGCGGCGCATCAACTGGGCGATGTCCTGGCTGGACTCCGCGCTGCCGCTGATACTCACGGTATCGCCCTTGGCCACCACTTCATGCAGGTGGACGCCGTCGGGTACCGCGCGGGCCAGTTGATCGAGCAACTGGGCACCGGAGGAGCGTGAATCGTGCAGGTCTTGTACGACCTTCATGCGCTGGGCCAACTGCTGGCTTTGCTCCTGCAGATCGTCGATGGTCTTGATGCGTGAATCGAGGCCAGCGACCTCCTTGCCCAGATGGTCGTTGCGGGTGACTTGGCGATCAATGGCCTGGTCGATCACCTGATCCGCCAGCCACACGGTCGCCAGCGCCGCGCAGGCGAACGCCAGCAGACACGCCAGCAAATACTTGCGTCGCCGCTCTGCCAGCGCCTGGCGCCATGGCAATAGGTTGATTCGTGTCTTCAAGCGAAACTCCTCAGGGCCAACCCGCAAGCAATTCCCATCCCTTGGGCATCCACGGCCCATTGTGCACCATCGACTCGATGGCTCGGCGTGAAGCTGGCGAAATCCTGACGGCTAGCGCGCGCCAATGCAAACGCTTCGACATCGATGACCCTGGGCACCAGCCCCGCCAGGGCCAGAACCGCCTCGCGAGTCTCCACCTGTTCCTTAAGGCATGCCGCCAGCAGCACGTCGACCCGGCCGGGTTTCAGCGCCGTCGGCCCACGCACTTGGAAATCGATGGCCACGTCATCCAGGGGATAAGGAATGTACTGGTCCGCCTCCATCTGGATCATCCAGGTCATCTCATCGTCAGTGAGCCCTGCGTCCATCTCGATCATTCGTGTGATCACCGAAGGGCCGGCCACGGCAGCGGCGGCACCACGCACCGAGGTCGACAACCGCGACCACGCACTGCGCAGAGCACGGCCCACGCCTTCAAGATCGAGGAATGTGCCATCGACCACCGACTGCACGGGCAATGCCTGCGTGACGTAAGCCTGAATGGTGTAACCCGAGGTTGAGCGACCCAGTTCCACCAGCCGGATTGCCGTGTCATTGATGTCGACGCCCAGCAGGGTGTCGACTTTTTGCCTGAAAAATCCCTTTCCCATAAAACTCCCTAAAACTTTGCCTGTCATACCGCCTGATTGCCGCTGGGCGCCATGCATTCGGTCGACTTGTTGAACAGGTGCGAATGACGCCCCAAGGCGAAAAATGCTTTAATGCCCAGCGTTTTTTCCCGCTTTTATCTGCAGCTCGGGTCGATCCATCGTTTGCCATGCATGCCCCGACGCCTAACTCATTCTTTTCTCTGGAAATCCAAAAGCCTTGATTCGTCTGCTGAAGTTTTTCGGGTACTCCATTGTCGCCATCGTTTGCGGGCTGCTGCTCGTGCTGAGCGGGGCCTACCTCTACCTTAGTCCGGGTTTGCCCTCCGTAGAGGCCCTTAGAAGTATCCAGTTGCAGATTCCTTTGCGGGTCTACAGCAGCGATGAAAAACTGATCGCGGAGTTCGGCGAAATGCGCCGCACACCGATCCGTTTTGCCGATATTCCACCCAATTTCATCAGCGCCCTGCTCTCGGCCGAAGACGATAATTTTGCCAACCACTATGGCGTCGACCCCAGCAGCCTGGTGCGTGCGGCGACCCAGTTGGTAAAAAGCGGACACATTCAGTCCGGCGGCAGCACCATCACCATGCAGGTGGCGAAGAACTTCTTCCTCACCAGCGAGCGCAGCTTTTCGCGCAAGGCCACCGAAATCCTCCTGGCACTGCAAATCGAACGCCAGTTGACCAAGGACGAGATCCTCGAGCTCTACGTCAACAAGATCTACCTGGGCAACCGCGCCTACGGGATCGAGGCCGCCTCGCAGGTTTACTACGGCAAGTCCATTCGTGACGCCAGCCTCGCGCAGATGGCCATGATCGCCGGCCTGCCAAAAGCCCCTTCACGTTTCAACCCCCTGGCCAACCCGGCGCGCAGTAAAGAACGCCGCGACTGGATCCTGGGGCGCATGTACAAGCTGGGCAAAATCGACCAGGCCGCTTATGAAAGCGCCATCGCCGAGCCGTTGAATGCCAGCTACCACGTGCCGACGCCAGAAGTTAACGCGCCTTATATCGCCGAAATGGCGCGCGCCGAAATGGTTGGCCGTTATGGCAGCGAGGCCTATACCGAAGGCTTCCGCGTGACCACCACCGTACCGAGCGACCTGCAGGAAATCGCCAACACCTCGGTGCATGCCGGCCTGATCACCTACGACCAACGCCATGGCTACCGTGGCCCTGAATCGCGCCTGCCAGGCAAGACCCTGAGCGCCTGGACCACTGAGCTGGGCAAACAACGCGCGATCAGCGGCCTGGAACCGGCCATCGTGACCCAGGTGAAGAAAGATGGGGTGCAGGTACTCACCCGTACCGGCGAAGCCCATGTGACGTGGGACAGCATGAAGTGGGCGCGCCCATTCCTGAACACTAACAGCATGGGCCCGATGCCCAAGCAGCCATCGGACGTGGCGCAGGTGGGTGACTTGATCCGCGTGCAACGCCAGAAGGACGACAGCCTCAAGTTCAGCCAGGTGCCGCTGGCCCAAGGCGCCCTGGTGTCGCTGGACCCGCAAAACGGTGCGATACGCGCCCTGGTCGGTGGCTTCGCGTTCGAGCAGAGCAACTACAACCGCGCGACCCAGGCCAAACGCCAGCCGGGCTCGAGCTTCAAGCCATTCATCTACAGCGCTGCGCTGGACAACGGCTACACCGCCGCCAGCCTGGTCAACGACGCCCCGATCGTGTTTGTCGACGAGTACCTGGACAAGGTCTGGCGTCCGAAAAACGACACCAACACCTTCCTTGGCCCGATCCGTATCCGTGAGGCGCTGTACAAGTCGCGTAACCTGGTGTCGATCCGCCTGTTGCAGGCAATGGGCGTGGGCAAGACCATCGATTACATGACGCGCTTCGGCTTCGCCAAGTCGGACCTGCCGCCCAACCTGTCCCTGGCCCTGGGCACCGCGACCCTCACGCCGATGGAAATCGCCACCGGTTGGAGCACCTTTGCCAACGGCGGCTACAAGATCGCGCCGTACCTGATCGACAAGATCGAAAGCCGCAACGGCGACACCCTGTTCACCGCCAACCCGCCACGTGTGCCGGGTGATGTGGTCAACGGCGTCGCGGCGACTGACGGCCTGGCGGCGCCGAGCAATGGCGGCATTACCATCGAACCGGCTCCAGGCACCACCCCTGCCGCCAACGGCACCCCCGCCGAGCCCCAGGCACCCGCTGTCGCCGAGCGCATTGTCGATGGCCGTACCACGTATATCCTCAACAGCATCCTGGAAGACGTCATCAAGAAAGGTACTGGCCGCCGCGCCCTGGCGCTGAACCGTCCGGACATTGCCGGCAAGACCGGTACCACCAACGAATCCAAGGATGCCTGGTTCTCTGGCTATAACGCCGACTACGTGACCACCGTATGGACGGGCTACGATCAGCCGGAAAGCCTTGGCCGTCGCGAGTTCGGCGGTACCGTCGCGCTGCCGATCTGGATGAGCTACATGGGCGCGGCCTTGAAGGACAAGCCGCCGCACACGCAGCCGGAGCCAGAAGGCATCCTCAGCCTGCGCATCGACCCGGTCAGTGGCCGTGCGGCCTCGCCAAGCACACCGAATGCGTACTTCGAACTGTTCAAGAGCGAGGACACGCCGCCGTCGGTCAATGAGCTGGGCAATGGCGTTGCGCCGGGCAGCCCGCTGCCGGCGGATGAGGCGGCGCCGATCGATCTGTTCTAGTGAGATTTATGGCCTGAAACAGATTCAATGTGGGAGCGGGCTTGCCCGCGATTGCGGTGTGTCAGGCGCCACATGAGCTGATTGATACATCGCTATCGCGGGCAAGCCCGCTCCCACACGTGGGTCTCCACAAGGTCCAAGTGAATCGCCACAAAAAAGCCCCGACTCGCAAGAGCCGGGGCTTTTTGTGGGTGCGCTACAACGGCTTAGCCGTTGAACACATCATCCACGCTTTGCAGCGGGTAGTGCTCCGGATACGGCAGGGTGGCCACGCCGGTCTCGATGGCGGCCTTGGCCACGGCATCGGAGATCAGGCTGATCAGGCGCTTGTCCATTGGTTTCGGGATGATGTACTCGATTCAATGTGGGAGCGGGCTTGCCCGCGATTGCGGTGTGTCAGGCGCCACATGAGCTGATTGATCCATTGCTATCGCGGGCAAGCCCGCTCCCACACGTGGGTCTCCACAAGGCCCAAGTGAATCGCCACAAAAAAGCCCCGACTCGCAAGAGCCGGGGCTTTTTGTGGGTGCGCTACAACGGCTTAGCCGTTGAACACATCATCCACGCTTTGCAGCGGGTAGTGCTTCGGATACGGCAGGGTGGCCACGCCGGTCTCGATGGCGGCCTTGGCCACGGCATCGGAGATCAGGGTGATCAGGCGCTTGTCCATTGGTTTCGGGATGATGTACTCGGTTCAATGTGGGAGCGGGCTTGCCCGCGATTGCGGTGTGCCAGGCGCCACATGAGCTGATTGATCCATCGCTATCGCGGGCAAGCCCGCTCCCACACTTGGGTCTCCACAAGGCCCAAGTGAATCGCCACAAAAAAGCCCCGACTCGCAAGAGCCGGGGCTTTTTGTGGGTGCGCTACAACGGCTTAGCCGTTGAACACATCATCCACGCTTTGCAGCGGGTAGTGCTTCGGATACGGCAGGGTGGCCACGCCGGTCTCGATGGCGGCCTTGGCCACGGCATCGGAGATCAGGGTGATCAGGCGCTTGTCCATTGGTTTCGGGATGATGTACTCACGACCGAATTCCAGCTTGATACCGCCGTAGGCGTCGCACACTTCCTGAGGCACTGGCAGCTTGGCCAGTTCACGCAGGGCGTTGGCGGCAGCCACTTTCATCTCTTCGTTGATGCGCTTGGCGCGAACGTCCAGGGCACCACGGAAGATGAACGGGAAGCCCAGTACGTTGTTGACCTGGTTCGGGTAGTCCGAACGGCCGGTCGCCATGATCACGTCGCTACGGGTGGCGTGAGCCAGTTCCGGCGAGATCTCTGGGTCCGGGTTGGAGCAGGCGAACACGATCGGGTTGGCGGCCATAGACTTGAGGCCTTCGGCGCTCAGCAGGTTCGGGCCGGACAGGCCGACGAACACGTCTGCGCCGTCGAGGGCGTCAGCCAGGGTGCGCTTGTCGGTGGCGTGGGCAAACATCGCCTTGTACTGGTTCAGGTCGGTACGCTCGGACTGGACCACGCCCTTGCTGTCGACCATGAAGATGTTTTCCAGCTTGGCGCCCATGCTCACCAGCAACTTCATGCAGGAGATGGCCGCAGCGCCGGCGCCCAGGCAGACGATCTGTGCGTCGGCCAGGGTCTTGCCTGCGATTTCCAGGGCGTTGATCATGCCGGCCGCCGTAACGATCGCGGTGCCGTGCTGGTCATCGTGGAATACCGGAATGTCGCACTGTTCGATCAGGGCCTTTTCGATCTCGAAGCACTCAGGTGCCTTGATGTCTTCCAGGTTGATGCCACCGAAGGTGATGGAAATGCGCTTGACCGTGTCGATGAAAGCCTGCGGGCTTTCGGAGTCGACTTCGATGTCGAAAACGTCGATGCCGGCGAAGCGCTTGAACAGCACGCCTTTACCTTCCATGACTGGCTTGGACGCCAATGGGCCGAGGTTACCCAGGCCGAGGATCGCGGTGCCATCGGAAATCACTGCAACCAGGTTGCCTTTGCCGGTGTACTTGTACGCCAGTTCGGGGTCGCGGGCGATTTCACGTACGGGCTCGGCAACACCAGGGCTGTAGGCCAGCGACAGGTCGCGGGCGGTGGCAGTGGCCTTGGTGAGCTCTACACTCAGCTTTCCTGGACGAGGATGGGCATGATATTCGAGAGCGGCAGTTTTCAAATCAGACATATCGGCATTCCGCTTTTACTGTTGGTCGACGGACCGCCGAGGATACGCGTGTCGTAAAGTCCCCACAAGACTGGGCAGTCACGGGTGTCAAGGGCCCTGCGCTACGACTTTCGGCCAAGAGCCACGGGATACAAGGGCTCAACTGTTCACAATCGACTAAAAAAATGTCTACAATTTTTCCTTAAAGCGCCGATTTGAGCATGCTGGGATCGGTCAGTGGCAGAAGCCAACGCGCCTGGCCGTTTTTCAGGCCGCCACGCTTGGCGCGATCCTGCACCCAGCCACGGGCCTCGATTGACTGGCCTTGCAGACCATTGAGCCACCCGGCGTCGAATTGACGGACAAGCTCGGGTGCAATGCGTAATACCAGTGAGCCCTGCAATTCGATCCAGATTCCACCGCGATTGCGTTCGATCTTGCTCACCCGGCCGCTGACCAAAGCAAAACCGGACTGCTTGAGCTGCGCCACGCTGTGTACCGGTGACTGGCGCCACACACCCAGACGCGCCTCACGGGCGCTGTTCTCCGCAGCCTGCTGGCAGGCCACAAGATCAACATTGGGCGCGACGCCTACCTGAAACCCCAGGCCTTCAGCCAGCAGCTGCGCCTCAAGATTCTTACCCTCAGCGCCGTACAGGTGGGCCAAGGTACGGCCGTAGCGATCCTTTCCCTCACGCCCAACAACCAGGCCGACGCGACGGTCGCTGGCGTCCACCAATGCCTGCAAGCGCTGACGGGCGGCGACGGCGTAAGGCTCGTCGGCGCGACCGCGCTTACCGGTTTCAGGCGCATTGAGGCCAATCATCCGCACGCTGCGACCATCCTTGAGGCGTACGGTATCGCCATCCACCACACGCTGCACCTCCACCTGGACCAAGGCGGCCGGGGCGGGGCAAAACACGTCGGCCTGGGCGACTGAAAGCCAAATCCCAGGCACAAAAAAGGCGCCCACAAGGGACGCCTTTTTCAACAGCTGGCAAAAGCCCATAAGGCTTTTGGGCCTTACTCTGCTGGAGTAGCAGCAGGCTTCTTGCCGAAAGCACCAAAGCGATCTGCGAAGCGCTGTACACGGCCGCCGGTGTCCAGAGTTTTCTGCTTACCGGTGTAGAACGGGTGGCACTCGTTGCATACGTCAGTACCCAGTGGCTTGCACAGGTTCGAACGGGTTTCGAACTTGTTGCCGCAGCTGCAGGTGACTTCGATGGTTTCGTACGCTGGATGGATATCGGCTTTCATGGCACTTCCTCGGGCTAGCGTGCCGCCACTCGACACTATTGTCGAATACCGCACGTAATTAGGCCGCGGATTCTACCAGACCTTTTCAATCGCGCAAGCGGCGCTTCCGGTTGAAGACCTCCTTTCATCAGAAAACCGTGGCATACCCAAGCCCTCCCCTGTCTGCTAGGCTCCCGCCCCTGCGCCACCGCCTACCTTTATATGAGACCCTCGCGTGCCCGACGCCATTTTGCGCCTAGCCCTGCCCTCGCCCCTGCGCCGCCTGTTCGATTACCGGGCCCCGGCCGGCGTGCTGCGGGCGCAGTTGCAGCCGGGCATGCGCGTGCGCGTACCGTTCGGGCGCCGAGAGATGATCGGCATCCTGGTGGAAGTTTCTGACCACAGCGAAGTGCCTGCCGAGAAACTCAAGCCTGCCCTGGCGATCCTTGACGCCACCCCACCGCTACCGCCTGCGCTGTTCAAGCTGTGCCTGTGGACGGCCCAGTATTACCAGCACAGCCTGGGCGACACCCTGAGCTGGGCGTTACCCGTGCTGTTGCGCCAGGGCGAACTGGCCGAAGCGCGTCAGGAGCGCTTTTGGTCGATGGTGCCGGGGGCGCGCCTCGACGACCCGCGCATTGCCCGCGCGCCGCGCCAGCGTGAAGCCTTGGCCACACTGGCGCAGCACCCTCACGGCGTGGCTCACCAGCTATTAAGCAAGCTGATGCTGAGCAAAGACAGCCTCGACCTGTTGCTCGCCAAGGGCCTGGTGCAGGTGGAAATCCGCAAGCACGCGCCCGACGCCCGCCACGAACACTGGCTGGCGCAGCCGGAACTGCCGCTGAACCCCGAGCAACGCGCGGCCTACGAGGCGATTCGCGCCGGCTTTGACAGTTTCCACGCGTTCCTGCTGGCCGGCGTCACCGGCAGCGGCAAGACCGAAGTCTATCTGCAGTTGATCCGCGAAACCCTGCAAGCCGGAAAACAGGCGCTGGTGCTGATCCCCGAGATCAACCTGGGCCCGCAAACCCTGGCGCGGTTCGAGCAGCGCTTCAACGCGCGTATCGCCCTGGTGCACTCGGCAGTCAACGACCGCGAGCGCCTGGAGTCATGGCTGGCCGCGCGGGATGGCGAGGCCGACATTATTATTGGCACCCGGTCGGCGCTGTTCACGCCGATGAAAAACCCTGGGCTGATCATCGTCGACGAGGAGCATGACGGCTCCTATAAACAGCAGGAAGGCCTGCGCTATCACGCCCGCGACCTGGCGCTGGTGCGTGCACGCCAGGAAGACATCCCGATCGTGCTGGGCTCGGCCACGCCGTCCCTCGAAAGCCTGCACAACGCTTACACCGGTCGTTACGGCCTGCTACGCCTGAACGAGCGCGCGGGCGGCGCCAAGCAGCCACGTTTTCTGCGCCTGGATGTTAAAAGTCGCCCGCTGGACAGCGGTATTTCCGGGCCGATGCAACAAGCCATCGGCCAGACGCTTGCCGCCGGCCAACAGGTGCTGGTGTTCCTCAATCGCCGTGGTTTTGCGCCGACGTTGCTGTGCCATGACTGCGGCTGGATGTCCGAGTGCGAGCGCTGCGACGCGCGCATGACCGTGCACCAGCGCTACGGCGAACTGCGCTGCCATCACTGTGGCCATGTGGAGCGTGTACCGCGCCACTGCCCGCAGTGCGGCAAAGTCGACCTGCGACCGGTGGGCGCAGGCACCGAGCGGGCCGAAGAGCGCCTGGGCATCCTGTTCCCGGATTACCCGGTGCTGCGGGTCGACCGCGACAGCACGTCGCGCAAGGACGCGATGAACCAGCTGTTCGCCACCATCCAGAAAGGCCAGCCGTGCATCCTCATCGGCACGCAGATGCTTGCCAAGGGGCACCATTTTCCACGGGTGACCCTGGTGTCGATCCTGGATGCCGACGGCGGGCTGTTCTCCGGGGACTTCCGCGCCAGCGAACGCATGGCGCAGTTGATCGTGCAGGTTGCCGGCCGCGCGGGCCGCGCCGAGGAGCCTGGCCGGGTGATTATCCAGACGCACCTGGCCGACCACCCGCTGCTCATCCAACTGACAGAACAAGGCTACTTCGCCTTCGCCGAGCAGGCCCTGAGCGAACGCCGCGCCGCCGGCTTGCCGCCGTTTTCCCACTTGGCCTTGCTACGCGCCGAGGCGCACAAGCCGGGGCAGGCCGAGGGTTTCCTGGATGAAGCCTGCAGCGCCGCCGAACGTTTGCTCGGCGAGCTGGGTCTGAGCGGCATCGAACTGCTCGGCCCGGTGCCCGCGCCTATGGAGCGCCGCGCCGGGCGTTATCGTGCTCAGCTACTCTTGCAGGCAACCTCGCGCGCACCGATGCATCGGCTATTAAGTAGCTGGTTGCTTGCCCTGGAGCAACTGCCCAGCGGCCGGCAAGTGCGATGGTCATTGGATGTGGACCCGGTAGATTTGTACTGACCGTTAAATGGCCATCGCAGGCAAGCCAGCTCCCACAATTTGAAATGTGAACAGCCTTAAATGTGGGAGCGGGCTTGCCCGCGATGAGGCCCGCAGGTCCGCCAACCCGTCTGAATGGTTGGCAAGCCCGCCCTCGCCACGGATAATGCCCAGTTTTTCCACCTGCGCATCGCGCGCCGCCGCTTGCGGTCGAAAGAGAACACCATGAAAGACACCATTCGCCAGCTGATCCAACAAGCCCTCACCCAACTCGTCAACGAAGGTGTGTTGCCTGAAGGCCTGTCGCCGGCGATCCAGGTGGAAAACACCCGCGACAAGACCCACGGTGACTTTGCCAGCAACATTGCGATGATGCTGTCCAAGCCGGCCGGCATGAAACCGCGCGACCTGGCAGAAAAAATCATCGCCGCGCTGCCTGCCGACGAGAGTGTCACCAAGGCTGAAATCGCCGGCCCGGGCTTTATCAACTTCTTCCAGAACACCCAGGCCCTGGCGTCGCGCCTGGATGCCGCCCTGGCCGACGCCAGGATCGGCGTGCGCAAGGCTGGCCCGCTGCAGCGCGTGGTCGTCGACCTATCGGCGCCGAACCTGGCCAAAGAGATGCACGTCGGCCACCTGCGCTCAACCATCATTGGCGACGGCGCGGCGCGGGTCCTGGAGTTCCTCGGCGACGACGTGATCCGTCAGAACCACGTCGGCGACTGGGGCACTCAGTTCGGCATGCTGATGGCTTACCTGCAAGAAAACCCGATCACCAGCAACGAGCTGTCGGACCTGGAAAACTTCTACCGCGCCGCCAAGAAGCGCTTCGACGAATCCGAAGAATTCGCCGACCGCGCCCGTGGCCTGGTGGTCAAGCTACAAGCCGGTGACGCCGAGTGCCTGGCACTGTGGAACCGTTTCCGTGACATTTCCCTGTCTCACTGCCAGGAAATCTACGAACTGCTCAACGTCAAATTGACCATGGCCGACGTGATGGGCGAAAGCGCTTACAACGACGACCTGATGAATGTGGTCAACGACCTCAAGGCCAAGGGCCTGCTGGTAGAGAGCAACGGCGCACAGTGCGTGTTCCTCGAAGAATTCAAGACCGCCGACGGCGAGCCGCTGCCGGTGATCATCGTCAAGGCCGATGGCGGCTACCTCTACGCCACCACCGACCTGGCCGCCGTGCGCTACCGCAGCGGCGTGCTCAAGGCTGATCGCGCCTTGTATTTTGTCGACCAACGCCAGGCGCTGCACTTCCAGCAGGTGTTCGAAGTGGCGCGCCGCGCCGGTTTCGTCACCCACCCGATGCACATGGAGCACATGGGCTTCGGCACCATGAACGGCGCCGATGGCCGCCCGTTCAAGACCCGCGACGGCGGCACCGTGAAGCTGATCGACCTGCTCACCGAAGCGCAGGAACGTGCCTACAGCCTGGTGAAGGAAAAGAACCCGGAGCTGGCCGAGGCCGACCTGCGCAACATCGCCCGCGTGGTGGGCATTGGTGCGGTCAAATACGCCGACCTGTCCAAGCACCGCACCAGCGACTACAGCTTCAACTTCGACCTGATGCTCAACTTCGAAGGCAACACCGCGCCGTACCTGCTGTACGCCTACACCCGTGTGGCTGGCGTGTTCCGCAAGCTGGGCAAGGACTTCAGCGAAGTTGAAGGCCAGATCGTGCTGGACGCCCCCCATGAACAGGATCTGGCCGCCAAGCTGGCGCAATTCGGCGAAGTGCTGAACAGCGTCGGTGAGAAAGGCACGCCGCACATCCTGTGCACCTACCTGTACGAAGTCGCCGGCCTGTTCTCCAGCTTCTACGAGAACTGCCCGATCCTCACCGCCGACGACGAAGCCCAGAAGCAAAGCCGCCTGCGCTTGGCTGCACTGGCTGGACGGACCCTCAAGCAAGGCCTCGAGCTGTTGGGCCTGGAAACACTGGAGCGTATGTAAGTTGGCTGCCAAGAAAAAACCCGCACCCAAGCGCGGCGCCAGCCGCTATCAGGCCCCGGCGAAGAAGCCGATCCCGGGCTGGTTGTGGATGGCCATCGGCCTCACCGTCGGCGCGTTTATTGTGTTCCTGATGAAGCTGGATCCGGGCAAGGGCGATGACGTCAAACGGGTCAAGCAGGAACAGCAGAAGGCCACGAAAATGGCCGAAGCGAACAAGACTGCGCCAAGCCCGACCGCACCGGTGAAGCCGAAATACGACTTCTATACGCTGCTGCCGGAATCGGAAGTGATCGTGCCGCCTGACGCCGTGCCGGAGAAAACCCTGCCGACGCCACAAGTGCCGACCACGCCAGTTACCCCTGCCGAAGCGGCGAAAATCGACACGGCACGCGCCCAGGCCGCACTGGCCGGGATCACCCCGCCGCCGGCACCGCCGGTTGCCGAGACCAAGGCCGCACCCGTGACCAAGTTCTTCCTGCAAGCGGGTTCGTTCCCGAAACAGGCGGATGCGGATCGCGTGCGGGCGCAGATCATTCTGCTCGGCCAGTCGGTGACGGTGGAGTCCGGGACGGTCAAGGATGCCACTTGGTATCGCGTACTCGTTGGGCCGTTCAGCAACCGAGAACAGCTGACTGTGGCGCAGAAACAATTGGCTGGCGCGGGCTTTAGCAACCTGTTGTTACAACAACGCCAGAGTCGCTGAGCCTAAGAGCGCAGCAGACCCCATGTGGGAGCGGGCTTGCTCGCGAATGCGGTATTTCAGTCAGTATTTTCGGCGACTGACCCACCGCATTCGCGAGCAAGCCCGCTCCCACATTTTGTTTTATGGCGTGTCAGAAAGATAAACACCACTCGTCCGCACACTGCCCCCGCGGTTGAAATCCCCCCCGCCACCCCCATATGAGTTTTCATCAGGGCATTTTCGCCCCGCTGCGTGGAGACTCTCCCCTTGACCACCATCGTTTCAGTACGTCGCCACGGCAAAGTCGTCATGGGCGGCGACGGCCAGGTTTCCCTGGGTAATACCGTGATGAAAGGCAACGCCAAGAAAGTGCGTCGCCTGTACCACGGCCAGGTGCTCGCAGGCTTTGCCGGCGCGACTGCCGACGCCTTCACCCTCTTCGAGCGTTTCGAAGGCCAGCTTGAGAAACATCAGGGCCACCTCGTGCGCGCTGCGGTCGAACTTGCCAAAGAATGGCGCACCGACCGCTCCCTCAGCCGCCTGGAAGCCATGCTGGCCGTTGCCAACAAAGACGCTTCCCTGATCATCACCGGTAACGGCGATGTGGTTGAGCCTGAACATGGCCTGATCGCCATGGGTTCCGGCGGTGGCTACGCCCAGGCGGCAGCCAGCGCACTGCTGAAGAAGACCGACCTGTCGGCCCGCGAAATCGTCGAGACGGCCCTGGGCATTGCCGGCGATATCTGCGTGTTTACCAACCACAACCAGACCATTGAGGAGCAGGACCTCGCCGAGTAAGCCGTAGGCTTATTTCCGCTTGAGGCCGCCAAACACTATGTCCATGACTCCCCGCGAAATCGTCCATGAACTCAACCGCCATATCATCGGCCAGGACGATGCCAAGCGCGCCGTTGCCATTGCGCTGCGTAACCGCTGGCGCCGGATGCAACTGCCCGAAGAATTGCGCGTTGAAGTAACGCCGAAGAACATCCTGATGATTGGCCCGACCGGCGTCGGTAAAACCGAGATCGCCCGTCGCCTGGCCAAGCTGGCCAACGCGCCGTTTATCAAGGTCGAAGCCACCAAGTTCACCGAAGTGGGCTACGTGGGCCGCGACGTCGAGTCGATCATTCGTGACCTGGCCGATGCTGCCCTGAAGCTGCTGCGCGAACAGGAAATGACCAAGGTCAGCCACCGCGCCGAAGACGCCGCCGAAGAACGTATCCTCGATGCCCTGCTGCCACCGGCACGCATGGGCTTCAACGAAGACGCCGCACCGGCCTCGGACTCCAACACCCGCCAGCTGTTCCGCAAGCGCCTGCGTGAAGGCCAGCTGGACGACAAGGAAATCGAGATCGAAGTCGCCGAAGTCTCCGGCGTCGACATCTCTGCTCCGCCTGGCATGGAAGAAATGACCAGCCAGTTGCAGAACCTGTTCGCCAACATGGGCAAGGGCAAGAAGAAAAGCCGCAAGCTCAAGGTGAAGGAAGCGCTGAAACTGGTGCGCGACGAAGAAGCCGGGCGCCTGGTGAATGAGGAAGAACTCAAGGCCAAGGCCCTGGAAGCGGTCGAGCAGCACGGCATCGTGTTTATCGACGAAATCGACAAGGTGGCCAAGCGCGGTAACTCCGGCGGTGTGGATGTATCCCGTGAAGGCGTGCAGCGCGACCTGCTGCCGCTGATCGAGGGCTGCACCGTGAACACCAAGTTGGGCATGGTCAAGACCGACCACATCCTGTTTATCGCCTCCGGTGCATTCCACCTGAGCAAGCCAAGCGACTTGGTGCCGGAGCTGCAAGGCCGCCTGCCGATTCGCGTGGAGCTCAAGGCGCTGACCCCGGGCGACTTTGAGCGCATCCTCAGTGAACCGCACGCGTCGCTCACCGAGCAGTACCGTGAGTTGCTGAAAACCGAAGGCCTGGGCATCGAGTTCCAGCCCGACGGCATCAAGCGCTTGGCGGAGATCGCCTGGCAGGTCAACGAGAAGACCGAGAACATCGGAGCCCGTCGTTTGCACACCTTGCTGGAGCGTTTGCTGGAAGAAGTGTCCTTCAGTGCCGGCGACCTGGCCGGTGCGCAAAATGGCGAAGTAATCAAGATCGATGCGGGTTACGTCAACAGCCACTTGGGCGAGTTGGCGCAGAACGAAGACCTGTCTCGTTATATCCTGTAAGCCTCACGCAGGACCGCTTTGCTTTATGGTGGGAGCGGGCTTGCTCGCGAATGCGATGTATCAGTAACAGATGTGCTGACTGGCACACCGCATTCGCGAGCAAGCCCGCTCCCACAGTTTGAAGCCGGTTCCTTCAGGACTATTTCTGGGCGGTTCTCCAATGTCGAAATTTCCCACGGCTGTAAACCTGCACAAAACCTCCAACACCCTCGGCCTCACCTACGGGCCCGACGAGGTGTACCAACTCCCCGCCGAACTGCTGCGCACCCACTCGCCTTCCGCCGAGGTCCAGGGGCATGGCAAACCCATCCTGCAATTCGGCAAGCTCAACGTGAAGTTGATCAAGGTAGAAGCCGCCGGCCAGTACGCACTGAAATTGACCTTCGACGACGGCCATGACAGCGGACTGTTCACCTGGGACTACCTCTACCAACTGGCCGTGCGTCAGGACGCGTTGTGGGCCGATTATCTGGCTGAACTGAAAGCAGCCGGCAAAACCCGCGATCCGGATCAGTCGGTCGTACGGCTGATGCTCTAGCCCAGGCCTCTCGCTCTTTAGAGGGCATTTTCTAATTTCATCTGCTTGAATGCCTTCTCTTGTGGCCAACGATTGGCCTGCTTGCGAAAAAAATTAAACTCGGGTAACCAATGGAACTGGCAAGTTCCCTGCATTTGACGATGCGGTATCAACGGTCACCCGAGTCGCAGTACCAGGCTTGTGTTGTGTATCGAAACTTGGTGCGCAGCGGTACCCGGTACTCGTCTTTCGGACAATGGAGCGTCGTAGATGAGTAACAAGAACAACGATGACTTGAAACGCCAGGCCTCGGAAAACACCCTGGGGCTCAACCCGATCATCGCGTTACGCAAAAAGGATTTACTCGCCTCGGCGAAGATGGTGCTGACCCAAGCCATCAAGCAACCGTTGCACAGCGTCAAGCACGTCGCCCACTTTGGCGTCGAACTCAAGAACGTGATGTTCGGCAAGTCGGCGCTGGTGCCCGAAAGCGACGACCGCCGCTTCAGTGACCCGGCCTGGAGCCAGAACCCGCTCTACAAACGTTATCTGCAAACCTACCTGGCGTGGCGCAAGGAACTGCACGACTGGATCGGTGACAGCAATCTGTCGGAACAGGACATCAGCCGCGGCCACTTCGTGATCAACCTGATGACCGAAGCCATGGCCCCCACCAACAGCGCGGCCAACCCGGCGGCGGTCAAACGCTTCTTCGAGACCGGCGGCAAGAGCCTGCTCGATGGACTGTCCCACCTGGCCAAGGACATGGTGCACAACGGCGGCATGCCGAGCCAGGTCAACATGGGCGCCTTTGAAGTGGGCAAGACCCTGGGCACCACCGAAGGCGCGGTGGTGTTTCGCAATGACGTACTGGAGCTGATCCAGTACAAGCCGATCACCGAACAGGTGCACGAACGCCCGCTGCTGGTGGTGCCGCCGCAGATCAACAAATTCTATGTATTCGACCTGAGCCCGGAGAAGAGCCTGGCGCGCTTCTGCCTGCGCAATAACCAGCAAACTTTTATCGTCAGTTGGCGCAACCCGACCAAGGCCCAGCGCGAATGGGGCCTGTCGACCTATATCGAAGCGCTCAAGGAAGCGGTGGATGTGGTCACGGCGATTACCGGCAGCAAAGATGTGAATATGCTCGGCGCCTGTTCCGGCGGCATCACCTGTACGGCACTGCTCGGCCACTACGCGGCGCTGGGGGAGAAGAAGGTCAACGCCCTGACCCTGTTGGTGAGCGTGCTGGACACCACTCTGGACACTCAGGTGGCGCTGTTCGTCGACGAGCAAACCCTGGAAGCCGCCAAGCGCCATTCCTACCAGGCCGGCGTACTGGAAGGCCGCGACATGGCCAAGGTGTTCGCCTGGATGCGCCCCAACGACCTGATCTGGAACTACTGGGTGAACAACTACCTGCTTGGCAACGAGCCGCCGGTGTTCGACATCCTGTTCTGGAACAACGACACCACCCGCTTGCCCGCAGCCTTCCACGGCGACCTGATCGAACTGTTCAAAAACAACCCACTGGTGCGCGCCAACGCCCTGGAAGTGTGCGGCACGCCGATCGACCTCAAGCAGGTCACCGCTGATATTTACTCACTGGCCGGTACCAACGACCACATCACGCCGTGGCAGTCTTGCTACAAGTCAGCGCAGCTGTTTGGTGGCAAGGTTGAGTTCGTGCTGTCCAGCAGCGGGCATATCCAGAGCATCCTCAACCCGCCGGGCAACCCCAAGGCACGCTACCAGACCAGCGACAGCCTGACGGCGAAACCGCTGGACTGGCAGGAGAATGCCACCAAGCACACCGATTCATGGTGGCTGCATTGGCAGGTGTGGCAGGCGGAGCGGGCGGGTAAGTTGAAGAAGGCGCCGACAAGTTTGGGTAACAAAACCTATGCAGCGGCAGAAGCCGCGCCGGGCACTTATGTACATGAACGATAAGCAGATGGTTGGTTGAAATGCAGTCACTGTGGGAGCTGGCTTGCCTGCGATAGCGGCGAGTCAGTTGTTGATGGGCTGGCGGAAAGAATGCCATCGCAGGCAAGCCAGCTCCCACATGGATCGCATCGCCCATAAGACTTACGCACCACCTGACAGGGCTTTCCCATGCCGCAACCGTTCATCTTTCGTACCATCGACCTGGATGGCCAGACCATCCGCACGGCGGTGCGCCCGGGCAAGCCTCACTTGACGCCGCTGCTGATCTTCAACGGCATCGGCGCCAACCTTGAGCTGGTGTTTCCGTTCGTCCAGGCACTGGACCCGGACCTGGAAGTGATCGCCTTCGATGTACCCGGCGTGGGCGGTTCATCCACGCCAAACCGGCCCTACCGCTTTCCCGGCCTGGCCAAACTGACCGCACGCATGCTCGATTACCTGGACTATGGCCAGGTAAATGCGGTGGGCGTGTCCTGGGGCGGCGCGTTGGCGCAGCAGTTTGCCTACGATTACCCGGAACGTTGCAAGAAGCTGATCCTGGCTGCCACGGCAGCGGGGGCGGTGATGGTGCCGGGCAAGCCCAAGGTGCTTTGGCTGATGGCCAGCCCGCGCCGCTATATTCAACCGTCCCACGTGGTGCGCATCGCGCCGATGATCTACGGCGGCTCGTTCCGCCGCGACTCGAAACTGGCCGCCGAACACGCGAGCAAAGTGCGCTCGGCTGGCAAGCTCGGTTATTACTGGCAGCTATTCGCCGGGCTGGGCTGGACCAGCATCCACTGGCTGCACAAGATCCGCCAACCCACCCTGGTGTTGGCCGGCGACGACGACCCGCTGATCCCGCTGATCAACATGCGCATGCTCGCCTGGCGCATTCCCAATGCACAGTTGCACATCATCGATGACGGCCACTTGTTCCTGATCACCCGGGCCGAAGCCGTGGCGCCGATCATCATGAAGTTTCTCGAAGAGGAGCGCATGCGCGCGGTGATTCATCCGCGACCGGCCGTGTAAGGACTGCACCGCCGCGCAACTTGCCAGGAACCGACTATGGTTCTGAATTGGCGTGCCTGTTTGATGGCTTGACGAAGGAGTGTTGGCTCATGCGAGAAAGACCCGTGACGAACCCGGCCCCCACCCCTGCCGCGTTCATCAATGCGCAAAATGCAATCACCGGCCTGCGCGGCCGGGACTTGCTGTCGACCCTGCGCAGCGTCGCCGCCCACGGCTTGCGCAACCCCTTGCATACCGCCCGCCATGCCATGGCCTTGGGCGGCCAGCTGGGTCGCGTGCTGCTGGGTGAAACCGTGCATGCGCCCAACCCCAACGACAGCCGCTTCAGCGACCCGACCTGGGCGCTCAACCCGCTATACCGTCGCAGCCTGCAAGCCTATCTGAGCTGGCAGAAACAAACGCGTCACTGGATCGATGACAGCGCGATGAGCGCCGACGACCGGGCCCGTGCACATTTTGCCTTCGCCCTGCTCAATGATGCCGTCTCCCCCTCCAATACCTTGCTCAATCCCTTGGCGATCAAGGAGCTGCTCAACTCCGGTGGCAACAGCGTGGTGCGCGGCGTCAGCAACCTGTTCGAAGATTTGCTGCACAACAATGGCCTGCCACGCCAGGTCAGCAAGCACGCGTTCGAGGTCGGCAAAACCGTAGCCACCACGCCGGGCTCGGTGGTGTTTCGCAATGAGCTGCTGGAGCTGATCCAGTACAAGCCCATGAGCGAAAAACAGTACGCCAAGCCGCTGCTGATCGTGCCGCCGCAAATCAACAAGTACTACATTTTCGACCTGAGCCCGGCCAACAGCTTTGTGCAATACGCCCTCAAGAACGGCCTGCAAACGTTCATGGTCAGTTGGCGCAACCCAGATGTGCGCCATCGCGAATGGGGCCTCTCCACCTATGTGGCTGCGCTGGAGGAAGCGCTCAACGTGTGCCGCGCGATCACCGGTGCCCGCGAGGTCAACCTGATGGGCGCTTGCGCCGGCGGCCTGACCATCGCCGCGTTGCAAGGCCACCTGCAAGCCAAGCGCCAGTTGCGACGCATCTCCAGTGCCAGTTACCTGGTGAGCCTGCTGGACAGCCAGATCGACAGCCCCGCCACGCTGTTCGCCGACGAACAGACCCTGGAAGCCGCCAAGCGCCGCTCCTACCAGCAAGGCGTGCTCGACGGTCGCGACATGGCCAAGGTATTCGCCTGGATGCGGCCCAATGACCTGATCTGGAACTACTGGATCAACAACTACCTGCTGGGCAAGGAACCGCCGGCCTTCGACATCCTGTACTGGAACAACGACAACACACGCCTGCCCGCCGCGCTGCATGGCGACCTGCTGGACTTCTTCAAGCACAACCCGCTCAGCCATCCCGGCGGCCTGGAGGTCTGCGGCACGCCCATCGATTTGCAAAAGGTCACCGTGGACAGTTTCAGCGTGGCCGGTATCAACGACCACATCACGCCGTGGGATGCGGTGTACCGCTCCACCCAATTGCTCGGCGGCGAACGGCGCTTCGTGCTGTCCAACAGCGGGCATATCCAGAGCATCCTCAACCCGCCGGGCAACCCCAAGGCCAACTATGTCGAGAATCCCAAGCTGAGCAGCGACCCACGCGCCTGGTATTACGACGCCAACCACGTCGAAGGCAGCTGGTGGCCGCAGTGGCTGGAGTGGATCCAGCAGCGATCTGGCGTGCAACGCGAAACCCTCACCGCCCTGGGCAACCAGAACTACCCACCGATGGAAGCGGCGCCGGGCACTTACGTGCGCGTGCGCTGAGCTCAACGATCACATTAAGAAGACTGGATGAAGACGCGCGACCGTATCCTTGAATGTGCCCTGCAGTTGTTCAACCACAAGGGCGAACCGAACGTGTCGACCATGGAGGTGGCCAATGAAATGGGGATCAGCCCCGGCAACCTCTACTACCACTTCCATGGCAAGGAACCGCTGGTACTCGGCTTGTTCGAGCGCTTTCAGAATGAGCTGGCGCCCCTGCTTGATCCACCGGCCGACGCGCAACTGGAAGCCGAGGACTACTGGCTGTTCCTGCACCTGATCGTCGAGCGCATGGCGCATTACCGGTTTCTGTTCCAGGACCTCTCGAACCTGGCGGGTCGCTTGCCGAAGCTGGCCAAGGGCATTCGCAACCTGCTGACGGCGCTCAAACGTACCCTGGCCTCTTTGCTGGCACGGCTGAAGGCAGCGGGCCAACTGGTCAGCAGTACCCAGGCACTGGGGCAGTTAGTGGAACAGATCACCATGACCCTGCTGTTTTCACTGGACTACCAACGGATTCTCGATCGCGAAAGTGAAGTGCAGGTCGTGGTCTACCAGATCATGATGCTGGTAGCGCCGCATCTGTTGCCGCCGGTGCAACAGGTGACCGAGCGACTGGCGCTGCGTTACCTCGACAACCCAACTTAGCGTATAACCCTCAGGCCATTATCGTACGGCGACTATACTATTCAGGCTTTCCGAATTGTCGAGTGAACTTGAAAAGTTCACTGTCAGTCCGGATGCCCAACTTGCGATACGCCGACTGTTTTTGCGTGCTGATCGTACTGGTGCTGCGCGAAAACTTTATTGCAATAGAACTCACCGACATACCATCAAGAAAACAACGCAACACCTCTTGCTCTTTGGGTGTCAGGCAAGCGTTCGGCCTTAATGCGGCAGATACTTCCAGATTCGACTTAAAGTTCACCCACTCCAGAATAGATTGCCTGCCTTGCTCTACTGACAGCATACCCGGCTGCAAGTAAATATATCCTTGTGCGACCGTTCGAACGGCCATGATCAACTCTGCCAACTTCTGGGTCTTGCCTACAACACCCCAGCATCCAGCCTTTAATGCCATCGAGACCGTTGCGGGCGTGCAGTGGGACGATAAGACGACGGGCCTGGACTGCTTGAAACGTCGACTCACTGCCCGGATCAAACTGAGGCCATCAAGCTCCGTAGGCCCCAATGTAAAGTCCATGATGATAACCTCTACAGGCTGAGCGGCCAGCGCCTCCAATAACTCCCTGCCGGTGCCGAACGAGCCCACCACCTCGAGATCGGCCTCGTTACTCAGGCCCAACTCGATCCCCTGTCGAACCATTTCATGATCATCAAGCAACATGATGGAATGCGTTTTGGACATTAAAGTACGCATCGAATAATCCGTCCTCGTCAATACCACTTATTAGAAAACTTCCTAATCATCACGGTCACGGTATATCCCAGCCGAACATCAGGATCAATCAATAGCAATAATAAGGACTGTTCTTACAGAAATATCTTACAGCCATTACCCACACGTCAAGTCAATGCAATTAATTGGAGTAAAAATATAAAATTTCGAACAATCTCTAACGCAATTTCGTTACTTCTCTATAGGCAATAGTTCCCCCCCGAACAATGATTGGGTTCCGCCAATTGCCGCAATGAATCACCCACAGATATCGGGTTTAACACCCGTTGGCGGATTACATAAACACTTCATGTTCGGGACTATTATGAACCTCAATGCTCTCTCTACCCTCGCAGCAGCCGTTGCCTTGGTCACTGCTATTTCGCAAAGCGCACACGCGGCCAATGACGGCACCATCAATTTCACCGGGCTGGTGAATGATGTGACCTGCACCATCGAAGGCTCGGCGCCAGGTACCGGTGCAGTGGTCAAGGACGTCAACCTCGGCGGTGTATCCGCTTCACGCCTGCAAAACCCTGGCGACCGCGCCAACCTGACCGGCTTCTCCATTCGCATTGGTGCGCCCGGCGAAGGCGCATGCACCAACGGCCGCACGGCCATGGTGGCGTTCGACCCCACCAGCCCCGCCATCGATGTAGCGACCGGACGCTTGAATATCGACGGCTACAACGACCCATCCGACACCACCAACGCCAAGAACGTACAGGTTGAAGTGACCAACCGTGATGGCACCCCGATTCACGTTTACACCGAAAAATCGGAAGGCGTAGTGATCGCCGACAACCAGGCCGTGATCCCACTGGCTGCACAAATGTACGCCAGCGGCGCCGCGACTGAAGGTGCCGTCAAAACGCGTGTGGGCTTCATGGTTGTGTACGCCGACTAAGGGGCAAGAGGCCGAGCATCCGCACGCCTTGTATGTAGCGGACCTGCAGCCGTTGGGCAGGTCCTTCCCCAGATTCAAAGAGAACTTCGACACTATGAAAACAATGGCCCGCCTCGCGCTTGCCTTCTGTGTTTTTGGGCTGCTGTCGCTGCAAACAAATAGCGCCCAGGCAGGTGTCATCATTTATGGCACCCGCGTGATCTTCCCAGCCGAGCAGCAAGAAGTGGTCGTGCGCCTGGAAAACAAGGGCGATCGCCCGTCGCTGGTGCAGACCTGGCTGGATACAGGCGACCTGAATTCCACACCGGCCACCGCGCAGACGCCGTTTACCCTTTCACCGCCGATCTTTCGCATGGAACCGCATCAGCAACAGGCCGTGCGCTTGTTCTACTCCGGTAAGCCTTCCCCGTCTGATCGCGAAAGCCTGTACTGGCTCAACGTGCTGGAGATTCCACCCAGCGCAAACAATGCCGAGCAGAACAACCTCGAACTGGCATTTCGCACCCGATTGCGCGTGTTCCTGCGCCCCCAGGCATTGCCCTATCCGGTAGGCAGCGCCCCTTCGAAGCTGGAATGGAAACTGGTCGACAGTGGCCAGGGTTTTGCGCTGCAGGTGACCAACCCGACGCCGTACCATATTTCCCTCACCGCCGTTGACTTGCTGAGCAACGGTAAACGCTTCAGTAAAGCGCCGAACACGCAAGCCAATGACAGCCTGCTGATGCCCGCCGGCGACGTAAAACGCTTTGTGCTGCCGCTGCTGCGCAATCGTCCCGAGGGCGCGCCTGAAGTCGAGTTCACCACGGTTACCGACTTCGGCGCTCGTGTGCGCCACTCGGCAAGCCTTACCCCTTCGGCAGCCAGGTGATGACCCCATGAATGCGCGCTCCTTTGCCTTTTGGCCAGCCAGGCTTCTGACATTGCTGTTTGCACTGATCGCCAGTGCCGCAGCACACGCCAGCGTTATCATCAACAACACGCGGATCATCTACCCGCAGAACGACAAAGAGGTAACGGTCAGGCTGGAAAGCAAGAACCAGGCACCGGTGCTGGTGCAGACGTGGCTGGACAGCGGCGACGAACACTCGACGCCAGACCTCGCAGGAATTCCGTTTATCTCCACGCCGCCAATTTTTCGCATGGAGCCAGGCAAACAACAGGTGGTACGCCTGGCGTATACCGGAGAGGCATTGCCGTCGGCGCAGGAAAGCCTGTTCTGGTTCAACCTGCTGGAAGTGCCGGCTCAATCCCAGGGTTCCCAACAGGGCAACCAGTTGCAACTGGCCTTCCGCTCTCGGATCAAGTTGTTTGTTCGCCCACCCAACCTGCCTTATGGGGTCGATGCGGCTCCTGGAAAACTGCAATGGCGCCGCGAGACCACCGAGCAGGGCCAGGTTCTGGAAGTCCACAACCCGACCCCTTACCACGTGACGTTCGAGCAGATCGAGGTGTTGGCGTCACAGCAACGTCATGCCCGCAAGCCCGCCACGTCAAACGCGGAAAACATGGTGATACCGGGAGGTCGCAACCGCTTTGAACTGCCCGGCTTCAAAGCACCTCACGACGGCACAACCACGGTGGAGTTCCAGACACTGGACGACTTCGGCGTAAAGGTCTCCCACAGCGCCAAGGTCTCGTCATGACTCTCTAGACGCCCTGACTGCAACGGCCGCTCTTCACCTAATCACACGTTCGGTTGATGCCCATTTTTGAGGGCAGGGAATCCCCTGGCCCGAATTCGGCCCCCCTGGTTTTTTTGGAATGGTAAACATGAGTTTGAACACGCCCGCCAGCATCCGCCACTGGCCCCTGGCATGTTATCGATTAACGCGTACAGTGCGTTGCCTGCTGTTGGCCGGCGCACCTGCCATGGGCGCCTACGCCGACGAGAACGTCGAGTTCAACCCCGCCTTTTTCCCGGACGGTGCGGGTGGCCAGCAGGTGGATATTTCGAAATTCAGCCAGGGCAATGTGGTGCTGCCCGGCAGCTACCGCACCGATGTCTATCTCAATGGCCAGTGGATCGGGCGCGAGACCCTGTCGTTCGTTGCGGTCGAAGGGCAAAACTCTGCGCAGCTTTGCCTGGAGCGTGACGCACTGCTCAGGTTCGGCATCGACCTGGACGCGCCGCAGAATCAGCCGCTCGAACCAGGCCAGGCGCCGGCCGCCGAGTTTGCCAGTTGCCATGAAATTTCCACCTACCTGCCGGGCAGTAGCAGCCAGTTCGACTCAGGTGAAAACCGCCTGACGCTGCAAGTCCCGCAGATTTACCTGGCACGCAAGGCACGCGGTTATGTCGACCCCAAGCATTGGGACGGCGGTGTCGACGCCGCGTTCGTGCGCTACAACGCCAACACGTTCTCGACCCGTACCAATGGCCGCACGCTCAACTCCCATTACCTGGGCCTTAACACCGGGCTTAACCTGGGCGACTGGCACTGGCGGCACAGCGGCAGCTTCAGCCGCACAGATAACGCGTCGGGCTATCAAAGCAGCTCCACCTATGTGCAACGTGAGCTGAGCCCACTGCAATCACAACTGATGATGGGGGAGATCTTCACCTCGGGCGAGCTGTTCGACAGCGTGCGCCTGCGTGGGGCCAGCCTGTTCAGTGATGACCGGATGCTGCCGGATTCCCAGACCGGTTTCGCGCCCGTTGTCCGTGGCATCGCCGAAACCAATGCCCGGGTCACGGTGCGCCAACGCGGCGTGCTATTGGATGAAGTCTCGGTCGCACCCGGACCGTTTGTGCTCAACGACCTGTTTCCCACCGGGTACGGCGGCGACCTGACCGTGACCGTCACCGAGGCCGATGGCCGCCAGCGTGAGTTCATCGTGCCGTTCGCCGCCAATGCCAACCTGCTGCGTGCAGGCCATAGTCGTTATTCCGTGAGTGTTGGCCAGCTAGATGAAATCGGCCTGCGTCACCCGCCCAAGCTGATGCAAGGCACTTACCAGCACGGCTTGAACAACCTGTTGACCGGCTATGGCGGTGTCGTAGTCGGCGATGACTATCAGTCGCGCTTGCTGGGCTTGGCATTCAACACCTCGCTGGGTGCGCTGTCGCTGGACCTGACCAACTCAAAAGCCAACATTCCGAGGCACAGCACCCGGGATGGCCAAAGCCTGCAACTGCGCTACAGCAAGAACTTCACCGAGACCGGCACCTACTTTGCCCTGGGTGCCTACCGCTACTCCACGGAAGGCTTCCTGGGCGTGGCCGACGCCGCCCGGGTACGCGACCTCGCCATCGCCGGCCTCAACGTGGACAACGTGTCGCGCCTGCGCGACCGAATGGATATCAGCCTCAACCAAAGCCTGGGCAAGGGTTCGGTGTACCTGACCGGCTCCTCGCAGAACTACTGGAACCGCAACAGCGGCAACCTGACCTTTACCACGGGTTACGCCGGAAGCTGGAAAAGCCTTCACTACACCCTCAGCGCCCAGCGCACCAAGGACCTGCTCAGTGAACGGGTCGACAAGCAAATAGAACTGACCCTGAGTTTGCCGCTCGGCACCGGCGCACGTTCACCGACCCTGACCACCACTGCCTTTCGCGGCAATCAAAGCAGCGGTGAACGCGTGAACCTTGGCGGCACCCTGGGCGAACGCAACGAACTCAGCTACGGCGTAGGCGCCAGCCGGGTTCAGGGTGGCGGCAGCGCCACGAATGCCGATGCGAAGTACCAGGCCAGCAGTGGCGTGGTCTCCGCAGGGTTCGGGCAAAGCAACACCTACCGAGCGTTGTCCCTGGGCGTGACCGGCGGCATCGTCGCCCATGCCGATGGCATCACCTTTGCGCCCGAACTGGGCGACACCATTGGCATCGTGCAAGCGCCCGATGCACAAGGTGCGCGGGTCAATGGCAACCACGGCGCCCAGGTCGGCAAGAATGGCTTTGCCGTGGTGCCCCACCTCACGCCGTATCGCCAGAACGCGGTGGAGTTGGACCCCAAGGACCTGTCCGTCGACGTAGAACTCAAGACCGCCGCGCAAAACGTCGCACCGCGTGCAGGCTCCGTAGTGAAGCTGCAATTCGAGACCGTCAGCGGCCAGGCGTTACTGGTGACTGCGCTGCGGGAGGATGGCAGCCCCCTGCCCTTCGGTTCGGATGTGTTCGACGAAGAGGGCGCCAGTGTCGGCATTGTCGGGCAGGGCGGTAAAGCATTCGTGCGCGTGGCACGCGCGCAGGGGCTGCTGACCGTCAAGTGGGGGCCTGAGGCCGCTGCTTCTTGTCGACTGATGTACGCCGTGGACGCCCTATCGAAAGGTGATGCTCGCCAGCGTTTGCGCCATCTGGATGCTGGCACCTGCCAACCCAATAGCAACGGCTGACGCCCCATTGATGAGTACGGGAATGACCATGAAATACGCCATGAAATTAGTTTTTCCTCTGCTTGCCCTGTGCGTGCCGACCGTTGCTCAAGCGGCGCCGTGCGACAGGTACCAGAGCGATACCTTCATCCTGAACTTGCCGGCGACCATTACCGTGCCCGACAGCCTACCCGTCGGAAGCCTCATTCATCGCCAGGCATTCAACGGTTCGGCCCCCGAGTATTTTGCCAATTGCACCGTGTCTATCGCGAGCTGGATCGACGGGCGATATCCGATGGGAACAGATCCGGTGACCCGCTCCTACCCCACCGAGGCGCCAGGCGTTGGCGTACGCATCACAATGAGATGGGCGGGCGGCGGAGGGCCCGCTGCCTTTTCATTGTTCAACCAAGGCCCCACACCGCTGTACGGGAAGGTGCCCAGCTTCACTTCAGCGGAGGCGAGCTTCTACAAAATCGGGCCAGTCACAGACGGAACAGTGCCCAGCGGATACTTCTGGAGCAGGAGAATTGCTGGCGTCACACAGCGCTTCAGCCTGCAGCTCGGTAGCCGGGTGCGCTTCGTCAGGCCGGCTGCCACCTGCGACCTGGCTGCCGGCGACGTCAACCGCACGATCCCCCTCACCCCGATAAAAGTCAGCGACCTCAGAGACATCGACTATGCCGGCATGCTGAACTTCGAACTGACCGCTAACTGTACAAACGCCACCAACGTCACCTTTCGTTTCAGCGGCACCCCTGCGCCCGGGAACAACGTGCTCTTCGCCAACACGGGCACGGCAAGCGGGGTAGCCCTGTGGTTGGGATCGCGCATCAACGGGGTCCAGCAAACCATTTCTCCGAATGCCAATAACATCCGCAACGTTGCCGTTTCCGGCAATCGCGCAGTCTTACCGCTCAGCGCGGCCTATCACAAAAACGGTACGGTCGGCCAAGGCACGCTCGCCAGTACCGCCACCGTCAACATCACCTATAACTAAAACCCTGAGGAGTCATTGATGAACCTACGAGCCGTGTCTTTCTTACTCGCAACCACTGTCGGCCTCGCGGCCACGCAAGCCCACGCTGCGACAACAGGCACTTTGCGCTTTACCGGCCAGGTCAATGCCGGCACCTGCAACCTGGCAGCTGGTGACGAGAACCGCACTATTTCGCTGCCCCCCATCAAGATCTCGGATTTTGATGCAAGCCCCAGCGCAGGGGTGCTGGACTTCGAGCTCTCTGCCGATTGCGAATCAGACATCCGCAATGTGATTTTCCTCTTCACGGGAACACCGTCCGTAGTAAACGGGGCACTATTTTCCAACACGGGCACCTCGGCGGGGACGGCCCTTTGGCTGCTGCATCGTTCAACACCCCTATACGCCATCCCAGCGAACGGCACCGTCGCTCAGCGCAGCCGCACGGTTACAACAACCGGCAATAAGGCGACCATACCGCTCAGTGCGGCCTACTATAAAACGGGCGCAGTGACCCAGGGCACCCTGGCCAGTGCCATTACGGTTTCCATCACTTACAACTGACGACAGCCTGACCGGCGGCGCTGCGAGCACAAAAAAGCCCGACCTTTAACAGGCCGGGCATTTTTTTGCGTCCTGGAAATAATCAGGACTGACTGGATGGCGTCGGGTTTGCCGGCGTTGCAGTCGGGGTCACAGCAGCAGGGGTCGGTGCGGATACCGAGTTGGCTGTGGAAGCGGTTGGCGCCGGAGTCGCCGGCTTGGCCGCAACAGCAGGCTTGGGTGCTGCTGGTTTTTTCGCGACCGCTGGTTTCTTGGCTGCGGCTGGTTTTGCCGCAGGCTTGGCTGCGGCAGGCTTGGCGGCCGGTTTCGCCGCAGCCGGCTTGGCTGCAGGTTTCGCAGCGGCCGGTTTGGCAGCAGGTTTTGCAGCTGCGGTTTTGGCCGCTGGCTTGGCAGCCGGTTTGGCGGCGGCCTTGGCTGCGGGTTTAGCCGCTGGCTTAGCAGCAGGCTTGGCAGCCGCTTTAGCCGCGACGGGTTTGGCAGCAGTCTTGGCGGCCGGCTTGGCAGCTGCAGTTTTGGCGGCTGGTTTAGCAGTTGCTTTGGCGGGCGCCTTGGCCGCAGGTTTGGAAGCCGGCTTGGCAGCCGCTTTTACCAGAGGCTTGGCTGCTGTTTTGGCAGCAGGTTTGGCGGCGGCGGTTTTAGCGGCAGGCTTGGCAGCAGGTTTGGCCGCAGCCGTTTTCGCAGGAGCCACTTTAGCGCCGGTGAGTTTTTCGATCTGCTTGGTCAGGGTATCGACCTTGCTGTGCAGCGTCTTCAGTTCAGCCTTGCTCGGCACGCCCAGTCGCGAAATGGCACTGTTAAGGCGCTTGTCGAAAGTTTCTTCCAACTTGCCCCAGGTGTCAGAAATGCTCGACTTGGCGGAACCGGCAGTTGCCTTGGCCGCTTCAACTTTTTTACCAACCGTGGTTTTGGTCAACTTCTCGGCCTTCTCGCCGTCCTTGACCAAAGTCTCGAAGTACTTGCCGCCGTCACTGCTAACCTTCGAGTACACGCCTAAACCAGCAAGCCAGATCTTACGGGAATATTTTTCAACTTCCCCGACCCACGAGCTGCCTTCTTTCTGAGTAGTCTTTTTAACAGCCATCCCGATGTCTCCTTAGTGTTTACGCGCGACACGTTCTAGCAATGTCGTCAGCTCTTCGAGCTTAGCAGAGAGTGTCTCAACGTCATGTTTAGACGCAATGCCGATTCGATTCAAGGCACTGGCAACACGAGTATCAAAAGCTTTTTCAACTTTATCCAGCTGAACTTCTACCAGACCTTTGACGGAGGAGACATTACTCTTTACTTGATCAATCTGACTGTTGGCGGCCTCAAGTTGTTCAACTGCAACTTTTTTGCCTTTACTTTCAACATGTTGACCAGTTTTAACCAGCTCTTTGAAGTAGTCGCTGCCCTCGCTTCCAACCTTGGCGTAGGCACCAAGACCCGCCAGCCAGATCTTGCGGGCGTAGGATTTAACGTCACTCAGAGTAGTGGTCGGGGCGTCGATTTTTTTCTTTAGGATAACTTTGGCCATGGTGCACCTCACGCAGAATAGGGGGGAGGAACGGCCCACAGGAGTTGAGGGCTTGGGCACAAAGTAGGCTGGAAAATTAGAATCGGCACCCTAAGAACACAACGGTCAGGCCAACGCCTTATCCAGGGCTTTTTCGATTTCGGACTTGATGGTGCCACTCATGGCCGACATCAACAGCCCCAGTTCCACATCTATACGCAGCGAATCTTCGGCCACCACGACGGTGCCTTTAACCCCCGAACGCTTGAGGTTCAAGGTATCGCCGGACCACGACGGCTCCAGGCCATATTGTTCCTTGAGTTTGTGCGCCAACTTGTCGGCCTTTGCCCGTGCGCCTTCTTTACCCAGGGAATGTGCACGCTCAACGGTTATACGGGCCATTGCAATGACTCCTCTTTATAGGGACTTGGATACCTTCGATGCGGCAAAAGGTCTCGATGACCGCCCATCTTACCTTCAGCCTTGCCAAGACAAAGTAGGCCTTGGGGATTATCATGTCCCGCATTCTCTTTTGGTGACAGCGATATGACTGATCAGCGCAAAGGCAGCGATGCCGAACCCACCACTCACTTCGGCTTCAAGAACGTCCCGGAAAGCCAAAAAGCGGAAAAAGTCGCTGAGGTGTTCCATTCCGTAGCGGCCAAGTACGACCTGATGAACGATGTGCTGTCGGGCGGCATGCACCGCCTGTGGAAGCGGTTCACCATCGAGCTGTCGGGTGTTCGCACCGGCAACCGCGTGCTGGACATCGCCGGCGGCACGGGCGACCTGGCAGCCAAGTTCTCCAAGCTCGTCGGCCCTACCGGCCAGGTAGTCTTGGCGGACATCAACGGTTCGATGCTCAAGGTCGGCCGCGACCGCCTGCTCGACAAGGGTGTGGCCGGCAATATTGAGTTCGTCCAGGCCGACGCTGAAAAGCTGCCGTTCCCAGACAACCATTTCGACTGCGTGACCATCGCCTTCGGCCTGCGCAACGTGACCCACAAGGAGGACGCGATCCGCTCGATGCTGCGCGTGCTCAAGCCGGGCGGACGCCTGTTGGTGCTGGAGTTCTCCAAGCCGACCAATGCACTGATGTCAAAGGTCTACGACACCTATTCCTTTGCCTTCATGCCGTTGATGGGCAAGCTGATCACCAATGACGCCGAGAGCTATCGCTACCTGGCCGAATCGATCCGCATGCACCCCGACCAGGAAACCCTGAAGTCGATGATGGTAGAAGCCGGTTTCGACCGCGTGACCTACCACAACATGACCTCGGGCATCGTCGCCCTGCACCGTGGCATCAAGCCCTGATGCTGCTCAAAGGTCTTCTCGCCAGCGTTGAACACGGCCTCAACCGTGTGCTGCGCCTGGACAGCACCGCCCTGGCGCGGCTGGCGCACCTCAACGGCAAAGTCATTGCCGTCGACTGCCGCAGCCCCACCTTGCAACTGTTTATCCTGCCCAGCGATGAAGGCCTGATGCTCGCGACCCAATGGGCCGCCGACGCCGACTGCACCCTGCGTGCGCCGGCTTCGAGCCTGTTGCACCTGGCTCTGAGCCGCAACAAGACCGCCATCCTGCACAGCGACGAAGTGGAGCTGGAAGGCGACAGTTCGGTGCTGATGGACCTCGCCGCCGTGCTGCAAGACCTGGAACTGGACTGGGAATACGAACTGTCCCGCTGGATCGGCCCGGTGGCCACCCAGTTGATCAGCGGGCACCTGCGCAGCCGCTCGCGTTGGTACCAGCAGGGGTTCGCCAGCCTCAACCAGAACCTTGCCGAATACCTGAGCGAAGAATCGCGCACCCTGGTCGGAGAACGGGAAGCGCAAGCGCGCTTTCGTGAACTCGACAAGGCCAAAATCGACCTGGAACGCCTTGAGGCCCGCTTCGAGCGCCTGAGCCGTTCCCTTGATCCAAGCGATAACGCATGAAGCTGCTCGCCGTCCGCCGTTTGTTTCGTATCCAGCGCGTCGTAATCCGCTACCGCCTTGATGACCTGCTGTTCGCCCTGCCCCTGCCGTGGTTCCTGCTCGCTGTGCGCTATGTACTGCCGTGGCGCTGGTTCCCGCGCAAACAGCTGGAGCTGAGCCGTGGCGCGCGCCTGCGCCTGGCGCTGCAGGACCTGGGGCCGATCTTCATCAAGTTCGGACAGATCCTCTCCACACGGCGCGACCTGCTGCCCGAGGACATCGCCGACGAGCTGATGCTGTTGCAGGACCGTGTGCCGCCATTCGACTCCCAGCAATCGATGAAGCTTATCGAGGAGCAGCTGGGCAAGAAGATCAGCGACGTGTTCAGCCGCTTCGACGTCGACCCTCTGGCCTCGGCCTCGGTCGCACAGGTGCACGCGGCGCAACTCAAGACTGGCGAAGAAGTGGTGGTGAAGGTGATTCGCCCCGGCCTCAAGCCGATCATCGGCCAGGACCTGGCGTGGCTGTTCATCCTCGCCCGCGCTGCCGAGCGCTTCTCTGCCGATGCGCGCCTGCTGCACCCGGTGGACGTGGTCGCTGACTACGAAAAAACCATCTACGACGAACTTGATCTGCTGCGTGAAGCGGCGAATGCCAGCCAGCTCAAGCGCAACTTCGAAGGCTCGCCGCTGCTGTACGTGCCGCAAGTGTATTGGGACTGGTGCCGCCCGAAAGTGCTGGTGATGGAGCGCATCTACGGCGTACAGGTCACTGACCTCGCAACCTTGGCCGACCAGCGCACCGACATGAAGATGCTCGCCGAACGCGGCGTGGAGATCTTCTTCACCCAGGTATTCCGCGACAGTTTCTTCCACGCCGACATGCACCCGGGCAATATCTTCGTCAGCACCGTCAACCCGTGGAGCCCGCAGTACATCGCGATCGACTGCGGCATCGTCGGCAGCCTGACCCCGGAAGACCAGGACTACCTGGCCCGCAACCTGTTCGCCTTCTTCAAGCGCGACTACCGTCGCGTGGCGCAATTGCACATCGATTCGGGCTGGGTGCCGGCGGAAACCAAGCTCAACGAATTCGAAGCGGCGATCCGTACCGTGTGCGAGCCGATCTTCGAAAAACCGTTAAAAGATATTTCATTCGGCCAGGTGCTGATGCGCCTGTTCCAGACTGCGCGGCGCTTCAATATGGAAGTGCAGCCACAGTTGGTGCTGCTGCAAAAAACCTTGCTGAACATCGAAGGCCTGGGCCGCCAGCTGTACCCGGACCTCGACCTGTGGAACACCGCGCAGCCGTTCCTGGAGCGCTGGATGCGCGAGCGGATGAGCCCGAAAACCGTGCTGGGCAACCTGCACAGCCAGATGGAACAACTGCCGCACCTGGCCAACATGACCCGCGACCTGTTGGAGCGCATGTCCCAGCCCCACGCCAAGGACCCGGCGCCGCCGTGGAAGAAGCGCAAGGATGATTGGTTCCTGCGCCTGCTGGGTGCTGCGCACTTGGTCGGCGGGGTGATGCTGGCCATCGGTGGCCCGCTGAACCAACTGGGCCACTGGCCGGCCGGCATCATGGTCGCCGTGGGTGTTTATCTGATCGTGCGTCGATAGCCAATCCGGTTATACACTGTCGCAAATTGCCGGAGCCGAACATGAAAGACTGGCTGGACGAGATCAAGTGGGACAGTGACGGCCTGGTGCCGGCCATTGCCCAGGACTACAAGACCGGGCGCGTATTGATGATGGCCTGGATGAACCGCGAGGCCCTGAGCCTCACCGCCACTGAGCAGCGCGCCATCTACTGGTCACGCTCGCGTGGCAAACTGTGGCGCAAGGGCGAAGAGTCCGGGCACGTGCAGACCCTGCACGAGATGCGCATCGACTGCGACGCCGACGTGGTGATCCTCATGGTCGAGCAGATCGGCGACATCGCCTGCCACACGGGCCGTCACAGCTGCTTCTATCGCGTGTTCGAGAACGGCGAATGGAAAGTCGTGGAGCCTGTGCTCAAAGACCCGCACGCCATCTACTCGGCAGGACACTAGACATGAGCGATACCCTGAACCGCGTGGCCCAGGTGCTGGAAGACCGCAAAGGCGCAGATGCCGACAGCTCCTACGTCGCCAGCCTGTACCACAAGGGCTTGAACAAGATCCTGGAAAAACTCGGCGAAGAATCCGTCGAGACCATCATCGCCGCCAAGGACGCGCAGATCAGCGGTGATTGCAGCGATGTCATCTACGAGACCGCCGACTTGTGGTTCCATAGCCTGGTCATGCTCGCCCAACTGGGGCAGCATCCACAGGCTGTGCTGGATGAACTGGACCGTCGCTTCGGCTTGTCCGGGCATGCCGAGAAGGCCTCGCGCCCGTCCGCCTGAATAACTAAGACTAGAGGATTTGCAGCATGGGCATTTTTGACTGGAAACACTGGATCGTCATTCTGGTGGTGGTGGTACTGGTGTTCGGCACCAAGAAACTCAAGAACCTGGGCACTGACGTGGGCGAGTCGATCAAGGGCTTTCGCAAAGCCATGAACGACGACGAAAAACCTGCCGACCCAGCTGCCAACCCTGTGCCTCCGGCCCAGCCTGTGCACCCGCAGGCCACCCAGCCGATCACCGAGCGTCGCACCTTCGACGTGCAGGCTGAGAAAGTCGAAGAGCCGACCCGCAAAGACTCGTGAGCATTGACTAATGTTTGGTATCAGCTTCTCTGAACTGCTCCTCGTCGGCCTCGTGGCCCTGCTGGTGCTGGGGCCGGAACGCCTGCCCGGTGCCGCACGCACGGCCGGCCTGTGGATCGGGCGCCTGAAACGCAGTTTCAACGCCATCAAACAGGAAGTTGAACGGGAAATCGGTGCCGACGAGATCCGCCGGCAACTGCACAACGAACACATCCTCTCGTTGGAGCAGGAAGCACGGAAGATTCTGTCGCCTGTGCAGGAGCCCGCCAAGCCGGTGGAGCCTGTGGCCGAAAACAGCATCGCGCCTGCGACTGAAGCCGCCCCCGTGGCACCGACCGCGCCAACCGAGCCTGCGCCGACGCCTGTTGCGTCGCCCGCGCCCCATGACCCTACATTGCCGCCGCGAGCCCCATGAGCGCTGATAAACCGGAAAACGACCAGCATATGCCGCTGGTCTCGCACCTCACCGAGCTGCGAACCCGCCTGCTGCGTTGCGTAGCGGCCATCTTCATCATCTTTGCCGGGTTGTTCGCCTTTACCCAGCAGATCTACACCTTCGTCTCCACGCCGCTGCGCCAGTACCTGCCGGCCGGTGCGACGATGATTGCCACCGATGTGTCATCGCCGTTCCTCACACCGCTGAAGCTGACCATGATGGTCTCGCTGTTCCTGGCGATCCCGGTGATCCTGCACCAGATCTGGGGCTTTATCGCACCGGGCCTGTACAAGCATGAGAAGCGCATCGCCGTGCCGTTGCTGGTGTCGAGCATCCTGCTGTTCTACACCGGCATGGCGTTCGCGTATTTCCTGGTGTTCCCGCTGATCTTCAAGTTCTTCGCCGCCGCCACCCCGGCTGGCGTGGAAATGATGACCGACATCACCAGCTACCTCGACTTCGTGATGACGCTGTTCTTCGCCTTTGGCGTGGCCTTCGAAATCCCCGTGGCCGTGGTGCTGCTGGTATGGATCGGCGTGGTCGACGTTAAGTACCTGAAGAAGATCCGTCCGTACGTGATCATCGGCTGCTTTGTGGTCGGCATGATCCTCACGCCACCGGACATCTTCTCCCAGACCCTGCTGGCCGTGCCGATGTGGATGCTGTTCGAGATCGGCATCCTGTTCAGCGGCTTGATCAGCAAGCGCGGCGAACACCCGGATGACCAGCGCGACGACGACCAGCCGCCAGCGACCCAGCCGTGAACCTGCTGCTGCTCGAAGAGGCCGACTTTATCGCGGCCGACCGTGTGGTGCTGCGTGATCGGCGCCTGGTGCACATGCAGGAAGTCCACCGCGCCGCCGTCGGTGACAGCCTGCGCGTCGGCCGTATCGGCGGGCTGATGGGCAATGCGCAACTGGTGCGCCTGGAAACCCGCGAAGCCGAACTGCAAGTCAGCTTCGACCAACCTCCCCCCACCAAATTGCCGCTGACCCTGCTGCTGGCCCTGCCACGCCCGAAAATGCTGCGCCGGGTACTGCAAACCGTGGCCGCCATGGGCGTGCCCAAGGTGGTGCTGGTCAACAGTTATCGGGTCGAGAAAAGCTTCTGGCAAACCCCATTCCTGGAGCCCGAGGCGATTCGCGAGCAACTGATCCTCGGCCTGGAGCAGGCGCGGGACACAGTGCTGCCCGAAATCGTCATCGAAAAACGCTTCAAACCGTTCGTCGAAGACCGCCTGCCAGCCATGACCGAAGGCACCTTGGGCCTGATCGGCCACCCAGGCGATTACCCCGCGTGCCCGCGTGGGCTGGATGAGCCAGTGACACTGGCAATCGGCCCGGAAGGCGGCTGGATCCCCTACGAAGTCGACCTGCTGACCAAAGCTGGATTACAACCCGTGCAACTGGGCGCCCGCATCCTGCGCGTCGAAACCGCCGTCACCGCCCTGCTCGCCCGCCTCTTCTGACACCACCTCCCTTGCAGGAGCCGGCATACCGGCGACAAGCATCGGTATCGACAAAGCGTTGCACCAACCAACCCTAACCACGATGCGAAGCGAGCCGATCTTGATCTAGCTTTTGATCTTGATCCTAGGCGCCCCGTCAAACACGCTGGCCGGAATTCGACAGGGATTTGGGGGGTAAACCGGCAGGGATGCCGGTTTAGCCGCCCCGCGCCATGGATGGCGCGTGGCGGCGGCCCCCCAAATACCTGGCGGATTACGGGCACACCGAGCCTAGGCGAGGTGCCGAGTGTTGGGGCAAGAGCGTTTTGCTTACTTTTGCGCTTTTCAAAAGTGAGCCGCCGTAAGGGCGGAACCCATAGCAGCCGTTACCCAAGTAACGGATATGTACCCGGTAAGGTCCAACATCGAGGTCGGCTGTCAGGCCGCCTTCGCAGGCAAGCCGGCTCCCACATTTTGGATCGCGGGGCGACAGTTAGTTTGTGGTCGGCTGTCAGGCCGCTTTCGCAGGCAAGCCAGCTCCCACATTTTTGGATCGTGGGGGGACAGTTAGATTGTGGTGCTGTCAGGCCGCTTTCGCAGGCAAGCCAGCTCCCACATTTTTGGATCGTGGGGGGACAGTCAGATTGTGGTCGTCTGTCGGGCCGCCTTCGCAGGCAAGCCGGCTGCTACAGAATGTTTCCAACCTGCCGATAACCTTTGAATAAGTCCAAGCCTTGTTCCAGGGGAGTTCGCAGCATGTATCGTTGGTTAGCCGAAAAGCTGGGGAATATCAGCGTCAAAACCAAACTCGGCGTGGGCTTCGGCCTGGTGTTGCTGCTGACATTAATGATCACCTTCACCGGCTGGAGCGGCCTGGGCGATGTGATCAGTCGGGGTGACAAGCTGGGCTTTATCTCCAGCCTCAACGGACTGACCAAAGACCTGCGCCTGGCGCGCCTGGACTTCGAAATGCGGCGCGGCGAACAAGGCACCGATGCGGTCAACGGCCTGCTCACGCAATTGGACAGCGGCCTGAAAAAAGCCGCAGAGCTGATTGAGCAGCCCGCCGACAAGGCCCTGGTGGAACAACAACAGGACGCCTTGAATCAATACAAAAAGGCCTTCGGCGCCATGGTCCAGGCCGGACTCAAGCGCGAAGGTGCACGCAGCAAGCTCGGCGACACCGCCGACAATGCCGTGGCCAAGATCAATGAAGTCGAGAAGTCCCTGCTGCAAGGCGACAGCGTCACCCAGTTCAATAGCGTGGTCGACCTGAGCAAGCTGATCCAGCAATCGCGCTTCCAGGTACGCGGCTACACCTACAGCGGCAAAGTCGAAGCCGAGCAACCAGCCCTGGATGCCATCGACAATGCCCTGAAGAAAATCACCGAGCTCGAAGGGCAACTGCCAGCGCAGTACCAGGCCAACCTGCAAGAGGCCAGCGTGTCGTTGCAGGCCTATCGCGCGGCGGTCAGCCAGTACCGCGACTCCCAAGTTGCCAGCGCAGCGGCGTTGAAAATCATGACCGCGCAGGGCGATATCTTGCTCGGCCACAGTGAAAAACTCACCGCCTCGCAAACCGTGGTGCGCGACACCGACGCCGCGCTGGCCAAGAACTTCCTGCTGCTGGCCACGGCATTGGCGCTGGTCTTCGGCCTGGTCGCCGCCTGGGCCATCACCCGCCAGATCATCATCCCGTTGAACCAGACGCTCCAAGTGGCTGAACGCGTGGCCTCGGGCGACCTGAGCCACAACCTGACCTCCGTGCGCCAGGATGAACTGGGCCAACTGCAACGCGCCATGCAGAGCATGACTGTCGGCCTGCGCGAGCTGATCGGGGGGATCAGCGACGGCGTCACCCAGATCGCCAGCGCCGCCGAGCAACTCTCGGCCGTGACCGAACAGACCAGCGCCGGGGTCAACAGCCAGAAGGTCGAGACTGACCAGGTAGCAACCGCGATGAATGAAATGGCCGCCACCGTGCAGGAAGTGGCACGCAACGCCGAGGAAGCCTCCGAGGCTGCCGTGGCCGCTGACCAACAAGCCCGTGAGGGCGACAAAGTGGTCGGTGAAGCCATCACCCAGATCGAACGCCTGGCCACCGAAGTGGGCAACTCCACCGTCGCCATGGGTGATCTGAAGCGCGAAAGCGACAAGATCGGCAGCGTGCTCGACGTGATCAAGTCCGTTGCGCAGCAAACCAACCTGCTGGCCCTCAACGCCGCCATTGAAGCCGCACGCGCAGGGGAAGCCGGGCGGGGCTTCGCGGTGGTGGCCGACGAAGTGCGCAGCCTGGCCCAGCGCACGCAGAAGTCCACCGAAGAGATCGAGGAACTGATCGTCGGCCTGCAAAACGGCACGCAGCAGGTCGCGACCATCATGGATAACAGCCGTGGCCTGACCGACAGCAGCGTCGAGCTGACGCGCCGTGCCGGCAGCGCCTTGGCGAGCATCACCCGCACAGTCTCGACCATCCAGGCAATGAACTCGCAGATCGCCACCGCCGCCGAGCAGCAAAGCGCAGTGGCCGAAGAGATCAATCGCAGCGTGCTGAATGTGCGTGATGTGTCGGAACAAACTTCTTCGGCCAGTGAAGAGACCGCGGCGTCCAGCGCCGAGTTGGCACGCCTGGGTATTTACCTGCAAACGCTGGTAGGGCGTTTCCGCATCTAACGTATAGCTTGTGAAATTTCCTACGTAGTTATCAGCCCAGCATGACTCCGAATCGAATTAGCGTTTGCGAAACGCTTTTTCAGATTCGGAGGTTCACCATGTTCTCTCGGCTGACCCGCCTGCTGGTCAATGCCAGCATCCGCCTCAAGCTCTCCGTGGGGTTTGGCCAGGTGCTGATCCTCAGCTTCGTCATCGCCATGACCGGTTGGCAGGCCTTGAATGCGGTGTTGTTCCGTTCAAGCAACCTGACAGCCTTAAGCCAGGTGGCCATCAGCGCTGAAGCCATGCGCGCGGACCGTATCGTTTACCGAACGCTGGCGGACACCGCCAGCCTGGGCAAAATGGCGCAGCAGATTGCCCACATCGATCAACACCTGGGCTACCTGGCGAAGCACTTGAAGAACCCGGTCGACCTGCAGCGTATCCAGGAAGCGCAAGGCCTGGTGACGCGCTTCAAGACCGCACTGGTGGAACTGCCACCGTTGATCGAACTGCGCGAAAACATCCGGCCGCCCCTGCATGCGACGGCGCTCCAGGCCAGTGACACCCTCACACAACTGGCCAGCGAGTTACCCGATCAACAGGACCAGCAAGCGTTGAATGCCATCGAAAACCTGCGCCAAGTCATGGAACAAGCCGAGGATCGCGCCCAGAGCCCCGCCTGGGCGGCCGAGTCGCTGCAAGCCTACGCCGAAGCCGTCAGCCACGCCCTCAATGCCCTCGACGTCGCCCAGGCCGCCGTAACTGACCTGCCGGCCGACTCCACGCTGCTTAAAACCGACCTGGCGAACTATCGCGAACAGTTGCTGGCACTCAAGGACGCTCAAGTCACCACCGAAACTGCGCAGAATCAGTTTGAACAGCAGCTCAACCAGTTGCTCGACCAGAACGACGCGGTCAGCCGGGCCCAGACCCTCATGCGCGACAGGGAAGCGGAGCACACGCGAACCCTGCTCATCAGCGTCACGGTTGCTGCCCTGCTGCTCGGCACCCTGGCGGCCTGGTGGATCGCCCGCCAGATTGCCGTGCCATTACGCCAGGTACTCGTTTGCGCCAACCGCATCGCGCAAGGTGATCTCAGCCACGATATCCAAGTGAAGCGCCGCTATGAGTTGGGCCAACTGCAGCAAACCATCAGTGACATGACCCGCAACCTGCGCAGACTGATCAGCGGCATCGGCGACAGCGCCCGCCAGATCGCCAGTGCCGCCACGCAGTTGTCGGCCGTCACTGCGCAGACCCGCACTGGCATCAATAACCAGAAAGACGAAACCGACCAGGTGGCGACCGCCATGAACGAAATGCTCGCCACCGCCCAGGAGGTCGCCCGGCATGCCGAGCAAGCGTCTATCGCGGCGAATGAAGCCGATCTACAAGCCAGCGCCGGGGACAAAGTGGTGACACAGGCCGTTGAGCAAATTGGCCAGTTGGCGGAGGAGATGGCTCTCTCGGGTCGTGCGATGCTGGCATTGCAGCAAGAAAGCCAGAAGATCGGCAGCGTATTGGACGTGATCAAATCGGTGTCCCAACAGACCAACCTGCTGGCGTTGAACGCCGCCATTGAAGCCGCCCGCGCGGGCACTGCCAGCGAAGGCTTTGCAGTGGTCGCCGATGAAGTCCGCAGCCTGGCACAGCGCACCCAGGACTCGGCCGAAGAAATCGAAGGGCTGATCCAGGGACTGCACACCGGCACCCAACAGGTCGCCGACGTCATGGACAGCAGTCGCACCTTGACCGACTACAGTGTCGAACTGACCCGTGACGCAGGGGATGCACTGGCCGCAATTGCCCGCACGGTCTCTGTCATCCAGGAAATGAACCCGCAGATCGCCGCGGCCGCAGAGGAACAAAGCGCGGTGGCCGAAGAGATCAATCGCAGTGTGTTAAAGGTGCGGGATGTATCGGAGCAGACAGCCGCTGCCAGCGAGGAAACGGCGACGGCGAGTGTTCAGCTGATCAAACTAAGCCTGGATTTGCAGACGCTGGTTAGCAAATTCAGGCTTTGAGCCCAGTGTCGCGCCTGTCACTGTGGTGAGCGAACGCGAACCTAGAGGACCTGGCGCAGGAACGCTTGAGCCCGTGGGTCTTTCGGCGCATCAAAAAACTCGGCCGGGGCGGCATCTTCAAGCAATTTGCCGTGATCGAAGAACAACACCCGGTCCGCCACTTCGCGGGCAAAGCCCATTTCGTGGGTGACGCAGACCATGGTCATGCCTTCCAGGGCCAGGGTCTTCATCACATCCAGCACTTCGCCGACCATTTCCGGGTCCAGTGCCGAGGTGGGTTCATCGAAAAGCATCACCTTGGGTTCCATCGCCAGGGCACGGGCAATCGCCACCCGTTGCTGCTGGCCACCGGACAAGCGTGAGGGGAATTCGTTGGCCTTCTGCGCAATGCCGACCTTTTCCAGCAACGCCAGCGCCTTGGCTTCACGCTCCTTCTTGCCGCGCTTGCGCACGACTTTCTGCGCCAGGCACAGGTTCTCCAGCACGGTCATGTGGGGGAACAGGTTGAAGTGCTGGAACACCATGCCGACTTCGCGGCGATAGGCGTTCACGTCGGTTTTTGGATCAGCCAGTTGCAGGCCGTCGATGCTCACCGAACCCGAGTCGAATTCTTCCAGGCCATTGAGGCAGCGCAGGAAGGTGGACTTGCCGGAGCCGGACGGGCCAATCACCACCAGCACTTCGCCTTTGGCCACCTGGGTGGTCACGTTGTCGACCGCACGGACCACATGGCCACGGGTGTCGAAGACTTTTACCAGATCGCGGACTTCAATCACTTTGCGCGAGCCTCCGCTCAAGCCGGCTGGCCATTTTCGACAGCGGCAGGTTGATCAGCAGGTACAGGCCTGCGACACAGAACAGGATTTCAAACGGCGAGAACGAGGTGGTGATCACTTCGCGTCCGCTCTTGAGCAGCTCGGTAATCGCGATCACCGACACCAAGGATGTGTCCTTGACCAGGCTGATAAATTGCCCGGCCAGCGGCGGCAGCACACGCTTGAACGCCTGCGGCAATACCACATGGCGCATCGACTGGCTGGCACTCAGGCCCAGAGACCGCGCGGCTTCGTTCTGGCCGCGGGTGATGGACTGCACACCCGCGCGGACGATTTCCGCCACATAGGCGCCGGTAAACAGCGACAGCGCGGCGATCCCGGCGAACTCCCGGGACAGGTTGAGCACCGTGCCGATGAAGAAATAGAAAATGAAGATCTGCACCAATAGTGGCGTTCCGCGCACCAGTTCGACGTAGATCGTCGACAGATCCCGCAATGTCGGGTTGCTGGACAAACGGCACAAGCCAGTTGCCAGGCCGATCGCCAGGCCCAGGATGCCAGACACCACCGACAGCCACAGCGTGGTCCACAAGCCCCACATCAACGGCCCCAACGCCCACTGCCGGGTCACACCGACAACATCGCCTTCGGCCACATCGTCGCCGCGCGCCACTTGCAGGCTGTTGTCGGCAACGGTCAGCTTTTGCTCGGCGCCGGCGTCGTTGCGCAGGGTCACCTCGGCCACATCGCCCTTGCGTACCAACTCCACCACCGTGGAAATGTCAGCGGCGCGCTGGGAGGTTTCAGCCTGGTAGGCGAAGTACTGCGGTACGCGGTTCCAGCGCCACTCGTAGGACATCAACGAGGTGGCGTAGTACAAGGCGCCGGCCAAGCCGACCAGCACGACCACGGTAAGCAGGTGCCAGGGCCATTGGGCTTTTTTCTGTTTCATTACTCAACATCCAAAAAAGTCTAAGGCAAGCGCCTTTGTGTAGTGAGCGGGCTTGCCCCGCGCTGGGTGGCGAAGCCGCCCTAAGACCAGACGCCGCGGTGTTTCAGAAAGACCGAGGTGTATGGATTTGGGGCGGCTTCGCCACCCAGCGCGGGGCAAGCCCGCTCACTACAAACCAGCCTTATTCCATGTCTTTGAGCCACTCGGAGCTCTTGAACCACTTGTCATGGATGCGATCGTAGGTGCCGTCGTTGCGGATCTGGTGCAGGAAGTTGTTGATGAAGTTGATGCTGTCGTAGTCGCCCTTCTTCAGGCCAAACGCCAGGGGCTCGAAGGTGAAGGGTTCTTCCAGGAATACCAGCTTGCCGTTACCGACTTTTTTCTCGGCAACCACGTTGTACGGCGCGTCATACACAAAGGCATCGGCCTTGCCGTTGACCACGTCCAGCACGCCTTCCTGCTCGTTGTCGTAACCGTGGTACTTGGCCTTGGAGATCAGTTTCTTGGCGACCATCTCACCGGTGGTGCCCAGCTTGGAGGTCAGACGGTACTTCTCGTCATTCAGGTCTTTGTAGGACTTGATGGTGCCTTCCAGGTCCTTGCGGATCAGCAGGGTCTGGCCGACCACGATGAAGGGTTCGCTGAAATTCAGGCGCAGGTTGCGTTCCTGGGTCAGGGTCATGCCGCTGCCGATCATGTCGAACTTGCCGGTCAGGAAGGCCGGGATGATGCCGTCGTAGCCGGTGGAGACCAGCTCCAGCTTGACGCCCATGGACTTGGCCATGGCCTTGAGGATGTCGACTTCGAAACCGATGATCTCACCGCGCTTGTCTGTCATTTCGAACGGCATGTAAGTCGGGTCCATGCCGACTTTCAGCGTGCCGCGCTTGACCGCATCATCGATAGCACCCGCCTGGGCAGCAGTGGCCGCGACCAGCGCGGTGACGCCAAGCAGCAGCATCGAAAGATACTTTTTCATCATCAAGTCCCCTGAACGATTCTTATGAGGTCGGCGCGCAAAAAGGGCTGCACCATTTCGGGGTGCGATCCTAACCCACTCGTCTCTCGTCACAAAGGTTTCACGGCTATTTGTTATCGGCATATGTCGGAAAAGCCCCACAAAGGTGCGGCAAAACGCAGCGATAGACACATGGGCACACGACACCGGCAACGGATTGATGTGTAAGCAGTTATGACTTTCAGTCGATTTCCACCAGCCAGGCCGTGTCTTTAAACCACTTGTCGTGCAGCCGATCATAGGTTCCGTCCTGGGCCACTTGGTTGAGGAAGTGATTGATCCAGTTGAGGCTGTCGAAATCACCTTTTTTCAATCCGAATGCCAGGGGTTCGAAGGTGAAGGGTTGCTCAAGCGCCAGCAGCGCACTGTTTTCCGGGCGACTCAAGGCGATCAGGTTGTAGGGCGCGTCATGGATAAAGGCATCGGCCTTGCCCTGCAGCAATTGGCGTACGCCTTCCTCGGGCGTCGCAAAACTGCTGATCCGGGCCGCGCCTAAAAAGCGCCGGGCGGCCGCCTCACCCGTGGTGCCTTCGGTGGTAGCAATCCGGTAACTGGCATCGTCGAGGTCCTCGACACTGGTGACCTTGCCCAGGAACCTTGGGTGCAACAACACTGACTGGCCAACGACAATGAACGAATCGCTGAAATTCAGCTTGAGGTTGCGCTCTTGGGTGACCGTCATGCCGCTGCCGATCAGGTCGAATTTTTTCGCCATCAATCCCGCCACCAACTCGGTGTAGGGCACGGATACCAATTCGAGCTCCACCCCCAGCGCTTGGCTCATGACCCTGAGCAAGTCGATTTCAAAACCGACGATGCGCCCCTGTTTGTCCGTCATCTCGAAAGGCACGTAGGTGGGCGTGGTGCCGACCTTCAGCACGCCGCGTCGTACCGCGTCGTCAATCGCGCCGGCCTGTGCCAGGCCCATGTGAATCAATGCGACAGCGCTTATCAGCAGTGCCGAACAAAAACCTTTGCTCATGAATACCCCAGTGACACGTCAAATCCGGGGGCGATGCTAACTCAGTCCCAGGCACGGCAATACGCCTCGGACCAAGGTCTTTTGTTTCGAAATAGTTTATAAAAAACAGAGAGTTAGCGCAGGAAGGACGGAGCAGGAAACGCTGTAGGACCAGCGCTTGAAACGCCCCCGAGGCAAGCCCTCGGGGGCGTCTGAATCAGGCCGGTTGGGCCTGGGACGACAGCGGTTGCAATGGCAGCAACGGTGCGTGCGGATCAGCCTTGATCGACTCCCGCCAGGCGGCGAGCCACTCGGCATGGCCTTCGCTCCAGACCTGTTCGTGCAGGCGGGCCAAGGCTACCGGGTCACTGAGCAAGGCCAGGCGTTCACCGTTGTTGAGACCGGCAGGGCCGACCTTCAACGCGTGACGCACACGCTCGGCACGCAGGTACTCGATCGGCTCGGCCTGGGCATGGCGCGAGGTTGCCAGGGCACAGGCCAGGGCGTTCTGCTGCGGGTCGACCACCGAACGCACGAAGCCGTCGTTAAGCGCGTGCCAACGGTTTTCGTGGGTGTACTTGTCGGTAGAGAGCAGCGCCTGCGGCGGATTGTATTCCTCAGGGATCAGGAACAGGCTCTCGTCGCGGGACTTGAGGCCCAGGCCAACACGGCTGGAAATCACCGATACCGGGATCGACAGCATCAGCGAACCGACAATCGGCACCAGCCACCACAGGAAGCTCGGGTTCAACCACACCACCAGCAGCGCCCACAAGAAGCCCAGCAGGGTTTGTGGACCATGGCGCTTGACTGCCTCGCTCCAAGGGGTGGAGTCGTCGTCACGCTGCGGCGAGTTCCAGGTCGCAGCCCAACCGAGGAACGCGGCGAGCACGAAGCGGGTGTGGAAGATCATCCGCACCGGTGCCAGCAGCATGGAGAACAGCATCTCCAGCAGCATCGACAAGGTCACCTTGAACTTGCCGCCGAACTCTTTTGCGCCCTTGGCCCAGATCAGGATGATGCTCAGCAGTTTTGGCAGGAACAACAGCACGATAGTGGTGGAGAACAGCGCTACCGCCTTGTCCGGATGCCATTGCGGCCACAGTGGGTACAACTGGCGTGGCGCCATGAAGTACTGCGGTTCCATCAGGGTGTTCACCGCCAGCAAGGCCGTGGACAGCACCAGGAACAGGAACCACAACGGCGCCGACAGGTAGGACATCACGCCGGTCAGGAACACCGCGCGGTGTACCGGGTGCATGCCCTTGACCAGGAACAGGCGGAAGTTCATCAGGTTACCGTGGCACCAGCGACGGTCACGCTTGAGTTCGTCCAGCAGGTTCGGCGGCAGTTCTTCGTAGCTGCCTGGCAGGTCGTAGGCAATCCACACGCCCCAGCCAGCACGGCGCATCAACGCTGCTTCAACGAAGTCGTGGGACAGAATGGAACCGGCGAACGCGCCTTTGCCCGGCAATGGCGCCAGGGCGCAGTGCTCGATGAACGGCTTCATGCGGATGATCGCGTTGTGACCCCAGTAGTGGGATTCACCCAACTGCCAGAAGTGCAGGCCGGCGGTGAACAGCGGGCCGTAGACGCGGGTCGCGAACTGCTGCATGCGCGCATACAGGGTGTCCATGCCCGACGCACGCGGCGCGGTCTGGATAATCCCGGCATCCGGCGTGGCTTCCATCAAGCGCACCAGGCTGGTCAGGCATTCGCCGCTCATCACGCTGTCAGCGTCGAGCACGACCATGTATTTATAGTCACCGCCCCAGCGACGGCAGAAGTCGTCGAGGTTGCCGCTCTTGCGCTTTACGCGACGGCGACGACGGCGATAGAAGATCTTGCCGAAACCACCGGCTTCGCGGCACACGTCAAGCCAGGCTTGCTGTTCGGCGATGCAGATGTCGGCCTCGTTACTGTCGCTGAGCACGAAGAAGTCGAAACGATCCAGGTCACCGGTGGCGGCGACCGACTCGAACGTCGCGCGCAGGCCGGCAAACACCCGGGGCACGTCTTCGTTGCAGATCGGCATTACCAGCGCGGTACGGGCGTCTTTTGGGATCGGCTCGTCGCCGGCACTTTTACCGGAGATCCGGTATTTATCGTGGCCGGTAAGCAACTCCAGGAAGCCCATCAACGCGGTCCAGAAACCCGCCGACACCCAGCAGAACAAGATCCCGAACATGATCAGGATGCTGGTTTGCAGGGCGTAAGGCAGTACCTGGGTAGCGGTTTGCAACAGGGTCTGGTTGCGGATTTCGTCGAAGTCGACCAGCGACCAGCCCTGGTACGGCATGATGCCTTTCATGTACCAGCCGGCGACAATGGTCTGGCCGAGCATCAGCACCAGCAGGATGTAACGGCGGATCGAGCCGACGGTACGCCAGCGGGCGGCCGGCAATACGCGCTCATCCTTCGGTGGGGCCGGTGGGTTGCTGCGCCCGGTGATACGGCGCCAGCCGCGCACCAGGATGTTGGTGCGCCATGGCTCCGGTACCACGCGGGTACGACGAATCGGCGGCGTGGCCTTGAGGCACACGCGACCTTCAGCGTCGAGCGCCAGCATTTCGGCGTCTTGCAGCTCTTCGGCCGTGTTGAGGGTCAACCGCGTGCCAACCGATGCCTGGGCGGCATCAGTGGGCGCGTCGAAGGTTTTCGACGACAAGCGCTCGTGCAACTCGGTGAAAGATGTGCAGCCCGCCAGTTCGGCGCGCTGCTCAGCGGTCATCGGTAGATGCGCCAGGTACTCGGACAGAGTCTCGGGCGTTACTTGAGAATTACTCATCGGCAGGCAACTGATAGCTCCAGGTCTCGGTCAGGACTTGTTCTGTCTTGATCGGCTCCGGCGTGGCTGGGGCAGCTTCTGGCTGCTTGGCTTCCTTGTCTTTCGCGTCTTTCTTGGCCTGTTTCTCGTGTTGCTTGGCCAGGACCTTGTCAGCCTTGAGCACGTGGCTGGTGTCCTGCTCAGGAGCGGGCGGCGGAACGTCCTGCACCAGTGCAGCGCGCATTTCGGTCGGCTTGCCTGCGTCCTTGATCTTCATCCGCAGGGTCAAGCGCCAGCCCTTGGTGTGCTCGTTGTAGCGCACGCTGTTTTCAACCAGTTCGGCGTTGTCGCTGACACTCACCTGGCTGCGCACGGCGGCATCCGACGGCAGGGCCTTGAGGGACGGGCCCTCGAAGTCCACCAGGTAGGCCACGCTGCCGTCAGGCTGGCGGATCAGGTTGGATTGCTTCACGTCGCCGGTGGAACGCAGGGTCTGCTTGACCCAGGCGCTGTCGGTCGGGTGCAGCGACTTTTCGTCCATGGTCCAGTGCAGACGGTAGGAAACGTCCAGCGGCTTGCCGACTTCTGGCAGCTCCGCAGGGCTCCAGAACGCAACGATATTGTCGTTGGTTTCATCGGCAGTCGGGATCTCTACCAGGTTGACGGTGCCTTTGCCCCAGTCGCCCTCAGGCTCGATCCAGGCGCTTGGGCGCTTGTCGTAGTTGTCGTCCAGGTCTTCGTAGTGACTGAAATCACGGCCACGTTGCAGCAGGCCGAAACCACGCGGGTTCTCTACGGTGAAGTTGCTGACCGACAGGTGTTTAGGGTTGTTCAGCGGACGCCAGATCCACTCGCCATTGCCGGCATGGATCGACAGGCCGCTGGAATCGTGCAACTCACGACGGTAGTTGAGTACTTTCGACGGCTGGTTGGCGCCGAACAGGTACATGCTGGTCAACGGGGCAACCCCCAGTTTGCTGACCTTGTCGCGCAGGAACATCTGGGATTTCACGTCGACAATGGTGTCGGTGCCCGGGCGCAGCGTCAGGCGATAAGCACCGGTAGCGCGTGGGGAGTCCAACAGGGCGAAGATCACCAGTTGTTTCTCACCCGGCTTCGGACGTTCGATCCAGAACTCGGTAAACCGCGGGAATTCTTCGCCGGATGGCAATGCAGTGTCGATCGCCATGCCACGGGCGGACAAGCCGTAGGCCTGGCCCTTGCCAACCACGCGGAAATAACTCGCGCCCAGCATGGTCATGATTTCGTCTTGCTTGTCGGCCTTGTTGATCGGGTACAGCACACGGAAGCCGGCATAACCCAGCTGTTCAGTGGCTTTAGGATCAAACTTCACGTCGCCGAAGTCGAAGCGCGTCGGGTCGTACTTGATTTCCTGGACGCTGTCGGCGGTGACTTCGTTGATTTTCACCGGTGTATCGAAGTGCATACCCTGGTGATAGAAGGACAGCTTGAACGGAGTGTTTTGATCTGCCCATTCGGCTTTTTCGTTACGGAAACGAATCTTCTGGTAGTCCGCGAATTTCATTTCGCGGAACTCGTTCGGCAGATTGCTGCGCGGAGCTTCGTATTTCTGCCCGGCCAGCTCTTTTGCCTTGGCCGACACATCATCCAGACTGAATGCCCACAGTTGACCCGCGCCGAACAGGCAAAACAGGGCGGAGCCCGTCACCAGTGCGTTTCGTAACCGTTTGGCAGACAATTTTGGTGCATTACAGGGACTAACAATCACGAGCAACCCTCGCCGAAAACAGATCAAAAAACCAACGGCCAGCTATCTATATGCCAGGTTGGCGAGCATTGTTCCGACTCCCCTGGGTCAAAATGATTCCCCAATGGCTATCGGACAAGTCTCTACCTAAGTCAAAAATGGACCAAACAACGCTGATCCCCGTAGCGCGCGATTATCTAGTAGCCCGCGAGACAACGCACCATGGAGAACAAAGTATTTGTAGCGAAACCCTGCGTTTTTAGGCATTAAAAGTCGTTTTTAATACATTCACGTCTGCAAGAGGAAGGTCACAGGGCCATCATTGACCAAATGCACCTGCATATCGGCGCCAAAACGCCCTGAGGCCACCTTGCCATGCAATTGTTGCGCTTGTAACAGCAAGTGATCAAATAGTGCCGCTCCCAGGGCTGGCGGGGCCGCTGTAGAGAAGCTCGGCCGCAGCCCGCTCTTGGTGTCCGCCGCCAGGGTGAACTGCGATACCAGCAACAAACCGCCACCGATGTCCTTGAGCGACAGGTTCATCTTGCCTTCGTCGTCGCTGAATACCCGGTAGTTCAGCAGCTTGTGCAGCAGCTTATCGGCACTCTCGGGCGTATCCGAAGGCTCGACGGCCACCAGCACCAGCAAACCCTGGTCAATGGCCCCGACGATCTCCCCTGCTACCTCGACCCGGGCGCCTCGCACCCGTTGCAACAGGCCCTTCATGCTTCTTCAGGCGGCAAATCGAGCAAGCGCCGTGCCATTTCGCTGGTCGCACGCACCAAGGCATCGGTAATGCCCGGCTCGGAAGCCGCGTGGCCGGCCTCGCGAATCACCTGCAGCTCACTGTTGGGCCACGCCTGGTGCAACTCCCACGCGTTGTCCAATGGGCAGATCATATCGTAGCGCCCGTGAATGATTACGCCAGGCAGATGGGCGATCTTGTGCATATCGCGGATCAGCTGGTTGGGCTCCAGGAACGAGTTGTTGGTGAAGTAGTGGCACTCGATCCGCGCAATGGACAAGGCGCGTTGCGGTTCGGAAAAACGCTCCACGTGCTGCGGGCTCGGGCACAGGCCCAGCATGCGACCTTCCCAGCCCGACCAAGCCTTGGCGGCATGCATCTGGGCGATCTGGTCGTTGCCGGTGAGGCGCTTGTGGTAGGCCGCGATCATGTCGTGGCGCTCTTCCGGCGGGATTGGGGCGATGTAGTCCTGCCAGTAATCCGGGAACAGGCGGCTCGCCCCTTCCTGGTAGAACCAATGAATGTCCTGTGGGCGGGCCAGGAAAATGCCGCGCACGATCAGGCCGTGTACACGCTCCGGATGGGTTTGCGCGTAGGCCAGGGCCAGGGTCGAACCCCAGGAACCGCCGAACAGTACCCATTTGTCGATGCCCAGGTGTTCGCGGATGCGCTCAAGGTCGGCGACCAGGTCCCAGGTGGTGTTGTTTTCCAGGCTGGCACGCGGGGTGGAGCGCCCGCAACCACGCTGGTCGAAGGTGACGATGCGGTACAGGTTCGGATCGAAATAGCAGCGGCTCTGGGCGTCACAACCGGCACCTGGGCCACCATGGATGAAAACGACGGGCAAGCCTTCGGGGGAGCCACTTTCATCGACATACAGCGTATGGGTGTCATCGACTGCCAGATCGTGCCGGGCGTAGGGTTTGATCTGCGGGTACCAAGTCTGCATTGCGCGCTCCGTAAGGGGTCGGGTTCATCCCTGGGGGGACGTCTTTTATTCTTGCCGTCTGGCACTATAAACCCGAATTGTGCAATGAGCATGTCCTAGAGCGCTTAGACCTGTGTCAGCCCTTCGCTCCCCAGGTAATCCAGCAGGTAGTCGTAGAGCCGGTCCACCTCCGGCACTTGCCGCCGCGCCCGCAGGCAGCCGTGCACCAGGCCTTTGCCGGGATACAGCACGGTGGTCACGCCCGCCGCTTGCAGCCGTTCGGCGTAGAGCCTGCCGTCGTCGCGCAGCGGGTCGAACTGGGCCACGGCGATGAAGGCCTGGGGCAGACCGCTGAAATCCGCAGCCAGCAGCGGCATGGCATAGGGCGATGGCTTGTCGCTGCCCCGCAGGTACAGCGCCAGGTAGCAGTCGGTGTCGGCGCTGCTGAGCAACGGCGCGTCCATGCAGTCGCGCCGCGACGGCAGGTCGGCCGGGCCGCCCAGGCCCGGATAAATCAATACCTGGGCCCGAGGCAGCGGCTGCCCGTCGTCCCGCAAGCCCAGGCACAACGCCGCCGCCAGGTTGCCGCCGGCGCTGTCGCCCATCACCACCTGACGCTGCAGGTCGATCGCGTGAGGCCCCTGCCCTGCCTGGATCGCCTGCCATACGGCGCGGCAATCTTCATAGGCGGCAGGGAACGGGTGCTCAGGCGCCAGCCGGTAATCGATGGCGATCACCAGTACCTGCAAGGCAGTGGCCAGCTCGAAGCAGATGAAGTCGTGGGAATCTAGCCCGCCGACCACCCAACCGCCGCCGTGTATATAGAGAAGGCATGGCCAGCCATCAGGAGGAGTAGGCGCGGTGGGCAGATAACTGCGCACACGCACGCCCGCCAGGGTGAAGTCCTCGACCTGCAAGCCTTCGGGTTGCGGCGGGGTGAATGCACGGCACATGCGGTCATAGCCTGTGCGCAGCCCAAACAGCGAAGAGTCGTCGCTGGCGAAGGATTCGGTCTTGGCGACGAAAGCAAGAAGCTGAGGAGAAATCGGGTACATGCGCAAATATCCCTGACGCTGGAGATCAAGTGTGGGAGCTGGCTTGCCTGCGAAAGCGGTGTGCCTGCCAACTAGTCAATGCCTGACACACCGCCCTCGCGGGCAAGCCCGGCTCCCACATTTGCCCGGTGTTGCCTGGCGTGGAAGGTTCAGCTCAAAGCTCCAGGCTGGCTTGTACAGCTGCCACTGCGTCCGTGCCATCAAACGCTTGGACCCCCGCCAACCAGCGCTGCAAATCCTCGGGATGATCGCGCAGCCATTGCCTGGCCACATCCTGCGGCGACTGGCGCTCCATGATCGGCACCATCAGCTGGCTTTCCTGGGCGGCGGTGAAGGTGAGGTTCTCCAGCAGGCGGTTGGCGTTGGGGCAACGCTCGGCAAAGTCCGGCGCGGTGACGGTGGAAACAGTGGCGCGGCCTTCGTCGGGGCCGAACACGTCTTCGCTGCCGGTGAGGTAGGCCATTTTCATGTTGATGTTCATCGGGTGTGGGGTCCAGCCGACGAACACCACGAACTCCTTGCGGTTCACCGCGCGTTGCACGGCGGCGAGCATTCCCGCCTCACCGGAGGCGACCAGCTTGAAGCCACCCAGGCCAAAGCGATTGGTGTCGATCATTTTCTGGATATCCGTGTTCGCGCCGCTGCCGGGTTCGATCCCGTAGATCTTGCCGCCCAGTTTGTCTTTGAAGCGGGCAATATCGGCAAAAGTCTTCAAGCCGGCATCGGCCACGTATTGCGGCACGGCCAGGGTGGCCTGGGCGTCGGACAGGCTCGGGGTGTCGAACACCTTGACCTGCTGGGCCGCCAGGAACGGCGCGATGTTGTTGTCCATCGCCGGCTTCCAGTAGCCGAGGAAGATGTCCAGACGTTTGTCGCGGATGCCGGCAAAGATGATCTGCTGCACGGCGCTGGTCTGCTTGCTGTCGTAGCCCAGGCCATTGAGCAGCACGTCGGCCATGCCGGAGGTGGCGATCACGTCAGTCCAGCTGACGACGCCCATGCGGATGTTTTTGCAGGAGGCCGGCTCGGCGGCCATGGCGTGTGCACTGAACAGTGCGGCGCCGATAAGGCTCAACAAGGTTTTATGCATGGGGGGTGGTCTCACTTGGCTGTTGTTATTCCACAACCTTAACCAGTGGAGCCTGAGTCAACACGAACTGGGGCGACGGGCAGTTGCACTGGGGCGACTGTGCGGCCGTCATCGCGGGCAAGCCCGCTCCCACATTTTGACCGTGTAAACCCGATTCAATGTGGGAGCTGGCTTGCCTGCCATAGCTATTTCAGCCGTAACGCTGTTGCCCCCAGGCTAACAACCCGTCGAGCAATTGCTTGAGCACCACCCGCGTCGGCTCGGCCAGGTCCGGGCGATAACGGAACGGCTCAACTTCTTCCATGTAGGTGCTCTGGCACAACTCCAGCTGCACGGCGTGGATATCCTGCGCCGGGTCACCGTAATGCCGGGTGATGTGGCCGCCCTTGAAGCGCCCGTTGAGTACGTGGGTGTACTGCGGATGCGTGGCGCAGATGGCTTCCAACTGGCTGGCCAACGTTGGATCACAGGCGGCGCCGTTGAAGGTGCCGAGGTTGAAGTCCGGCAACTTGCCGTCGAACAGGTGCGGGATCACCGAGCGGATCGAGTGCGCATCAAACAACAGTGCATAGCCAAACTCAGCCTTGAGCCGCGCCAGCTCTTCCTGCAAGGTTCGGTGATACGGGCCCCAGATTTTTTGCAGGTAGGTCACGCGCTCTTCTTCAGACGGCTCATGCCCTTCACGAAACAAGGGCACGCCATCGAACAGCGTCGCCGGGTAGAGGCCGGTGGTGGCGCCGGCATATAACGGCTTGTCGTCGGATGGCCGGTTCAGGTCGATCACAAACCGTGAATATTCAGCCGACAAGGTGCTGGCACCCAGTGCCTCGGCAAAGTCGTACAGCGCAGGAATGTGCCAGTCGGTGTCCGGCAGGCTTTGCGCCTCGGGGATCAGCCCAGCCTTGACGGCGGGTGTGAGGTGTAGACCGGCGTGGGGCATGCTGATCAGCAGCGGCACGCGACCTTGTTTGAAGTTCAGAACCTTATCCACAAGCAGTACTCCTCAAACAGTGACGTCGGCGCCGTGGCGCACGACGCGTTTATCCAGCTCGCCACCCAGCCAATAGGCCAGGTCGGCGGGACGATCGATCTGCCAGGCGACAAAATCCGCGACCTTGCCGACTTCCAGGGAGCCATGGGTGTCGCCCATGCCCAACGCAGTGGCGGCATGTTGCGTGGCGCCCGCCAGCGCTTCTTCCGGGGTCATGCGGAACAGGGTGCACGCCATGTTGAGCATCAGGCGCACCGACAGCGCTGGCGAGGTGCCGGGGTTGAGGTCGCTGGCGATAGCAATTTTTACGCCGTGCTTGCGCAGGGCGTCCATCGGCGGCAACTGGGTTTCGCGCAGGAAGTAGAACGCGCCCGGCAGCAAGACCGCGACGGTGCCGGCGGCAGCCATGGCGATGGCGTCTTCTTCGGTCATGAATTCCAGGTGATCCGCCGACAGCGCGTGGTAACGCGCGGCCAGGCTGGAGCCGTGCAGCGATGAAAGCTGCTCGGCGTGCAACTTCACCGGCAGGCCGAGTTGCTGGGCGACTTTGAACACGCGCTCCACCTGCTCGGTGGAGAACGCCAGGTACTCGCAAAACGCATCCACCGCGTCCACCAGCCCTTCCGCCGCCAAGGCCGGCAGCATCTCGGCGCAGATGTGCTCGATGTAGTCGTCGGCGCGGTCCTTGTACTCCGGCGGCAACGCGTGGGCGGCCAGGCACGTCGCCCGCACGCTGACCGGCAGCGTTTCGCCGAGGCGATGGGCTACGCGCAGCATTTTGCGTTCGTTGGCCAGGTCCAGCCCGTAGCCGGACTTGATCTCTACGGTGGTCACGCCGTCCCGTAGCAGACTGCGCAGGCGCTTCTCAGCGCTGGCAAACAGTTCATCTTCCGTCGCGGCGCGGGTGGCACGCACGGTGCTGGCAATACCGCCGCCCTTGGCCGCGATCTCGGCGTAGCTGACGCCTTCGAGGCGTTGCTCGAATTCGCCGCTGCGGTTGCCGCCGAACACCGTGTGGGTGTGGCAGTCGATCAGCCCGGGGGTGACCCACGCGCCTTGCAGGTCATGCACCTGGGCGTAATCCGCCGTGGGTACCTGGCTGCGGGGGCCGATCCACTCAATGAGCGAATCGGCAGTCACCATGGCGGCATCCTCGATGATCGAGTATTTGCCCTGTGCCATGGTTGCGACGTGGAAGTGTTGCCAAAGCGTTTTCATCAACGCCTCCCTAGATTAACGATGAGACAAAGCCGGGTCGTAGTGGACCTTGGCCGCTTGGCCGGCTGCGGGCTTGACCCACAACAGGTAGGCCACCACCAGCAACACGATCCACACGGCACCGACCAGCAAGGCGGCCTGGGTGTCCGGGAAATACCCCAGCACACCAAACACGAACAGCATGAAGACAATGGCCGCCGCTGGCGCATAGGGCCAGAACGGCACGGGGAATTTCAGCTCGGCGACCTGCTCCTTGGTCATCGAGCGGCGCATGGCAACCTGAGTAAACAGGATCATCAACCACACCCATACGGTGGCAAACGTGGCAATCGAGGCGATCAGCAGGAACACGTTTTCCGGGATCAAGTAGTTGAGCACCACACCGCCCAGCAGCGCCGCGCCCATCACCACCACGGTCATCCACGGCACGCCGTGTTTGGACAACTGCGCAAAACCCTTGGGTGCCTGCCCTTGCTGGGCCAGGCCGTACATCATGCGGCCGGCGCCAAAGATGTCACTGTTGATCGCCGAGACGGCCGCCGAGATCACCACGATGTTGAGGATGGTCGCCGCCGAGCCTATCCCGAGGTTGCTGAAGATCTGCACGAACGGGCTGCCCTGGCTGCCGATCTGCGGCCACGGGTAGATGGCCATCAGCACGAACAGGGTCAGCACGTAGAACAACAGGATACGCAGCGGCACCGCGTTGATCGCCTTGGGGATCACGCGTTGCGGGTCCTTGGCTTCGCCGGCGGTGATGCCGATGATTTCGATGCCGCCAAAGGCAAACATCACCACCGCGAACGAGGCGATCAGGCCGCCGATGCCGTTGGGCATGAAGCCGCCGTGGGCCCACAGGTTACTGAGGCCACTGGCCTGGGTGTCACCGGCCGAATGGATGCCAAACAGCATGATGCCAAAGCCGCCGAGGATCATCGCCACAATGGCGCCGACCTTGAGCAGCGACAGCCAGAACTCCATCTCGCCAAACACTTTGACGTTGCACAGGTTCAGGCCGCCGATCAGAAACACAATGCCGAGTACCCAGACCCACCGCGCGACCTCGGGAAACCAGAAGCCCATGTAGATGCCGAAGGCGGTGACGTCGGCCAGGCAGACGATGATCATTTCAAAGGCATAGGTCCAGCCGAGGATAAACCCGGCCATAGGCCCCAGGTAGGTGCTGGCATACTGGCCGAAGGAGCCGGCGACCGGGTTGTGCACGGCCATTTCGCCGAGGGCGCGCATCACCATGAACACGGCGGCGCCGCCAATCAGGTAGGCCAGCAGTACAGCGGGGCCAGCCATCTGGATAGCCGAGGCAGAGCCATAGAACAGCCCGGTGCCGATCGCGGAACCGAGTGCCATGAAGCGAATATGTCGGGCGCTTAGCCCGCGTTTCAAACCCTTTTCTTGCTGGTGCATTTCTCGTCCTTAATTATTTTTATCCTGAGAAAATTCAGAGCTGCGAACGCTCAAATGTGGGAGCTGGCTTGTCTGCGATGGCGGTGTATCAGTCGTACATTCTTTAACTGACAGAAAGCTATCGCCGGCAAGCCGGCTCCTACAGAGGGCGCTCTTAGAGGCTCGGCAGCAACTTGGCCGGTACCAGCTCGTTCAAGCAGCGAGTGGCGAGCAGTTCGCTGGCAGCGTTGATATCCGGGGCGAAGAAGCGGTCCTTGTCGTAGAACGCCACTTTGTCGCGCAGGATGCCGCGCGCCTTTTCCAGCTTCGGCGAGGTTTTCAGGCCTTCGCGCAGGTCCAGGCCCTGGCAGGCGGCCAGCCACTCAACCGCGAGGATGCCACGGGTGTTCTCGGCCATTTCCCACAGGCGCTTGCCGGCAGCCGGGGCCATGGACACATGGTCTTCCTGGTTGGCTGAGGTCGGCAGGCTGTCGACGCTATGGGGATGGGCCAGCGCCTTGTTCTCACTGGCGAGTGCCGCGGCAGTCACCTGGGCGATCATGAAGCCCGAGTTCACCCCACCGTTGCCCACCAGGAACGGCGGCAGTTGCGACATGTGCTTGTCCATCATCAGCGAGATGCGACGCTCGCTCAGCGAGCCGATTTCGGCGATGGCCAGCGCCATGTTGTCGGCCGCCATGGCCACCGGCTCGGCGTGGAAGTTGCCGCCGGAGATCACGTCGCCTTCAGCGGCAAATACCAGTGGGTTATCCGACACGGCGTTGGCTTCGACCACCAGCACTTCAGCGGCCTGGCGGAACTGGGTCAGGCAGGCGCCCATGACTTGTGGCTGGCAGCGCAGGGAGTACGGGTCCTGCACCTTGTCGCAGTTCTGGTGCGACTGCGACACCTGGCTGCTGTCGCCGAGCAGGTCACGGTAGGCTGCCGCCGAATCGATCTGCCCACGTTGGCCGCGCGCCGCATGAATGCGTGCGTCGAACGGCGAGCGCGAACCGAGCACGGCTTCCACGGTGAGACCGCCACAGGCCAGGGCGCCGGCGAACAGGTCTTCGCCTTCGAACAGGCCACGCAGCGCATAAGCCGTCGACACCTGGGTGCCATTGAGCAGCGCCAGGCCTTCCTTGGCGGCGAGGGTCAGCGGCGTGAGGCCGGCAACTTTCAGCGCTTCGGTGGCTTCCAGCCATTCGCCTTTATAGCGCGCCTTGCCTTCGCCCAGCAGCACCAGGGACATGTGCGCCAAAGGTGCCAGATCGCCCGAGGCGCCTACCGAACCTTTGAGTGGAATATGCGGGTACACCTCGGCGTTGATCAGTGCGATCAGCGCGTCGATCACCTGGCGGCGGATCCCGGAGAACCCACGGCTCAGGCTGTTGACCTTGAGCACCATGACCAGCCGCACCAGCGCATCGCTGATCGGCTCACCGACGCCAGCGGCGTGGGACAGCACCAGGGAACGCTGGAGGTTTTCCAGGTCTTCGCTGGCGATGCGGGTCGAGGCCAGCAGGCCGAAACCGGTGTTGATGCCATAGGCGGTGCGGTTCTCGGCGAGAATCTGCTCCACGCAGGCCACACTGGCTTCGATCTGCGCCGTGGCGCTGTCATCCAGACTGAGGGTTACCGGCTGCTGGTAGATGGCTCGCAGTTGGGCAAGGCTCAGTTGGCCTGGAATCAGGTTTAGCGCAGTCACATTCATGCTCCTTTTGAATTGTTCTTTTGAATAGTCTTCAGTGTAAATTCGGTAAGTCGGTGTCTTTGAGTAGCTTGGCGGCGGCCGCAATGTCCGGCGCCAGCCAGCGGTCCTGCTCATAGGCCGGCACCACTTCACGCAGCAGGCGCCACGCACGGTCGGTGCCCACGCCGAAGCGCTGGTCCTTCAAGAACTCAAACGCCTGGGCGGCCAGCAGGTACTCGATGGCGAGGATCTGCGTCACGTTGGCCAACACCTGGTGCAGCTTGAGCGCGGCATTGGTGCCCATGCTCAGGTGGTCTTCCTGCAGGCCCGAGGTGACGAAATTGTCGAGCACCGCCGGTTGCGCCAACTGGCGGTTCTGCCCACACAGCGAGGCGGCGACGTACTGCACAATCATCATCCCGGAGTTGACCCCAGGGTTGCTGACCAGGAACGCCGGCAAGCCGCTGACGTGCGGGTTGATCAGGCGGTCCAGGCGGCGTTCGGCCACCGAGCCGATTTCAGCCAGGGCAATCGCCAGCATGTCCGCCGCCAGCGCGACGGACTGCCCGTGCGGATTGGCCTGGGACACCACGCGGTAGTGGTCCGGCGTGCCGAGCACCAACGGGTTGTCGGTGGCACTGTTGAGTTCGGTTTCGATCTGGCGTGTGGCGTGCTCCACCTGGTCGCGCGCCGCGCCGTGGATCTGCGGGATCGAGCGGATGCTCAACGCATCCTGAGTGCGAATGCCCTTGCTGCTGGCGATCACTTCGCTGCCATCGAGCAAGGCGCGCAGGTTCATTCCCACGTGTTGCATGCCAGGGTGCGGCTTGAGCGCGATGATTTCTTCATCGAAGGCATCGATCTGCCCACGCTGGGCTTCGAAACTCATGGCGCCGATCACGTCGGCCCATTGCAGCAAGTGGTGCGCGTCGGCCAAGGCCAGGCAGCTCAAGCCGGTCATGCACGGCGTGCCGTTGACCAGGCACAGGCCGTCCTTGGCGCCGAGCACCACCGGCTGCAAACCTTCCGCGCTTAATGCCTCTTGCGCCGGAACGACCCGGCCTTGGTAACTCACCTGGCCCACACCCAGCAAAGCCACGCCAACGTGGGCCATGTGGGTCAGGTAACCCACCGAACCCTGGGACGGTACTTGCGGAGTGATGCCGTGGTTGAGCAGCGCCAGCAACGAGTGCACCACCTGCGGATGCAGGCCGGACTTGCCGTGGCTGTAGTTGATGATGGCGGCACAGATGATTGCGCGGGTCTGCTCATCACTCAGCACCGGACCGACGCCGCAGGCATGGCTCAGCAAGGTGTTGCGCGACAGTTGGCTGAGTTGTTCGCCCTTGAGCGACACATTGCACAGCGCACCCAGGCCAGTGTTCACGCCATAGGCGCGCTCACCGCTGGTGACGATGCGCTGCACGATGGCTTGCGCGTTGTCGATGCGCGCCCAGGCCTGGCCCGAGAGTTCGAGTACCGCGCCGTGACGGGCGACGGCGACGACGTCCTGCCAGCGCAGCGGGGCGTTGGCGATGATGATTTTTGCTGCCTGGGACATCTTTATACCTTCTTTAATTCTTGTGCCGCTTTGCCGGCCTCATCGCGGGCAAGCCCGGCTCCCACATTTGAGCTGTGTGAACCCGATCAAATGTGGGAGCTGGCTCGCCTGCGATAGCGCCAGCCGGCTCACCACAAGGTCCGGATCAGACCACCGCCGCCCGCCGCTGGACAAACCGATCCACATATTCATCCGCCGGCGAATGCAGGATCTCCCGAGGTGTGCCGACCTGAATCAGCTTGCCGTCCTTGAGGATCGCGATGCGGTTGCCGATGCGCACGGCCTCGTCGAGGTCGTGGGTGATGAACACGATGGTTTTGTGCAGGGTCTTTTGCAGCTCCAGCAACTGGTCCTGCATCTCGGCGCGGATCAGTGGGTCGAGGGCGCTGAAGGCTTCGTCCATCAAGATGATGTCGGTGTCGGCCGCGAGCGCGCGGGCCAGGCCGACACGTTGGCGCATGCCACCGGAAAGCTGGTGCGGGTATTTGTTTTCGTAGCCCTTGAGGCCCACGGTTTCGATCCAGTGCAGGGCGCGTTCGGCGCACACCTGTTTGGTTTCGCCACGCACCTTGAGGCCGTAGGCGACGTTGTCGAGCACGCTCTTGTGGGGCAACAGGCCGAAGCTCTGGAACACCATGCTGATCTTGTGTCGACGGAATTGGCGCAGGGCTTCCATGTCCAGCTGCAGGATGTCTTCGCCGTCCACCAGGATCGCGCCACTGGTCGGGTCGATCAGGCGGTTGAAGTGACGCACCAGGGTGGACTTGCCGGAACCCGACAGGCCCATGATCACGAAGATCTCACCGGTGCCGATGCTCAGGGACAAGTCGTTCACGCCGACCACGCAGCCGGTCTCGGCCAGGACCTGGTCCTTGGTCTTGCCCTGCCCGACCATGGCCAGCGCATCCTTGGAGCGCGCGCCGAAGATCTTGAAGACGTTTTTAACTTCGATTTTGCTGACAGTAGTCATTTGCTCGCCTCATGCCGTGGACGACCATAGGCCTGGGTAATGCGGTCGATGACCACTGCGAGAATCACGATCGCCAGCCCGGCTTCGAGGCCTCGGCCGACGTTGAGGGTCTGGATGCCGACGAGGACGTCTTCACCCAAGCCACGGGCGCCGATCATCGAGGCGATCACCACCATCGACAGCGCCATCATGGTGGTCTGGTTGATACCGGCCATGATGCTTGGCAACGCCAGCGGCAGTTGCACACCGAACAGTTGCTGCCAACGGTTGGCGCCGAAGGCGTTGATGGCTTCCATGACCTCGCCGTCGACCTGGCGAATACCCAGGTCAGTGAGACGGATCAGCGGTGGCGCGGCGTAGATCACCGTGGCGAAAATCGCCGGGACCTTGCCCAGGCCGAACAGCATCAGCACCGGGATCAGGTACACAAAGCTGGGCATGGTTTGCATGATGTCGAGCAGCGGCATCAGCACTGAACGCAGGCGATTGCTGCGTGCCGAAAGAATGCCTAGCGGGATACCGATCAGCACCGAGATCACCGTGGCGACCATCATTAAGGCGAGGGTCTGCATCAGCTTGTCCCATAGGCCAACCGCGCCGACCAGGAACAGCAAACCGACGATCACCGCCGTGGTCACCACCTTGCGGGTGGCATGCCAGGCGACGCCGCCGACGATGGCCAGCATCAGCCACCAGGGCGCTGCGCGCAGCAACCCTTCCAGGTTGACGATGGCCCACAGCAGGGTGTCGGAAATGTGCCGGAACACATCACCGTAGTTGGTGACCAATGAGTCCACCCAACCGTTGACCCAGTCGGCGATGGAAAACGTAAAACTCTCAGGAAACATATCGTGCTCTCGATCCAGTGGGTTGTGGCCAGGCGCCCGGCTGCCCTTCAGGGTAGCCGGGCACGCTTGACCTACAAGGCCGCGTCGATTTTCTTGGCTGCGTCGTCGCTCACCCAGGCGTGCCAGACTTCAGGATGTTCCTTGAGGAAAATTTTCGCCAGTTTTGGCGACTCAATTCGCTCCTTGGCCATGCGACCCAGGTTCTGGTTCAGCAGGTCGATAGGCAGGTTGACCTTTTCCAGCACGGCCACCAGCTCAGGGGCTTGCTCATGGAAGGTCTTGGACAGGCCGACCTTGATGCTCACGCTTTTATCCACGCCGGGTTTTTCTTCCAGCTTGACCAGGTCAACCTGGCCCATCAGCGGCGTCGGCGACCAGTAGTAGAACAGAATCGGCTCGCCACGCTTGTAGCTCGACAGCACCGCCGCATCCAGCGCCGGGCCGGTGCCTGGGCGGAAGTTGGTGTAGGAATTTTCCAGGCCGTAGCTTTTCAGCATCTCGCTGTTGTCCAGCTCGCAGGTCCAGCCGGCTGGGCAGTTGTAGAAACGGCCCTTGGACGGTTCTTCCTGGTCCTTAAACACCGAGGCGTACTTGGCCAGGTCGGCGATGTTTTTCAGGTCCGGCGCCTTGGGTTCCAGCTTGCGTTTGGCGTCGCCTTCGATCACATAGCGCGGCACGTACCAACCTTCGATAGCGCCCACGACCGGGGCGCCGACGCCAACGACTTTGCCGGCCTTCTCGGCTTTGTTCCAGACTTCACTGCGGCCCACCCATTCTTCGGCGAACACTTGGATGTCATTGCTGCTCAGGGCGTTTTCCATGGTGATGGAGTTGCCCGGCAGGCTGTCGGTTTTGCAGCCGTAGCCTTTTTCCAGCACGGTTTGCAGGATGTCGGTGAGCAACATGCCGCTTTCCCAGTTCAGGCCGGCGAACTTCACCGGTTTGCCGGATTCGCACCAGCCGGCTGCCTGGGCGCCAGCGGAGGCGAGCAAACCTGCAGAGAGCAAGGTGGCCAGCAGGGTCTTATGCATTTTCATTGTTGTGACGCTCCCAATCTTGAAATGGATTACGGCAGTCAGTAGGCATCCTGCCCTGTCCACGTCCCATCAGGCTTGTGCAGCCAGCCCGTTTGCTCTTGGTATAGCGCCCTGCTCTGTTGGCAGGATCAGGTGATCGGGCACCGTGCCGTGCCATTTTTTTGCACACAGGTAATACAGCGCCGCCGGCAGCACCAGGCCGATGATCCAGGAAATATCCACATCACCCAGCGCGGCCACGAGGGGGCCGGTGTAGAACTTGGTGGAGATGAACGGCAACTGCACCAGCACGCCGAAGACATACACGCTGATACCCAGCAGGTTCCAGCGGCCATAGCGCCCGTTGGGGTCGGCCAGTGCCGGCACGTCATAGCGCTCGCGGGTGATGCAGTAGTAGTCCACCAGGTTGATCGCACTCCAGGGCGTGAAGAACGCCAGCAGGAACAGGATGAAAGACTTGAACGCACCGAGGAACGAGTGCTGGCCGAGCAACGCGATCAGGGTCGCGGTCCCGACAATCACCAGCACGAATACCAAGCGCTGCAGGCGCGTGACCTCAAGGCGACCACGGAAGCCGCTGATGATGGTCGCGATGCACATGAAGCTGCCGTAGGAGTTCAGCGTCGAGATGGTGACCTTGCCAAACGCGATGCTGAAGTACAGCAGCGCAGCGGTGGCGCCGGTACCGCTCAAGCCAACGATGTAGGCCACTTCATGCCCGGCGAACTGACCATTGGACATGGCTGCGGCAAACACGCCGAGGACCATCGCCACCTGAGCGCCCACGACCGAACCCGCGCCGGCGGCGAAAAAAGTCTTTACCGATGACGTGGTGCTCGGCAGGTAACGCGAGTAGTCCGCCACGTAAGGGCCGAAGGCGATCTGCCAGGAGGCCGCGAGCGACACCGCCAGCAGAAAACTGCTCCAGCTGAAGTGACGGATTTGCAGGAGAGCGCCAACGTCGGTCTGGCTTATCAGGCGGCTGAACAGGTAGACAAAGGCGATCACGCCAATGACGCTGGCGACTCGGCCGATGAAATGGATTACCCGGTAGCCCAGCACCGTGACCAGCACGATGACACTGGCGAAAATCAAAATACCGGTGCTGTCGCTGACCCCGAACAACTGGCCCAGCGCTTGACCGGACAGCACCGTGCCGGTGGCGGTGAAACCCAGGTACATCAGGCACACCAGCACGATCGGAATGGCCGCGCCATACACGCCGAACTGCACCCGACTGGAAATCATCTGCGGCAGGCCCAGCTTGGGCCCCTGCGCCGCATGCAACGCCATGACGCCGCCGCCGATCAGTTGACCGACAAACAGCCCGATCAACGACCAGAACACATCACCGCCCAGCACCACGGCCAAGGCCCCGGTGACAATCGCGGTGATCTGCAGGTTGGCGCCCATCCACAGGGTGAACTGGCTAAACAGACGACCGTGTCTTTCCGCTTCCGGGATGTAGTCGATCGAACGCCTTTCGATCAACGGGGTGGTGTCATTTGCAGCCATGTCGGTTCAACCTCTGATGGATTGTTCATAAAGCCTGCGTAAAACCGCTTTTCTGTGGGAGCTGGCTTGCCTGCGATGCGGGCGACTCGATCTATCAGTAGAACCGAGGGGATGCCATCGCAGGCAAGCCCGTTCCCACAATGGGTTATTTGATCATCGGGAGATTGAGGCCCTGCTCTTTGGCGCAGTCGATCGCGATCTGGTAGCCAGCGTCTGCGTGACGCATCACACCGGTGGCCGGGTCGTTGTGCAGTACACGGGCAATGCGCTCAGCCGCTTCGTCGGTGCCGTCGCAGACGATCACCATGCCGGAGTGCTGGGAGAAGCCCATGCCTACGCCACCACCGTGGTGCAGCGAAACCCAGGTCGCGCCGCTGGCGGTGTTGAGCAAGGCGTTGAGCAGTGGCCAGTCGGACACGGCGTCAGAACCGTCCTGCATGGCTTCGGTTTCGCGGTTCGGGCTGGATACCGAGCCGGAGTCGAGGTGGTCACGGCCGATCACGACCGGTGCCGACAGCTCGCCGCTGCGTACCATTTCGTTGAACGCCAGGCCGAGCTTGGCACGCTGGCCCAGGCCGACCCAGCAGATACGCGCCGGCAGGCCCTGGAAGCTGATGCGCTCGCGCGCCATGTCCAGCCAGTTGTGCAGGTGAGCGTCGTCCGGGATCAGCTCTTTGACTTTGGCGTCGGTTTTGTAGATGTCTTGCGGGTCGCCCGACAGCGCAGCCCAACGGAACGGGCCGATGCCACGGCAGAACAGCGGGCGGATGTAGGCCGGTACGAAACCTGGGAAGTCGAAGGCGTTTTCCACGCCTTCTTCTTGCGCCATCTGGCGGATGTTGTTGCCGTAGTCGAAGGTCGGGATGCCTTGCTTCTGGAATTCCAGCATGGCTTTGACGTGCACGGCCATCGACTGCTTGGCGGCTTTGATTACGGCGGCGGGCTCGGTCTTGGCGCGGGAGCGGTATTCGTCCCAGGTCCAACCGGCCGGCAGGTAGCCGTTGAGCGGGTCGTGGGCGCTGGTCTGGTCGGTGACCATGTCCGGGCGTACGCCACGCTTGACCAGTTCCGGCAGGATTTCCGCGGCGTTACCCAGCAGGGCGATGGAGATGGCCTTGCCTTCCTTGGTGTACTTGGCGATGCGTGCCAGGGCGTCGTCGAGGTCAGTGGCTTGCTCGTCGACGTAACGGCTGTTCAGGCGGAAGTCGATGCTGACTTGTTGGCACTCGATGTTCAGCGAGCACGCGCCGGCCAGAGTGGCCGCCAGAGGCTGGGCGCCGCCCATGCCGCCGAGGCCGGCGGTGAGGACCCAACGACCAGTCAGGTCACTGTTGTAGTGTTGGCGACCCGCTTCGACGAAGGTTTCGTAGGTGCCTTGGACGATGCCCTGGCTGCCGATGTAGATCCAGCTGCCAGCGGTCATCTGGCCGTACATGGCCAGGCCCTTGGCATCCAGTTCGTTGAAGTGTTCCCAACTCGCCCAGTGCGGCACCAGGTTGGAGTTGGCGATCAGTACACGTGGGGCGTTGCTGTGGGTCTTGAATACGCCGACCGGCTTGCCGGATTGCACCAACAGGGTTTCGTCGTCATTCAGGTTGGTGAGGCTCTCGACGATCTGGTCGTAGCACTCCCAGTTGCGCGCCGCGCGGCCGATACCGCCGTACACCACCAATTCTTTCGGGTTCTCGGCCACTTGCGGGTCGAGGTTGTTCATCAGCATGCGCAACGGCGCTTCAGTCAGCCAGCTTTTGGCGGTGAGCTTGTTACCGTGGGCGGCACGGATTTCGACGTCACGGTATTTGGTAGGCCTGGCTTTAGAAAAATCGGTCACGACTGGACTCCTCGGCATGATGCGCGAACATGGATGGTGCGAAGGAGAGTCTTACGCACACATCTTTACTTGTACATACAAGCATATGCAATCAAGCGGCCAACTTGCTGAAGGTGCTGTTGAGATTTTTTTCGAAACTGGGCGCAAGCCTTGGAAATTAAGGCTTGGAGACTTAATGAAATTTCTTACGGAGGATTTTTACAGCAAGGGAGGTTTGGCGCGATGGCGTGGTTTTGCGCCACGCTGGGGCATTCGGTAACAAATTGGTGCGGACGTTGGAAACAGTTCTGTTGCTCTCCACAAAACAAATGTGGGAGCAGGCTTGCCCGCGAATGCAGTGGGTCAGCCAGCCTCTCTGGTACTGATACACCGCATTCGCGGGCAAGCCCGCTCCCACAGTTTTTAATCGCGAGCAGTCAGTTCGATAATGCAGCTGCGGCCGCTGACGGAGATATCCAGCAGGCCAGTGTTACCGTCCACTTGCAGGCAGTCGTGATGCCCCAGCTTGTGGTCCAGCACCTTCACTTCATCCGCCACGCTGAACACCAGCACCGTCTGCGCCGTGCTGAAAAAGCGCTGCTCGCCATCGATCCATTGCAACCGTGCGTGGTAACGCTGTGGCGAATAGATCAGGTTGAAGTCGCGGATCGGCCCGGTGATCAGGCGACATGACACTTGGCTGTCACCCTTGAACGCGAAGGGTTGGAGCGGTAACAAACCGCGCTGCTCCTCACCGTCCACGGTCAGGACCATGCCCGCGCCCTTGATCACGGTGATCACGCGCTGGTAGCCGGCGAAAGTCGAAAACCCACCCGACTCGGCAATATCGGCAATCGACAGTCGCCAGCCAAAACCATCCAGGCCGGTACCGGCATCACGGGTGATTTCTTCGGTGCTGCCACCGCCGTTTTTCCATGGCATGCGCACGTAATCGGTGGCGCGCCAGACTTTCACTGCACTCATTTACTGAAACGTCCTTCCAGGCTGTGACGGGAACCGGGGTGGATCAGACGCGCGGCGGTCACCGGCTGGCGGCCTGACCAGGTGCGCCGGCGAATCAGCAGGCACGGCTCGCTGGGTTCGATCTGCAGCAACTTGCACTCGGCTGCATCGGCAAGGATGGCTTCGACCACATGCTCGCCTTCGGTCAGCGGTGCCACCTGGTTGAGGTAGGCGTAAGGCGTCTGTTGGGTGAAATCCTGCTGCAGGTATTCCGGCGCGACCAGGGCGTTGACGAAACGGTCTTCGATTTGCACGGGAATATCGTTTTCGAAATGCACGATCAACGAATGGAAAACACGCCCGCCTTCACGCATCTCCAAGGCGACAGCGCGCTCGGAACCGGCAGCCTCCTCGCCCAGGTGGATGACCTGGCAGGTATGCCGATGACCGCGTGAGGCGATCTCATCGGCGATATTGTGCACTTCGAACAGTGCCGACTGGCTCTTGGGCTCCGCGACGAAAGTACCGACGCCCTGCATGCGCACCAGCAGCCCTTCGGCGGTGAGTTCGCGCAGGGCACGGTTGATGGTCATGCGGCTGAAACCCAGCTGGCTGACCAGTTCGCTCTCGGACGGCACGCGGTAATGGGGCGGCCAGTTGCCGTTGAGGATCTGCTGGCTGATCATCTGTTTGACGCGGGCATACAAGGGCGCCGGACTTTCGTCCATGTGGGCAGCCAGCGAAGACTTGGCAGGCGGAGTCGGCACAGGGAATCCTTGCAGGGGGAAAAGATGCATAGATTGCCGGAGTTTACCGAGCAGGCAAACGTCTGTATATGTATATACAAATAAACACACGACCGGGGTGCCTTGATCATGTCCGCTTTCTTTGCCGAACGCGCGCTGCTGCCTAATGGATGGGCCAATGATGTACGTCTTGAAGTCAGCGCCGATGGGCTGCTGACTAAAGTTGAGGCCAATGCCAGCGCAGAAGGTGCTGAACGGCTGAGAGGCCCGGTATTGGCGGGTATGCCGAACTTGCACTCCCATGCCTTCCAGCGTGCGATGGCCGGCTTGGCTGAAGTGGCCGGCAACCCGAATGACAGTTTCTGGACCTGGCGCGACCTGATGTACCGCATGGTGGGCAAGATAAACCCGGACCAATTGCAGGTGATCGCGCGCCAGCTGTACATCGAGATGCTCAAGGCCGGCTACACGTCGGTGGCCGAATTTCACTATGTGCACCATGACGTCAGCGGCCAGCCGTATGCGGATCGCACGGAGCTGTCGCGGCAGATCAGCCAGGCGGCGGCCAGCAGTGGTATCGGCCTGACGCTGGTGCCGGTGCTCTATACCCACTCCGGGTTTGGCGGCCAGGCCCCGAATGAAGGCCAGCGGCGGTTTATCAACAGCACCGAGCAATACCTGGACCTGCAGGCGCAGCTCAAACCCATCCTCGCCGCACAAACGGCGCAGCAGTTGGGGCTGTGTTTCCACTCGTTGCGCGCGGTGACGCCACAGCAAATCAATGACGTGCTGGCCGCCAGCGACAAGGTGTGCCCGGTGCATATCCACATCGCCGAGCAGCAAAAGGAAGTCGACGACTGCCTGGCGTGGAGTGGCAAGCGCCCGCTGCAATGGCTGTATGACCATGTCGACGTCGATGAACGCTGGTGCCTGGTGCATGCCACCCATGCCGATGCGGACGAGGTGGCGCGCATGGCCAAGAGCCGTGCGATTGCCGGCTTGTGCCTGACCACCGAGGCCAACCTGGGTGACGGGATTTTCCCGGCGGTGGATTTCCTCGCCCAAGGCGGACGCATGGGCATCGGGTCCGACAGCCATGTATCACTGAGCGTGGTGGAAGAGTTGCGTTGGTTGGAATATGGCCAGCGCCTGCGCGATCAGCGGCGTAACCGGCTGTATCGCAGCGATCAGCCGATGGTCGGCCGCACGCTGTTCGATGCCGCGCTGGACGGCGGTGCCCAGGCGTTGGGCCAGCCGATTGGTCGACTGGAAGTGGGCAAGCGTGCGGATTGGATTGTGCTGGACGGTAATGATCCGTACTTGGCGACGGCAACGGAGGACGGGATTCTCAATCGCTGGCTGTTCGCGGGCGGTGATCGGCAGGTGCGGGATGTGCTGGTCAACGGAAAGTGGGCGGTGCGCGATGGGCACCACGCCGGTGAAGAAGAAAGCAGCCGGGCCTTCACGCAAGTCTTGAGAGCGCTACTGGGCTAACACGCGACACCTAACAAATGTGGGAGCTGGCTTGCCTGCGATACAGGCACCAAGGTGTATCAGTTACACCTTGGTGATGCTATCGCAGGCAAGCCAGCTCCCACATTTTTTGATCGGCGGTGGCCCAGGGTTATTGCGAGGTCTTCGCCATCTGCTTGTCCGACGTGCGCCAGATCAAACGTGTGGTGTCATACCCCTGTTGCCGCGCCCTGCTCAGCAGGTCTTCGCGGGTGTCCGCATTGACCGTCGGCGTGCGCGACAAGATCCACATGTAGCGCCGGCTCGGGCTGCCGACGATCGCGGTCTTGTAGTCATCGCTGACATACAGCACCCAGTAATCGCCTTTGGCGACGCCGGGTAGCAGCGCGGTAAACCAGTTATTGAATTCCACCCAGAGCTTGTCGGTCTTGCCCGGTACTTGCGGGGTGGCGGTGCCCTTCGCTTCTTCCCACTTCCACTCGGTCGTCAGGCAGCGGTTGAACACTGACATATCGCCATCGGGCAGCAACGTGTAGCGAGCTTCGGACTGCGCGCAGTTGCGCTGGAAGTACATCGGCAATCGGGCCAACTCATACCAGGTGCCCTGGTAACGCTTGAGGTTGACGCTGCCAGCGGTCTTGGGTTGCAGATCATCGCCAGAATGGCTGGCACAGCCCGCCAAAAACAGGCTGGCACAAAGGAACAAAACAAAACGCATCATTCTTCTTCTCCCGCAGGCTTGCGCCCCGGTTTACTTCAGGCCTTGCCCGGAAAACATCAGAACTTTGTCACCGGCATATTGAACGCTGATAAAGCTGTTTTTATCGCCCCAGGTGCAGCTGGACATGCCCAGTGCGCCAGAACAATCGGTAGGCTTGCCCAACAGCGACTCCACCTCAGCCTTGGCCATGCCAGCCGACAACTTCGCGTAGTTTTCTTGATTGACCTTGCTGCAAGCGGCCAATAGCACGCAAAAAGCCAGCAAAGCGAGACGGCGTAACGACATGGAAAAACTCCTGGAGGGACGAAGCAGCTTGGGTATCTGCCAGAAGCTTAGAAGGGAAAAGAGGTGTCTGGTTCCCGACGAACGAAAACAAAAAAGCCCCGAAAACGCTGAAACGTTTCGGGGCTTCTTCAAGAGTGAAACGGCTCACAACAACGCCGATCACTTATCGCCGCAGCTTACTTCTTGTGATAGGCCGTCACACGCTCAACTTCTTCCTTCGAACCCAGGAATACCGCCACACGCTGGTGTAGGCCTTCAGGCTGGATGTCGAGGATGCGCTGGTGGCCGTCGGTGGACGCACCGCCCGCCTGCTCAACCAGGAACGACATCGGGTTGGCTTCGTACATCAAGCGCAGTTTGCCCGGCTTGGACGGCTCGCGGCTGTCGCGTGGGTACATGAACAGACCACCACGGGTCAGGATGCGGTGCACATCGGCAACCATCGCGGCAACCCAGCGCATGTTGAAGTTTTTCTTCAACGGGCCTTCTTCACCTTCCATCAGTTCGTTGACATAGCGCTTCACCGGTTCTTCCCAGTGACGCTGGTTGGACATGTTGATCGCGAATTCCTGGGTGGACGCAGGAATGGAGATGTCTTCGTGAGTCAGCACGAAGCTGCCCATTTCGCGGTCCAGGGTGAAGCCCTTGACGCCATCGCCCAGGGTCAGCACCAGCATGGTCTGTGGACCGTAGATGGCGTAGCCAGCGGCAACCTGTTCGGTGCCTGGCTGCAGGAAGGCCTTTTCGTTCAGGGCTTCGTTCTGGCTCAGGTATTCGTTCGGGCAACGCAGTACCGAGAAGATGGTGCCGACCGGTGCATTGATGTCGATGTTGGACGAGCCGTCCAGTGGGTCAAATACCAGCAGGTACGCGCCTTTCGGGTATTTGCCCGGGATCTGGTAGGCATTGTCCATTTCTTCGGACGCCATGCCGGCCAGGTGACCGCCCCATTCGTTGGCTTCGAGCAGGATCTCGTTGGAGAGTACGTCGAGTTTCTTCTGCACTTCGCCCTGCACGTTTTCAGTGCCCATGCTGCCCAGGACACCACCCAATGCGCCTTTGGACACGGCGTGGCTGATTTCCTTGCAAGCACGCGCCACCACTTCGATAAGGAAGCGCAGATCGGCAGGCGTGTTGTTGCTGCGGGTCTGCTCAATCAAATAGCGACTCAAGGTAACGCGGGACATGTAAGGCTCCGGAGAATGGGGGGGCTGAAAACCCGCGCAGTTTAACGCGAGTCGGGGCGTATTTCCTCCTATCAGAGGATTTAAACCCAATAGAGTTCATGGACTTTATTTAACCTGCCACCGGCGGCTTGCGCAGCAAACTGTAGGCCATGGCACCCAGTGCCGCCACGCCGAGCAGTAACACGGCCCACAGGCCGAGTTTCTTCCAGTCGGTGCCGGCTTCGGGCAAGGCGGCAATCGCAGGCGGTTTGACCGCGATTTCTCCCACCAAGGTGGCCTGGCCCAGCGCCTTCAAACGCTCGGGACTGTAATCGGGAATCAGCGTCGAAAGTGGCAAGCTCGCGGCTTTCACGGACGCGTTCCCCAGCGCCAGGCTGAAGGGCGGCTCACCCCGCGCCAGGAACACCAGTTGCGTGGCACGCACGGCCACGCGTAAGGCGGGGGCTTCGACGCCCAGTCCACCGCCCCGCTCGTCCACTTGCAACTTCAACTGGGCAACCGTCTGGCCCGGCAACTGCAATTCATCCTGCACCACGTCCTTGCCGTTCTGGGTCAGGCGGTACAGCAGGCCATTGCTCAACGGCAGCCAGGTTTGCTTGGCGTCACTTCGACCCGACAACGTCACCGGCGCCAGCGTATTGGGCTGCTTCAATTCGACCCGCAAGCGCTCGACATTCAGCCCCGTCGGCAATTGCCAACTGTACTCTCCCGCCTTGAGCCGCTCCCCTGGAAAGGCCTGCGACCACACCAACGGCATCGGCAAGGTGCTGCTGGTGGCGCTCTCCAGCTTGGCCGACGTCAACAACGGCGCCGCCTGGCCTTGCCACACCAGCCGCAAATAACGCGCCGATTGCCCCGGCAAGCTCACGTCATGCTGCTCGACCCGTTCATCGGCAAATGACAAGCGCGCCACTTGCCCATCGCCCCAGGCTTTCCAGTGCTGCAAATCATCACTGGCTTCAATGCTGAAACGCTGGAAGCCCTCCTGCTCGCGACTCCAGTCCAGGCTCAATTGCTGCAGGGGCGCCTTGATTGCACTGGCGTCCAATACCCAGCCCCGCAGCACTTGCTTGCCAGGCTTGGGGGCTGTGGACGGTTTGATTTCCACCAGAGTGCCGGAAGTGGTGGCCTTCATTACCACGTTTGGCAGGGCTTGCTGGGTGTCGGCGGCGTAGAGCGGGAACCACTTCACCGCCGTCACGTTGCGACTTTCGCTGCGCTGCGAGGCCTGTCGCGACAACGCATAGGCCTGCGGCTCGCCGGCGGCGTTGAACACGCGCACATCGCCAAGATCGGCCTGGCGCGCGTTCAATTGCACCGCCAGCGGCAACTCCAGGCGATACCAAGGGCCGCTGCCGCTGACGTTCAGCGGCACGTGGGCGGTGAAGTCAGCCGGCGTTTCCTGCGCCCACACAGACAAGGTCGTACACAGGCCCAGCACGGCCACGCTCAACTTACCGATCAAGGGGATGCTCCTTCAGTGTCCAACACCGGTTCGGCACGCTTGGGTGGCAGCGGTGCGAAGTAACCCACCACCAGCAACAGCCCACCCACGCCTATAAACGACACGATCCGCGCCAGACCGCCGCGGTTGCTCAGTTCGACAAAGAACAACTTGGCGACCACCACCGCAATCAACACTGCACCGATCAGCCACACCTCGCGGCGATGGCGCAGGTGGCCGCCGATCATCAGGCCGAGAGCGATCAGGGTCCAGACAATCGACAGGCCGGCCTGTACCAGCATGGATTCGAGCAACGCATCCAGTTGAAACGGCACGCCGCCCCAATGGTGGGCGGTGCGCATCACCAGCGCAGTGAAGAAGGCAAACAGCGAGACACCCGCGACACCTTGGGCAAAAAGCTCGGTACGCGGCCCCCGTAGCGGCGCGACACTTCGCGCGCACCAATACACACCCAGCAGCGCAAAGAGCAGGCCCAAGTCCAGCGGATTGACCAGCGGCACATAGGGCAGCGGTTTGGCCGTGCCGTCGCTGAAGCTGTTCGCCAGCCAGAACCAACCGAGCATCAGCACCGCCAATGGCACGGCCGCCAACGCCCGATATTCCCTTGGATACGCCGACACCGGCCATGGCCAACGACGTGGCGAAGCGGCCAGCACGAGATAGAGACTTGGCAGGATCGCCCAGCCCAGCCAGCGCCAGGCGTTGTACTCGGCAGTAAACCTCAGCAGACCGTAGCGCAACTCCAGCGCCAATATGCCGATCAGCATCCAGCAGCCGAGTACGTGGGCCACGCTCAACGCCTTGGCGGGCACAATCACCGCCAGGCGTCGCAGCGAGATGAAATGCACCACAAATACCGCCGACCACGCCAGCCAGCCGTACTCCGCCGCGGGGTGGTAATAAGTATGTCCGTACACCAGCAACACCAAGCCCACCGCGGGCATCAGCAGGGTGGACAACACCCCCAGCGACACCCACTTCAGGCGCGCAGCCAGCAGCATCCAGACCGCGACGCTGATTGCCGCGCACCCCAGCAGGAATGCCCCCTGCAATTCCTGTGGGATAAACCGCAACACTTCGCCGATCAGCGCCAACGTCCACCAGGCCGCGCCCCAGACCAACAACAAGTCCGACAAGCGTTGCAGCTTCAACACGGCAAACACCGGCGCATGGGGTTCGCGCTGCAAGCGCCAGGCGCCGACCAGTGCAGCCAGGCCCAGCACCATCGGCGTCCAGAAACCGCTGTGGGCCAACGGACGCAGCCCCTCGCTGGTCAGTGGCCCGAGCAACTCCGGTACCGCCAGCAGGAACGAACCGCCGCCCACCAATTGCAGCAGCAAGCCGAACACAAAACTGACCCGCTGTTGCAGGTACAGGCTCAGCCAGATGACCAACAAGCCACTGGCCGCCCACACGCCACTGGCGCTTTCCCACGGCAGCACGAACAGCACCGCGAGGTTGATCAATACGAGGCCCGCCAACAGCACCACCGACAACCCGCGCAGCAGCCGCACATCGCTGCGCACGATGTCGTCACGCGCCGCCAACAACATGCCACCGATCAAGGCCAAGCCAATCAACGACGCCGTGAGCAAACCGCTCCAACCGGCATTGAACACCGCTGCGCCGTCGCCACCTTGCAACCGCAGCAGGAACACCGCGCCACCCAGCAATTGCACAGCGAATGCGGTGAACAGGAAGGTGCGCGAGCCGATGCGCAGGCCTATAAACAGCGTCACCAGGCCAGCGACTGCCCAACTCACAGCGGTGCCTTGGGTAGCCAGCAACAAGGGCGCGAGCAGGTACAAAAAGCTCAAGCCAAGGCTAGCCAACACCGGGAGGCCTTTGCGCTCCCAGTCTGAGGACTGCTCCTCGGACGCCTTGCGCAACTGGTCAAAGCTGAACAACAACGCAGCGCCCAGCAGCAGCGCGCCCAACGGCGCGCCACTGAGCAAGGTGTGCTCACCGACACCCAATTCACTGAGGAACGCCAGCGCCGAACCCACTTGCAGCAACAGGCCAAACGCGCGCGCCAACGGCCGCTGCTGACGCAAGCCGAGCCAGAAAATGCCGGCGCCTTCCACCGCCCAGGCCGCAGCCGTCCAACGCGCGTCGAGGCCCAGGGGGATGGCCAGGCTGGCAAAGATCACCCCCAAGGCCAGGCAGGTTTCCGCCAGCAACAAAGCGCGCCCGCCGCTCAGCAGCCGGGCCAGGCCCATGTAGACGATGCCCAGGCCCAAGGCGCTGAACGCTGCGGCAAACTCCAGGTGCTGCACCAACGCAAACTGCAAGCCGAAACCCACCAGCGGCGGGCCAAACAGCATGCTGCCGTCGACATAATCACCCTTGGCCGCCGACCAGCGCAGCAGTGCACCACGGCTGTCATCCTCGGGCGCGTCGCGCATCTCGAGCAATTTACGCCGGGCGAACAGCAGGCCGATGGCCAGGTACATCAGGAAAAACAGCATCAGGAACGGCTCGGTACTCCACAGCAGTTCCGGCGTGTAGGAGCGCATCCCCCAAGCGAAGCCAATCCCAAAAGTGCCGACAAAACCGATCAGGTTGAGCAGGCGCCAGGCCTTGAACCAAGCAATCGCCAGGATGCCGGCGTTGAGCAGGGCGAAATAACTGAACAGCGCCACATGGTTGCCAGCGCCGGTGGAAGTCAGAATCGGCGCGGCAAAACCACCCAGCGCCGCCGCACAGGCCAGGCCCAGCGCATCCTGGGTAATCGCCAGGATCGCCGAGAACACCGTGACGGCCACCAGCAGGCCAAGCGCCGCACCGGGGTCGATCAGCGGGTGCAAGCGCATCGCAGCGAACACGGTCAGGTACAGCACCGCGATCCCGGTGCCTTGCAACATCAAGCCGTAATTGCTGTTACGCAGCCGCAGCCACCAGCCCAGGCCCAGCAGGCCCAATGCGGCGGCAGCGACGCCGGCGTAACGTAATTCGATCGGCACCACCATGCCTTCGGTGGCATAGCGCAACAGGAACGCCAGACCGAGAAACAACAGCACCACGCCGACACGCAGCACGGTGTTGCCGCCGAACAACCAATTGCGCGCGCCACTGATGGCGCGCTCGATCAGGTTGGGGCCACGGGGGATGGCAGGTTCTTTGGGTTCTGGTATCGGGGCGGGCGCCCATACATCAGCCGGCAGCGGCTGGCTTGGTTCGGCAACGATGGCAACCGGCGCCAATTCGGCCGGCAGCTCCCAAACCAAATCGGGCGCTTTGCCAACAGGTGTGGGTTCAGGGATTGGGGCTTCGACGACGATATTGCTTGGCGGCGTGGGCACTTCCAGCTGCCGCAGACGATCACCCAGCGCAATCAGCGCCTTCTGCGTGGTTTCCAACTGACGCGCCTGTTGGTCCGCCTGAGTCGCCAGCTTTGACAGGCGAATCGCCTGGCCAATGCCCAAGCCCAACAGCGCTCCGATACCCGCATCACTGAACGACTCATCGAGCGTCCAGCCGAGCACCAGGCCAATCAGCATGAAAATCCATTGCATGGTCGATATCCCTAAGCAGCCCGAGGCGGGCAAACTGGCGCCTAGTATATCGACGCAGACCCCATGTGGAAGCAAGCTTATGTGGGCGCCGGGCTTGCCCGCGATGCAGACACCTCGGTGTAGCTGTCACACCGAGGTGATGCTATCGCAGGCAAGCCAGCTCCCACATAAACCCGCACACATGTGCAGGCCAGCGTTGTTTAGTCGAGGGCTTTCCAGATCTCGGTCGCGTACTCCCTGATGGTCCGGTCCGAACTGAACCAGCCCATGCGCGCGGTATTCAGCACCGCCGAACGCCACCACGCCTTGGAATCATGCCAATGCGCCTCGACCCGCGCCTGGGCGTCCCAGTACGAATCGAAGTCAGCACAGACCAGGAAGCGGTCGTAGTCGATCAGCCCATCGATCAGCCCCACGTACCGGCCCGGATCATCCGGCGAGAACACCCCGCCCCGAATCGCTTGCAGCACATCATTCAACCGATGGGACGCTGCAATGTCGGCCCCGGCGTTGAACTCACCGGCGTGTTTGCGCGCTTCCACCTGCTGCGCACTGAGACCAAAGATAAACATGTGCTCGGCACCGACGCGTTCGTGCATCTCGACGTTGGCGCCGTCCATGGTGCCGATGGTCAGCGCACCGTTGAGGCCGAACTTCATGTTGCTGGTACCCGAGGCTTCAAAGCCAGCCGTGGAAATCTGCTCCGACAAGTCCGCTGCCGGGATGATGCTTTCTGCCAGGCTCACGTTGTAGTTGGGCAGGAACACCACCTTGAGCAAACCACGTACGGTCGGGTCGTTATTGACCGTGCGCGCGATGTCGTTGGTCAGCTTGATGATCAGCTTGGCCTGGTGATAACTGGCCGCCGCCTTGCCGGAGAAGATCTTCACGCGCGGCACCCAGTCAGTGCCAGGCTCGGCACGGATCGCCTGGTACAGCGCCACGGTGTGCAACAGGTTGAGCAGTTGGCGCTTGTATTCGTGGATACGCTTGACCTGCACGTCGAACATCGCCGCCGGATTGACCGCGATGCCCAGGCGCTCATGAATGATGTCCGCCAGCGCGCGCTTGCTGTGCAAACGCTGCTCGGCAAATGCCTTGCGGAACGTCTGTTTCTCGGCGAACGGCTCAAGCTCCACCAGCCGCTCTTCGGGCTTGTCGAGAATGTCCGGACCCAGTGCCTCCACCAGCATAGACGTGAGCTTCGGGTTGGCCTGGTACAACCAGCGACGGAAAGTGATGCCGTTGGTTTTGTTGTTGATACGCTCCGGGTACAGCTTGTGTAGCTCGGAGAACACCGTGCTGCGCATCAGCTGGGTGTGCAGGCCGGATACGCCGTTGACGCTGTGGGAACCGAGGAACGCCAGGTTTCCCATGCGCACGCGGCGGCCGTTGTCTTCTTCGATCAGCGAGACGGCGCGCAGTACGTCAAAGTCGTGGATGCCTTTGGCGCGCAGCGAGTCGATGTGCTGGGCGTTGATCAGGTAGATGATCTGCATGTGCCGAGGCAGCATGCGCTCCATCAGTCCGACCGGCCAGGTTTCCAGCGCTTCGGGCAGCAGGGTGTGGTTGGTGTACGACAGGGTTTCGACCGTCACGTCCCACGCCGCTTCCCACGGAATGTCGTGCAGGTCGACCAGTTGACGCATCAACTCGGCCACGGCGATGGACGGGTGGGTATCGTTGAGTTGGATCGCAGCGTGCTCGCCCAGGCTCAGTACCGAGCCGTGCATGTTCTTGTGGCGGCGCAGCAAGTCTTGCAGGGAGGCGGAAACGAAGAAGTATTCCTGGCGCAGACGCAGCTCCTGCCCCGCTTCGGTGCTGTCGGCCGGGTAAAGCACTCGGGAGATGCTCTCGGCGCGGGCCACTTCGGCGACGGCGCCCAAGTGGTCACCGGCGTTGAAGCGCTCCAGGTGCAGGTCTTCTACCGCCCGTGCGCGCCACAAGCGCAGGGTGTTCACACTTGCGCCACGCCAGCCGACCACCGGGGTGTCATAGGCCACGGCCCGTACGGTTTCGTTGGGCGACCACACCTGGATCATCTTGCCGGAAGCATCCGCGAGGGTTTCGACGCTACCGCCAAAGCCGATCGGGTAAATCACTTCGGCCCGCTCGAACTCCCACGGGTTACCGAAATCCAGCCAGCGTTCGGTCTGTTCCTGCTGCCAGCCATCAACAATCGCCTGGCGGAACAAGCCGTGCTCATAACGAATGCCATACCCATGGCCGGCAATGCCCAGGGTCGACATGCTTTCCATGAAGCACGCCGCCAGGCGGCCCAGGCCACCGTTGCCAAGCGCCGCGTCGGGCTCCAGCAGGCGGATGCGCTCCAGGTCGACGCCCAGCTCGGACAGCGCTTCGCGCGCAATCTCCAGCACGCCCAGGTTGCTCAGGCTGTCGTAGAGCAGGCGGCCGATGAGGAATTCCAGGGAAAGGTAATAAACCCGCTTTTGGCCTTTGCGGTAGATACGCCGCGTATGGTCCATCCAGTGGTCGACCATCTGGTCGCGGGCGGCCAGGGCAATGGCCTCGAACCAGTCATGGTCGAAGGCGTGATCCGGGTCCTTGCCCACCGCGTAGGTGAGTTTGGTCAAGACGGCATCGCGAAATGCGGCTACCTCTGCTTCTCGTGCAAGTGGTTCCTGAGACATCAATTGCGACCTCGGGCGAGATAGAAGGAGTTGCTAGAGCCTAGACGGTCTGACAGACGGTAGACGCTCTGGTTCGGCAGTTTTTTAACTCATTCACCTTTGCGCGAATTAGATGCAGGGCGCGTGCCCGAATACCCGTCTGGATGAAATTTGCGAAATATTGTTCAAAAAACCACCAATCCCGGTATGATCGCGCGCCCTGATACCGCCTCACCCTGGAACCTTGATGAAGCCTCAACTGATCGCCGCCGCGGAACTCGACCGTCTTGAAACGTGGCAGAAATATTCCGCGCATATGTGCGGTGGTTGCGTGTCCAGCTGCTGCACGCTGCCGGTCGAAGTGAAGATCAAGGACCTGATCCGCATTGGCATCGTCGATGAGTTCGAGCGCGGCGACCCGCCGAAAAACATCGCCAAGCGGCTGCAGAAGGAAGGCATCGTCGAGCGCTTCAATTCCAAATCCGAGATTTTTACCCTGCAGCGCATGAGCAACAACGATTGCCTGTACCTGGATCGTAAGACGCGCTTCTGCACTATTTATGACAAGCGCCCGGATACTTGCCGCAATCACCCGAAGATCGGGCCACGGCCAGGGTATTGCGCGTACAAGCCGAAGGAAGTGGTGCGCGAGACCAAGTTCAAAACCCTCGACAAGTTCTGATCGACAGCCAAACCCCTGTGGTGAGCGGGCTTGCCCCGCGCTGGGCTGCGAAGCGGCCCTAACCCGGCCACTGCATTTCTCCAGATAAAACTCAGGTGCCTGGTTTTGGGGCGGCTTCGCCACCCAGCGCGGGGCAAGCCCGCTCACCACAACAAGCGGGCTCACCAGAAAAATCCAGGCATAAAAAAACGCCCCCGGCCTTTCGACCGGGGGCGTTTTTCATTCAGCCTGAGTTAACTCAGTTCTTGGCTTTCTTGGCAGCGCGGGTACGCTCGCCTTCGTCCAGGATCTTCTTACGCAGGCGGATCGACTTAGGCGTGACTTCGCACAGCTCGTCGTCCTGGATGAATTCCAGGGCCTGTTCCAGGGTGAAGCGAACAGGTGGAACCAGAGCGATGGTTTCGTCTTTGCCCGAAGCACGCATGTTGTCGAGCTTCTTGCCTTTGGTTGGGTTGACGCCCATGTCGTTGTCACGGCTGTTCAGACCAACGATCTGACCGTTGTAGATCTCTTGACCGTGTTCAACGAACAGCTTGCCACGTGCCTGGAGGGTTTCCAGGGAGTAGGTCAGCGCCTTGCCGGTTTCTACCGATACCAGAACACCGTTCTGACGGCCGGACATGTCGCCGGACTTCATGGTGTCGTAGCGATCGAAGATCGAGGTCAGGATGCCAGCACCGTTGGTCAGGGTCAGGAACTGGTTACGGAAACCGATCAGACCACGCGCAGGGATGTTGTATTCCAGACGCACACGGCCTTTGCCATCCGGCACCATGTTGGTCAGGTCGCCTTTACGCAGACCCATCTCTTCCATCACCTTGCCCTGGGATTCTTCAGGGGTGTCGATGGTGACGTTTTCGAACGGTTCCTGCTTCACGCCGTCAACCTGACGGATGATTACTTCTGGACGACCAACGCCCATTTCGAAGCCTTCGCGACGCATGGTTTCGATCAGTACCGAGAGGTGCAGCTCACCACGGCCGGAAACCTTGAACTTGTCAGCCGAGTCGCCTTCTTCAACGCGCAGAGCAACGTTGTACAGCAGCTCTTTGTCCAGACGTTCCTTGATGTTACGGGAGGTCACGAACTTGCCTTCTTTACCGCAGAAAGGCGAGTCGTTTACCTGGAAGGTCATGGAAACGGTTGGCTCGTCAACGGTCAGAGGCTTCATCGCTTCTACCGCGTCCGGGTGGCACAGGGTGTCGGAGATGAACAGCGAGTCCATACCGCTGATGCACACGATGTCGCCAGCTGCAGCTTCTTCAACGTCGATACGGTGCAGACCGTGGTGACCCATCAGCTTCAGGATACGACCGTTACGCTTCTTGCCGTCGGCGCCGATAGCGACAACCGGGGTGTTTGGCTTGACGCGACCACGAGCGATACGGCCAACGCCGATAACACCCAGGAAGCTGTTGTAGTCCAGTGCGGAGATCTGCATCTGGAACGGACCTTCACGGTCAACAGCCGGCGCAGGTACGTTGTCGACGATCGACTGGTACAGCGGGGTCATGTCTTCAGCCATGTCGGTGTGGTCCAGACCGGCAATGCCGTTCAGGGCCGAGGCGTAGACGACTTTGAAGTCCAGCTGTTCTTCGGTGGCACCCAGGTTGTCGAACAGGTCGAAGATCTGGTCCAGAACCCAGTCCGGACGCGCGCCTGGACGGTCAACCTTGTTGATGCACACGATCGGACGCAGGCCGGCTTCGAAAGCCTTCTTGGTCACGAAACGGGTTTGCGGCATAGGGCCGTCTTGAGCGTCAACCAGCAGCAGAACGGAGTCAACCATCGACATTACGCGTTCTACTTCGCCGCCGAAGTCGGCGTGGCCCGGGGTATCCACGATGTTGATGTGGTAGCCGTTCCAGTTGATAGCGGTGTTTTTAGCCAGGATGGTAATACCGCGCTCTTTTTCCTGGTCGTTGGAGTCCATCACGCGCTCGTCGTTGAGCTCGTTGCGCTCCAGGGTGCCGGATTGACGCAGGAGTTTGTCTACCAGGGTGGTTTTACCATGGTCAACGTGAGCAATGATGGCGATGTTACGTAGATTTTCGATCACTTGTGTATCTCGATCAGAGGATTCGGTGTGCTGACAGGTCGTGGCAGCGATTAACAGTAGAGTCAGGCCTTGCCGTTACAGCTTGACGGCAGAGTCGGGGGGCCGGTGACGCAGGCCACAGGCAAACAGCCCCGGGCTCTTAGCTCGGTCGATAAACGCGCACATTGGCATGCCCCTCACTGAGCAAATGGTGGGCATGCAGGCGACTCATCACGCCTTTGTCGCAATACAGCAGGTACTGACGGCTGTTATCCAGTTCCTTGAAACGCGCGTTCAGTGCATAGAACGGCAGCGTTTGTACGTCGATGCCGGCGATGTCCAGCGGCTCATCCTCAGCGGCATCCGGGTGACGGATGTCGATGACGATCTGGCCGGCCAGGGCTTCGCTGACTTCTTCGATCTTGATGTCCTGGCCCAGTTCGTCGATAACACGATCGATCGGGACCAGCTTGGCGTTCTCGAGCGCACGCTCCAGAATCGCCATGTCGAATTCTTTCTCTTCATGCTCCACGCGGTGACGCTTGGCGTGGGTCTTGGGGTTAACCGAGATGACCCCGCAGTACTCAGGCATGTGCTTGGCAAAATCGGCAGTGCCGATCTGTTCTGCCAGGTCGATGATGTCCTGCTTGTGGCTGGCGATCAGCGGGCGCAGCACCAGCTTCTCGGTGACGCAATCGATGATCGACAGGTTCGGCAGCGTCTGGCTGGACACCTGGGAGATCGCTTCGCCGGTCACCAGCGCATCAATCTGCAATTTATCGGCAATCCGCGAGGCAGCGCGCAACATCATACGCTTCAATACCACGCCCATATGACCGTTATCGACTTTGCCGAGGATTTCGCCCAGCACTTCTTCGAATGGCACGCTTACAAATAGCACGCGCTGGGAGCTGCCGTACTTCTTCCAGATAAAGTGCGCGACTTCCATCACGCCCAATTCGTGGGCACGCCCGCCCAGGTTAAAGAAGCAGAAGTGGCTCATCAGGCCGCGGCGCATGATCTGGTAGGCCGCCACCGTGGAATCGAAACCGCCGGACATCAGTACCAGGGTCTGTTCCAGGGCGCCCAACGGGTAGCCGCCGATGCTGTTGTGCTGGCTGTGGATCACAAACAACCGTTGGTCGCGAATTTCCATGCGCACTTCAATTTGCGGCGCTTTCAGGGAAATTCCGGCTGCGCCGCACTCGCGACGCAGCTTGCTGCCGACGTATTTCTCAACGTCCATGGAGCTGAAAGTGTGCTTGCCGGCACGCTTGCAGCGCACCGAAAAGATCTTGCCTTCAAGCTCACTGCCGTAGTGCTGTTTGCACTTCTCGGTGATGTCGTCGAAGTCGCCCAGCGGGTACTCATCCACCTGCAGGAAATGCGCGATGCCCGGCATGCAGCTCAGGCGCTCGGTCATGTCCTTCAAGGCTTTGGGCTCGGTGATACGGGTTTCCAGCTCGAGATTGTCCCACACGCCGTTCACCACCACAGCCGGGTCCAGATCGCGGAGCACGGCACGGATGTTCTTGGCCAACTGACGGATGAAACGCGTCCGTACCGGTCGGCTTTTGATGGTGATCTCGGGGAAGACTTTAACGATTAATTTCATGGAAACAGCGCGCGCCGGGCCTGCTGAAAAAGGGGGGCGCGGATTATAGCGGAAATCGCTCAAGGTTTAACCAGTTAATATGCACAGCACGCGACACGCACTAAATAGGTGCATTTGTGCCTCTTTACGCTACATTGAGGTGCGCTATTTTTGGGCTTTTGTCGTAATGCACCTTTATAGGGGCGTTTTTGGAGCAGAAAACCCATGTTGGCGCACTGGCATGCAATTTGCTCTCTTGTGAGGCAGGTTGCCATGGCGGAGTATCCGCGCCGGCATCACCCACATTCTAAGGGCTAACTCCACTACCCCAGCCCGAAGCCACCCGGAGGACACTATGTCGAAGTCGGTTCAACTCATCAAAGATCATGACGTTAAATGGATTGATCTGCGCTTCACGGACACCAAAGGCACTCAGCACCACGTGACCATGCCGGCTCGCGACGCGCTGGATGAAGCTTTCTTCGAAGAAGGCAAAATGTTCGACGGTTCCTCCATCGCTGGCTGGAAAGGCATCGAAGCCTCCGACATGATCCTGATGCCGGACGACAGCACTGCCGTACTCGACCCGTTCACCGAAGAGCCGACGCTGATCCTGGTGTGCGACGTGATCGAGCCTTCGACCATGCAAGGCTACGACCGCGACCCACGTGCGATCGCCAAGCGTGCCGAGGAATACCTGAAGTCCACCGGTATCGGTGACACCGTATTCGTAGGCCCAGAGCCAGAATTCTTCATCTTCGACCAAGTCAAGTTCAAGTCCGACATCTCCGGCTCCATGTTCAAGATCTACTCCGAACAAGGCTCCTGGATGTCCGACCAAGACGTGGAAGGCGGCAACCATGGCCACCGTCCAGGTATCAAAGGTGGCTACTTCCCAGTTCCGCCGTTCGACCACGACCACGAAATCCGTACCTCCATGTGCAACGCCATGGAAGACATGGGCCTGGTCATCGAAGTGCACCACCACGAAGTGGCCACTGCCGGTCAGAACGAAATCGGTGTGAAGTTCAACACCTTGGTTGCCAAGGCTGACGAAGTACAGACCCTGAAGTACTGCGTACACAACACTGCAGTCGCTTACGGCCGTACCGCTACCTTCATGCCTAAACCACTGTATGGCGATAACGGTTCGGGTATGCACGTTCACCTGTCCATCGCCAAAGATGGCAAGAACACCTTCGCTGGCGAAGGTTATGCCGGCCTGTCCGACACTGCCCTGTACTTCATCGGCGGTATCATCAAGCACGGTAAGGCCCTGAACGGCTTCACCAACCCGTCGACCAACTCCTACAAGCGTCTGGTCCCAGGTTTCGAAGCACCGGTAATGCTGGCCTACTCGGCGCGCAACCGTTCCGCTTCGATCCGTATTCCTTACGTGTCCAGCCCTCGCGCTCGCCGTATCGAAGCCCGCTTCCCGGATCCAGCAGCCAACCCGTACCTGGCCTTCGCTGCCCTGGTAATGGCCGGCCTGGACGGTATCCAGAACAAGATCCACCCTGGCGACGCCGCCGACAAAAACTTGTACGACCTGCCGCCTGAAGAGGCCAAAGAGATCCCACAAGTGTGCGGCAGCCTGAAAGAAGCCCTGGAAGAGCTGGACAAGGGCCGTGCGTTCTTGACCAAAGGCGGCGTGTTCAGCGACGACTTCATCGACGCTTACATCAGCCTGAAAAGCGAAGAAGAAATCAAGGTTCGCACCTTCGTACACCCACTGGAATACGAGCTGTACTACAGCTGCTGATCCAGTAGCGCCGCTTCTTAGAGCGGCGTGACAAAAAAGACCTCCCCCGGGAGGTCTTTTTTTTGGCCCGCGATTGCGCCGCGCCAGGCACCTATTGTATTGACTGATACGCCGCCATCGCGGGCAAGCCCACCCCCACAGGAGATCATCCTTGAAACATCGACTAGTGTTCGCTCTGCTGTTTGTCAGTGCCACTGCGAGTGCTGCGCCGCCCACGCTCGAGCCGCTGCTCAACAGCATCGCCGAACGCCTGGAAATTGCCGATCAGGTAGCCCTGAGCAAATGGGACAGCAAAAAGCCGGTAGAAGATAAAAAGCGTGAACAAGAGGTGATCGCCAGCGTCAGCGCCCAGGCGCCGACCTACAAGCTGGACTCGGCCGCCGCCGAGCAGTTTTTTTCGGCGCAGATCGAGGCCAACAAACTGGTGCAGTACACCCACCTTTCCGACTGGCAGTTCCAGGGCAAGGCGCCTGACGACCCCCGCCCGGATTTGGTCAAGCAGATTCGCCCGCAGCTGGATGAACTGCAAAAACGCCTGCTGCAGCAACTGGCTGACTTTACCCCGCAGCGCACGGACCCGCAGTGCCCCAAATGGCTCGCCACCGCCGTGCATGAGCCACTGAATGATCCGCTGCGCCAACTGGCAATGATCCGCGCCACCGCCGAGCTGTGCATCTACAAAGGTTAAGCGTTGCAAACCCAATCAAAACTGTGGGAGCGGGCTTGCTCGCGAAGGCGGTGTGTCAGTCTCGATGCATTGACTGAAACACCGCCTACGCGAGCAAGCCCCCACATTTGGATTGGGCGTATTCGGTTATACCTTCCTGAACAACCTTCACAAAACCGCACTATATTGGTGCGATAGGCTGCACCCTTCCCACCTGTCCAGCCCATTTTGGTTCGAAACTTCCCGAGCAAGCTGGCAGAACGCCACAGTTTCGCGCCTAAAACCCCCATTTCAGGGCTTGCACGCTTCTTTTCGGAGCCTTGGTTTGGTTTTTGCATTTTCCTTGTATCAGCGTGTGCCTCAAGCCCGCGCCTTGCTCCAAAAGAGGTCCTGATGACCATCAGCGATGCACTGCACCGTTTGCTACTCGACAACCTGACCACCGCAACCATCCTGCTCAATGACGACTTGCGTCTTGAGTACATGAACCCGGCGGCGGAAATGCTCCTGGCTATCAGCGGCCAGCGCAGCCATGGGCAGTTCATCAGCGAATTGTTTACTGAGTCGGCCGAGGCGTTGAGCTCGTTGCGCCAGGCCGTGGAGCAGGCACACCCGTTCACCAAACGCGAGGCGATGCTCACGGCCCTCACCGGCCAGACCCTGACCGTCGACTATGCCGTAACCCCGATCCTCAGCAACGGCACCACCTTGCTGCTGCTGGAAGTGCACCCCCGTGACCGCCTGCTGCGCATCACCAAGGAGGAAGCGCAGCTGTCCAAGCAGGAAACCAGCAAGATGCTGGTGCGTGGCCTGGCCCATGAGATCAAGAACCCGCTGGGCGGTATTCGCGGCGCAGCGCAGCTGCTGGCCCGCGAGCTGCCAGAGGAACACCTCAAGGACTACACCAACGTCATCATCGAAGAAGCCGACCGCCTGCGGAACCTTGTGGACCGCATGCTCGGCTCCAACAAGCTGCCGTCCCTGGCAATGACCAACGTGCATGAGGTGCTGGAGCGTGTCTGCCAGTTGGTAGAGGCCGAAAGCCAGGGCTGCATCACCTTGGTGCGCGACTACGACCCGAGCATTCCCGATGTATTGATCGACCGCGAACAGATGATCCAGGCGGTGCTCAATATTGTGCGTAATGCGATGCAGGCCATCAGCAGCCAGAACGAACTGCGCCTGGGCCGCATCAGCCTGCGCACCCGCGCCCTGCGTCAGTTCACCATCGGCCATGTGCGCCATCGCCTGGTGACCAAGGTCGAAATCATCGACAACGGCCCCGGCATTCCTGCGGAACTCCAGGAAACCATCTTCTTTCCCATGGTCAGCGGCCGCCCGGACGGTACCGGGCTGGGCCTGGCCATTACCCAGAACATCATCAGCCAGCATCAGGGCCTGATCGAATGTGAGAGCCATCCTGGCCACACCACCTTCTCGATCTTTCTGCCTCTGGAACAAGGAGCCCCATCGACATGAGCCGTAGTGAAACTGTCTGGATCGTCGATGACGACCGTTCTATCCGCTGGGTCCTCGAGAAAGCCTTGCAACAGGAAGGCATGACCACCCAGAGCTTCGACAGCGCCGACGGGGTGATGAGCCGCCTGGCTCGCCAGCAGCCCGACGTGATCATCTCCGACATCCGCATGCCCGGCGCCAGCGGCCTGGACTTGCTGGCGCGGATCCGCGAGCAGCACCCGCGCCTGCCAGTGATCATCATGACCGCGCACTCGGATCTGGACAGCGCTGTCGCCTCCTATCAGGGCGGCGCTTTTGAATACCTGCCCAAGCCATTCGATGTGGACGAGGCGGTGGCGTTGGTCAAGCGCGCGAACCAGCACGCCCAGGAACAACAGAACCAGGAAGCCCCACCGGCCCTCACCCGCACCCCGGAAATCATCGGTGAAGCGCCGGCGATGCAGGAAGTGTTTCGCGCCATCGGGCGCTTGAGCCACTCCAACATCACCGTGCTGATCAACGGCGAATCCGGTACCGGTAAAGAGCTGGTGGCCCACGCCCTGCACCGTCACAGCCCACGGGCAGCCTCGCCGTTCATCGCCTTGAACATGGCGGCGATCCCCAAGGATTTGATGGAGTCCGAGCTGTTCGGCCATGAAAAAGGCGCGTTCACCGGCGCAGCCAACCTGCGTCGCGGCCGCTTTGAACAGGCTGACGGCGGTACGTTGTTCCTTGATGAAATCGGCGACATGCCCGCCGATACCCAGACCCGGCTGCTGCGGGTGCTGGCGGACGGTGAGTTCTATCGCGTTGGCGGGCACACGCCGGTCAAGGTCGACGTGCGCATCATTGCGGCGACCCACCAGAACCTCGAAACCCTGGTGCATGCGGGCAAATTCCGTGAGGACTTGTTCCACCGCCTCAACGTGATCCGCATCCACATTCCGCGCATGTCGGACCGTCGCGAAGATATTCCCACTCTCGCCCGCCACTTCCTCAGCCGAGCCGCCCAAGAGCTGGCTGTCGAGCCGAAGTTGCTGAAAAGCGAGACCGAGGAATACCTGAAGAACCTGCCGTGGCCGGGCAACGTGCGCCAGCTGGAGAACACCTGTCGCTGGATCACCGTAATGGCGTCTGGGCGCGAAGTGCATATCAGCGACCTGCCGCCGGAGCTGTTGAGCCTGCCGCAGGACTCCGCCCCCGTGACCAACTGGGAGCAGGCGTTGCGCCAGTGGGCCGACCAGGCCCTGGCACGCGGCCAGTCGAGCCTCTTGGACAGCGCCGTGCCGGCGTTCGAGCGGATCATGATCGAGACCGCCTTGAAGCACACCGCTGGCCGCCGCCGCGATGCCGCCGTGTTGCTGGGTTGGGGCCGCAACACCTTGACGCGCAAGATCAAGGAGCTGGGGATGAAGGTCGACGGCGGGGATGATGATGAGGGTGATGAAGGCTGACCCACCTTCTCTGATCCACTAAAGATCCCCTGTGGGAGCGGGCTTGCCCGCGATAGCACCGTGTCAGTCACCCGATGTATGGCTGACACACCGCCATCGCAGGCAAGCCAGCTCCCACAGTTGTTTTGTGTTGGACCCAAGACTGTGCACCGCTTCAATGCACCATGAACCGGCATCGGGCACGAATCCAAAGCCCGAAACTACAGCCTCGTTGAAAAGAACCTAAAAGCCAAAAACACCAAAGCCCCGTATTCCGGGGCTTTGCGCTTTCTGCAGATTTTTTTGGCACAACTTGGCGACTCTGGCACGCGCCCTGCAATAACCCTTGTACTACCCAGTTTCGGGGACCTTGGTACAGGCAGGCCGAGAATCCCCTCTTTACATCCGGGGTGCTTGATGCGAACCGCGTCGCGCTCCACACCGCTTTGGGGAACCTCGGTACAGGCAGGCCGGGGATTCCCTCTTTAACACCGAAGCCTTCACGGCTTCACCCCGTTTTGGGAGCCCTGGTACAGGCAGGCCGGGAACTCCCTTCTTTACACCCGGGGCTTATGTGGCACAGCGCCCATAGCCCCAGCCCGTTTTGGGGACCTTGGTACAGGCAGGCCGGGGATTCCCTCTTTTATTCCTCCTGGAGATGGATCTCCAATCGCCAGCGGCCATCGGCCTTCTCACCCTTCCACTCCCCACGCAACGGCCGGGCCGCCACCAGGTTCAGCAGCAGGCCGCCATCGGTCTTGCGCACGCGCCAGTTCACGTCTTTTTCATTGACCTTGAGTTGCCCACCGGCGGCCTTGCCCTGTGCGTCGAACAGCAGCGCCACGGTGCCGTCGATATGCTCGCCGTGCAGCTTGGGCTCACTGTTGAACCACACCACCACGCCATCCCTTGCGGTCTCGACCTGTTGCAGTTCGACCGGGTCCGGGGTGGTCAGCCGGCCGATCATCAGGCCCACCATCATGCCGACAATCGCCAAAGAGCCCATGACCCGAGGCATAAGCTTCGGCCTTGGGTCCTCTTCGGGGGTAGAATGCAGCGCATCTTTGCCTTCGGAGCCGTGCATGTTTCACGTCATCCTTTTTCAACCAGAAATTCCGCCGAATACCGGCAACGTTATCAGGCTGTGCGCCAACAGTGGCTGCCACCTGCATTTGATCGAGCCGCTGGGCTTTGACATGGACGACAAGCGCCTGCGCCGCGCCGGGCTGGACTACCACGAGTACGCCACGCTCAAGCGCCATGCCGACCTCGCCAGCTGCCTGGAAAGCCTGGGCCACCCACGGCTGTTCGCGTTCACCACCAAGGGTTCGCGGCCATTCCATGATGCCAGTTTTGCCGAAGGCGACGCCTTCCTGTTCGGCCCGGAAAGCCGGGGGCTGCCGGCCGAGGTGCTCGACGCCCTGCCCGACGGCCATCGCCTGCGCCTGCCGATGCGCGAGGGTTGCCGCAGCTTGAACCTGTCCAACACCGTGGCGGTTACAGTCTACGAAGGCTGGCGCCAACTCGGCTTCAAATAACACCGCAAAACAAATGTGGAAGGGGGCCTGTGTGGGAGCCGGGCTTGCCCGCGATGCAGGCACCTCGGTGTGTCAGTCACACCACGGTGATGCTATCGCTGGCAAGCCAGCTCCCACACAGGCCCCCTCCCACATTGAGTACTGCGTCGGGTTCGAAATTACTGAACCGTCGAAGAACCTTCTTGTTGCATGCGCTGCAGCTCTTGAGCGTACAGGGCATCGAAGTTCACCGGAGCCAGCATCAGCGCAGGGAACGAGCCACGGGTGACCAGGCTGTCCAGGGTCTCACGGGCATACGGGAACAGGATGTTCGGGCAGAACGCGCCCAGGGTGTGGCTCATGGACGCTTCGTCCAGGCCCTGGATCAGGAAGATACCGGCCTGTTGCACTTCAGCGATGAAGGCCACTTCTTCGCCATTCTTGACGGTCACGGACAGGGTCAGCACGACTTCGTGGAAGTCGCCTTCCAGTGCCTTTTGGCGGGTGTTCAGGTCCAGCGCAACGCTTGGGGTCCATTCCTGGCGGAAGATGGCCGGGCTTTTCGGCGCTTCGAACGACAGGTCACGCACGTAGATCCGCTGCAGCGAGAACTGTGGAGCTTGGGCTTCTGCTGCTTCGGTGTTCTGTTGGTCAGTCATCGCAGATCCTTCTTGATCTTGGGGTCTTTTAGGGTTTAGGAGTCAGACGAGCAGCAACGCATCGAGTTTACCGGCGCGCTCCAGAGCGAACAGGTCGTCGCAGCCACCGATGTGCTTGGCGCCGATCCAGATCTGCGGCACGGACGTGCGCCCCGCCTTCTGGGCCATTTCGGCGCGCACCTGGGGTTTGCCGTCGACCTTGATCTCTTCGAAGGCAACGCCCTTTTTCTCCAGCAGGGCCTTGGCCCGTATGCAGTAAGGGCACCAATCGCTGGAATACACGACAACCTGGCTCATATCACTTCACCAGCGGCAGGTTATCGGCGCGCCAGCTGCTGATGCCACCGGACAGCTTGGCGGCGGTGAAGCCGGTCTTGAGCATTTCGCGGGCGTGGGTGCCGGCGTGCTGGCCTTGGGCGTCGACCAGGATGATGGTCTTGGCCTTGTGCTTTTCCAGCTCGGCCAGGCGCGCGATCAGCTTGTCCTGCGGAATGTTCAGGGCACCGACGATATGGCCGGTGGCGAAATCCTTGGCCGGGCGGATGTCCACGACAACGGCCTCATCCTTGTTGACCAGCGCGGTCAGCTCCGCCGTGCTCAGGCTGCGGCCACCGCGGCTCAATTCGTGAGCGATCAGCAGCGCCAGCAGGATGACGAAGGCACCCACAAGCAGATAGTGGGCAGTGGCAAATGCAATCAGGTGATCAACCATCAAGGAGGTTCCAGGGCGTTAAAATGGCGGTAAGTATACACAGCCGTCAGGGGGGGCCAACCCCCGTAAAGCGGTGACGTGGTCGGAACTTCGCTTTAAACTGCCACTCCCTTTTCAATTGTCTTCCTTTATTACCGCCGCGAGAGGATCTATGACTACTACGCCTAAACCTTTGGTCCTGATAATTCTCGATGGCTTCGGACACAGTGAAAGCCACCACGACAACGCGGTATACGCGGCCAAGAAGCCAGTACTCGACCGCCTGACCGCCAGCGTCCCCAACGGCCTGATCTCCGGTTCCGGCATGGACGTAGGCCTGCCGGACGGCCAGATGGGCAACTCAGAAGTCGGCCACATGAACCTCGGCGCCGGACGAGTGGTATATCAAGACTTCACCCGTGTAACCAAAGCGATCCGCGATGGCGAGTTCTTCGAGAACCCGACCATCTGCGCCGCGGTAGATAAAGCAGTAGCCGCCGGCAAGGCCGTGCACTTCATGGGCCTGCTGTCCGATGGCGGCGTCCACAGCCACCAGGACCACTTGGTCGCCATGGCCGAACTGGCCTTCAAGCGCGGCGCCGACAAGATCTACCTGCACGCCTTCCTCGACGGCCGCGACACCCCGCCGAAAAGCGCCCAGTCGTCCATCGAACTGCTCGACGCCACCTTCGCTGCCCTCGGCAAAGGCCGCATCGCCAGCCTGGTGGGCCGTTACTTCGCCATGGACCGTGACAACCGCTGGGACCGCGTCTCCCAGGCCTATAACCTGATCGTCGACGGCCAGGCCGAATTCAACGCCGCCACCGCCCAGGAAGGCCTGGAAGCCGCCTACGCTCGCGGCGAGAGCGACGAGTTTGTCAAAGCCACCACCATCGGCGAGCCGGTCAAGGTTGAAGACGGCGACGCCGTGGTGTTCATGAACTTCCGCGCCGACCGTGCCCGTGAGCTGAGCCGTGTGTTTGTCGAAGACGGTTTCAAGGAGTTCGAGCGTGCCCGCCAGCCGAAAGTACAGTACGTGGGCCTGACCCAGTACGCCGCCAGCATCCCGGCCCCCGCCGCCTTTGCAGCGGGCACCTTGGATAACGTGCTGGGCGATTACCTGGCCAAAAACGGCAAGACCCAGCTGCGCATCGCCGAAACCGAAAAATACGCCCACGTGACCTTCTTCTTCTCCGGCGGCCGTGAAGAGCCGTTCCCGGGTGAAGAGCGCATCCTGATTCCCTCGCCAAAAGTCGCCACCTACGACCTGCAGCCGGAAATGAGTGCGCCGGAAGTGACCGACAAAATCGTCGATGCCATCGACCACCAGCGTTACGACGTGATCGTGGTCAACTACGCCAACGGCGACATGGTCGGCCACAGCGGCAACCTGGAAGCCGCCACCAAGGCCGTGGAATGCCTGGACCTGTGCGTCGGCCGCATCGTCGACGCCCTGGAAAAAGTCGGCGGCGAAGCGCTGATCACCGCCGACCACGGCAACTGCGAGCAAATGTCCGACGAATCCACCGGCCAGGCCCACACTGCTCACACTACCGAACCGGTGCCGTTCATCTACGTCGGCAAGCGCGACTTCAAAGTGCGTGAGGGTGGCGTGCTGGCGGATGTAGCGCCGACCATGTTGATGCTGATGGGGTTGGAGAAGCCGGTGGAGATGACCGGGACTTCGATTCTGATTTGATTTCAACCACACCGCGCAACAGTGTGGGAGGGGGCTTGCCCCCGATAGCAGTGGATCAGCCAGCACCTATTGAGCTGACACACTGCAATCGGGGGCAAGCCCCCTCCCACATTGTTTTCCGCTGTTTGGAACATGTCTTTTTGCCATACCACTGCCACTCGGCACCTATCTTGCGTTCCAGCCCGAATTGGGCGTTTTTTTTGCCGCGCTTGGCGGGCATACTAGGCCGTCCATTTCCCTGGTGTCGCCCGCCTCTATGCTTCGCGCCTTGATTACCCTTGCTCTTGTCTGCCTGCTCCAACCGGCGTTTGCCGATGAGCGCGCACAAACCCAACAACAGTTGGACGCTACGCGTCAGGACATCACCGAGCTGAAAAAACTGCTCGGCAAGCTCCAGGAAGAGAAATCCGGCGTGCAGAAAGACCTGCGCGGTACGGAAACCGAGATGGGCAAGCTGGAGAAGCAGGTCCAGGAGCTGCAAAAAGAATTAAAGAAGAGCGAGTCGGAACTGGAGCGACTCGACGCTGAGAAAAAAAAACTCCAGAGCGCACGCGTTGAACAGCAACGCCTGATCGCGATCCAGGCCCGTGCCGCCTACCAGAACGGCCGCCAGGAATACCTCAAGCTGCTGCTCAACCAGCAGAACCCCGAGAAATTCGCGCGCACCCTTACCTACTACGACTACCTGAGCAAGGCCCGGATGGAGCAGTTGAAAAGCTTCAACGAGACCCTGCGCCAGTTGGTCAACGTCGAACAGGAAATCGCCAACCAGCAATCGCAGCTGGAAGACCAGAAAAGCAGCCTCAACGCCCAGCGCGACGAGCTGGACAAGGTCCGCAAGGAGCGCCAGCTGGCCCTGGCCAAGCTCAATGACGACGTGAAGGCCCGCGACGCCAAGCTCCAGGCTCGCGAGCAGGACCAGGCCGACCTGGCCAAAGTGCTCAAGACCATCGAAGAAACCCTGGCTCGCCAGGCACGTGAGGCCGAAGAAGCGCGGCAGAAAGCGCTGATCGCCCAGCAGGAAGCCGAAAAAAAGCGCCAGCGTGAGGCCGAATTGGCTGCCACCTCGGACGCTCCGGCACCGCGCAAACCGGCACATTCAGCGCCTGGCCCGCTGGTTTCCAGTGCCGGCGAGTCGTTCGGCGGCCCTTTTGCTTCAGCGCGGGGCAAACTTCCATGGCCAGTTGATGGTCGATTACTGGCACGCTTCGGGGAAACCCGCGGCGATGACACCCGTGCCAAGTGGGATGGGGTGATGATCAGTGCCTCGGCCGGCAGCCAAGTACACGCCGTTCACGGTGGGCGCGTGGTGTTTGCCGATTGGTTGCGGGGCGCCGGTTTGTTGGTGATTCTTGACCACGGTAATGGCTATTTGAGCCTTTACGGCCACAATCAGACTTTACTCAAGTCGGCAGGTGATGTTGTAAAAGCCGGTGAATCCATCTCCACTGTCGGTAACAGTGGTGGCCAGGACACCCCGGCGCTGTACTTCGCTATTCGTCAGCAGGGTCGCCCGAGCGATCCCGCACAATGGTGCCGTTCCCAAGGATAGGGCTGCATCTACATTAGGAGTTCGTTCGACATGCTGCATTTGTCCCGCCTCACTTCGCTGGCCCTGACGATCGCCCTGGTGATCGGCGCGCCTCTGGCATTCGCCGACCAGGCCGCTCCGGCTGCACCCGCCGCCACGGCCGCGACCACCAAGGCACCGTTGCCGCTGGATGAGCTGCGCACCTTTGCCGAGGTCATGGACCGGATCAAAGCCGCTTATGTCGAACCCGTAGATGACAAGACCCTGCTGGAAAATGCCATCAAGGGCATGCTCAGCAACCTCGATCCGCACTCCGCCTACCTCGGCCCGGAAGATTTCGCCGAGCTGCAGGAAAGCACCAGCGGTGAATTCGGCGGCCTGGGCATTGAAGTCGGCTCCGAAGACGGCAACATCAAGGTGGTCTCGCCGATCGATGACACCCCGGCGTCCAAGGCCGGCATTCAGGCTGGCGATTTCATCGTGAAGATCAACGGCCAACCGACCCGTGGCCAGACCATGACCGAAGCCGTCGACAAGATGCGCGGCAAGATCGGCCAGAAAATCACCCTGACCCTGGTACGCGACGGTGGCAACCCGTTTGACGTGACACTGACCCGCGCGACCATCGTGGTCAAGAGCGTGAAGAGCCAGTTGCTGGAGTCGGGCTACGGCTACATCCGCATCACCCAGTTCCAGGTCAAGACCGGCGACGAAGTGGCCAAGGCGCTGGCCAAGCTGCGCAAAGACAACGGCAAGAAGCTCAGCGGCATCGTGCTCGACCTGCGTAACAACCCAGGCGGCGTGCTGCAGTCGGCGGTGGAAGTGGTCGACCACTTCATCACCAAGGGCCTGATCGTGTACACCAAGGGCCGTATCGCCAACTCCGAGCTGCGCTTCTCGGCCACCGGTAACGACCTGAGCGAAAACGTGCCACTGGCCGTGCTGATCAACGGCGGCAGCGCCTCGGCGTCGGAGATCGTGGCCGGCGCCCTGCAAGACCAGAAGCGCGGCGTGCTGATGGGCACCACCAGCTTCGGCAAAGGCTCGGTGCAAACCGTGCTGCCGCTGAACAACGAGCGCGCGTTGAAGATCACCACAGCGCTGTACTACACGCCGAACGGGCGCTCGATCCAGGCTCAGGGCATCGTGCCGGACATCGAAGTGCGCAAGGCCAAGATCACCAACGAGATCGACAGCGAGTACTACAAAGAGGCGGACCTGCAAGGCCACCTGGGCAATGGCAACGGCGGCGCCGACCAGCCAACCGGCAGCGGCAAGAAAGCCAAGCCGATGCCGCAGGACGATGACTACCAACTGGCCCAGGCGCTTAGCCTGCTCAAGGGTTTGAGCATCACCCGCAGTCGTTGATATGCGTTTTGCCCTGATCATCGCTGTGCTGTGCAGCCTGGCAGGCGTCGCCCATGCGACGCCTGCCGGCGAGCCCCACAAAGCCTACCTGACCCTCATCATCGACGACCTTGGGCAAAACCTGCCCAGGGATCGGCGTGTGCTGGCCCTGCCCGGGCCAGTGACCACGGCGATCATGCCCGACACGCCCCACGCCGCCGAATTTGCGCGCGAAGCGCACAAGGCCGGCAAGATCGTGATCCTGCACATGCCCATGGACCCGGCCACCGGACCGTTCGCCTGGCACCCCGACCTGCCCATCGAAGAGCTCGGCAAGCGCCTGGATGCGGCATTCCAGGCCGTGCCCTTCACCGCTGGCATCAACAACCACATGGGCAGCCGCATGACGGCCCAGCCGGCCGCCATGGCCTGGCTGATGGCCGAGCTGCAGCGGCGCAACAAGTTTTTCGTCGACAGCCGCACCAGTGCACAAACCGTCGCCGCCGCCGAAGCCCAGAAAATCGGCCTGGCCCATGTTTCGCGGGACGTATTCCTGGATGACGAGCGCACCGAAGCAGCAATCACCACGCAATTGCAGACCGCGATCAAGCTGGCGCACAAGCAGGGTTCAGTGGTGATGATCGGCCACCCGTATCCGCAAACCCTGGCGGTGCTCGAGCGCGAATTGCCCAAGCTCAAGGCTCAGGGCGTTGACTGGATCGATATCAAGTTGATGATCAGCGTGCGCAGTAACCAGGCGATGGCCGGGCATGGCAAGAATGGCATTTACCGCTGACGGTCCACTGTAGGTGCTGGCAAGCCAGCGCCTACAATGAGAGGTCGGCCGATTACAGATATTTCGCCATGATTTCGTCGACGACACCGTCTTTACGCAGTTGGTCCAGCGCGGCCTGCAGCTTGGCCACCAGTTCGTCCGGCACCTCCTTGTTCAGCGCGAGGTACAGCTGGGCACTGTTGAAACGCAACACCGTCCTGAGCCCCGTCACGCCAACCTGGCGCGCCAGGTAACGCCCGGCGGGGTCGCCAGTGGCCCACAGGTCGATCTGGCCATCCAGCAACTTTTGCGCGTTGTCCTGATCACGTAGCACCACCAGCGGGTTGAGGCCCTGCTTCTCCAGGGTCTCGGCGATGGCATCGCCCTTGTAGGCGCCGATCTTGTAGCGGCGGGCATGCTCAAGGTCATCCAATTGGATCTTGCTGTCGGCCTTGGCCAGCAGCACCCAATCATCCGGGCCGATGGGGCCGACCCACTTGAACAGGGCCTCACGGTCCGGCAGGCGCGCCATCACGAACACACCATAACCAGGTTTTTCCAGCGCGAGCTTGTAGATACGCTCCCATGGGAAACGCAGGGTGAGGTTGTATGAAATGCCGGCGCGCTTGAAGGTTTCGCGCACGATGTCCACGGCGATGCCTTCGATGTTCTCGTCCTTGGCGAAGTTCTTACCGTTTTTCGCCATGTTGTAGGGCGGGAAGTTTTCCGTCAGCAACACCAGGGAAGCGTCAGACGGTTCTTCGGCGTGGACCGAACCTGCCAACAGGAGGGATGTACTGGCGAGGGCGAGCAGCAGGTGCTTGAACATGTAAGTTACCGGAATCCATGGCAAGCGCAGAGAGTGCCGCGCGCCTGCCATGGTGTCCAGCAGCGTTTAGCGTACGACGATGCCGCGCGCCGCCATGTAGGCCTTGGCCTCGGGGACGGTGTATTCGCCAAAGTGGAAAATACTCGCCGCCAGCACCGCGCTGGCGTGGCCTTCGATCACGCCGTCGGCCAGGTGCTGCAGGTTACCGACGCCGCCGGAGGCGATCACCGGAATGCCCAGGGCATCGCTGATGGCGCGGGTTACACCGAGGTCGAAGCCGTTTTTCATGCCGTCCTGGTCCATGCTGGTCAGCAGGATTTCACCGGCGCCCAGGCCTTCCATCTTCATCGCCCACTCCACCGCGTCCAAGCCGGTTGGCTTGCGACCGCCGTGGGTGAAAATTTCCCAGCGCGGGGTTTCGCCCGGGCCTGAGACTTTCTTGGCGTCGATGGCGACCACTATGCACTGCGAACCGAAATGCTGCGCGGCTTCGCCGACGAACTCCGGGTTGAACACGGCTGCGGTGTTGATCGAGACCTTGTCCGCACCGGCGTTGAGCAGGTTGCGGATATCTTGCACGGTGCGCACGCCGCCGCCCACGGTCAGCGGGATGAACACCTGGCTGGCCATGCGCTCTACGGTATGCAGGGTGGTGTCACGGCCGTCGACGCTGGCGGTGATGTCGAGAAAGGTAATCTCGTCGGCACCTTGCTCATCGTAGCGACGGGCGATTTCCACCGGGTCGCCGGCGTCACGGATGTTCTCGAACTTGACGCCCTTGACCACGCGACCGTTGTCGACGTCCAGGCAAGGGATGATGCGTTTGGCCAGCGCCATGGTCAGTCCTCAGCCGTTGTAGGCATCGCAGTAAGCCTGGGCTTCGGCGACGTCCAGGGTCCCTTCGTAGATCGCGCGCCCCGTGATGGCACCGATGATGCCTGGGGCCTTGGCGTCCAGCAGCGACTTGATGTCGCCCAGGTTGTGGATGCCGCCGGAAGCGATCACCGGGATCTTGGTCGCAGCAGCCAGTGCGGCGGTAAACGGCACGTTGCAGCCCTGCATCATGCCGTCTTTGGCGATGTCGGTATAAACGATGGCGGAAACGCCGTCAGCTTCGAACTGCTTGGCCAGGTCGATGACCTGCACAGTGCTGATCTCAGCCCAGCCGTCGGTGGCGACGAAGCCATCCTTGGCGTCCAGGCCCACGATCACTTTGCCAGGGAAGGCGCGGCAAGCTTCGGCGACGAATGCCGGGTCTTTCACGGCCTTGGTACCGATGATCACGTAGCTGACGCCGGCCTTGACGTAGTGCTCGATGGTTTCCAGGGAGCGGATACCGCCGCCGATCTGGATCGGCAGGTTCGGGTAGCGCTTGGCGATCGCAGTGACCACCTCGCCGTTGACCGGCTGGCCTTCGAAGGCGCCGTTCAAGTCCACCAGATGCAGGCGACGGCAGCCCCCCTCTACCCATTTGGCAGCCATGCTCACCGGATCATCGGAGAACACGGTGGAGTCTTCCATGCGGCCTTGGCGCAGACGGACGCAGGCGCCGTCCTTGAGATCGATAGCGGGGATAATCAGCATCTGGCAAACCTTATTCGAAATTCAGCAATGCTTGGGAAATCAGGGTTTCTCAAGCGACCACAGGTCGCTTTCGATGCTTTCGAACCTTTCTTTAAGGAGCGTCTGCGTGTCGAAAATCGCCCTGTTGTAATAATGCGGAGCCACTTCATTGGTGAACAGTTCGAGGATCTCGGCGACCTCGAACGAACCCAGCTTGAGCTCGAAGCGATCTTCCATAAAGCGCTTGATCTTGAGGGTAGCCTCACTCTCCTGTTCGGGCGTGAGGTTCAAGATCGGCTGCTTCGGCTTCCTGGCCATTTACCAGCGCCCGTCCCAGGCGGCGAAGTTCTGCAGCAATTGCAGGCCATGGGTATGGCTCTTCTCCGGGTGGAACTGCACGGCAAACCGCGAACCTTCGGCCAGCGCGGCGGCGAAGTCGACGCCGTAGTGCCCGCCGCCCACCACCTGGCCCGGCTTACCGGCGGCGATGTAGTAGCTGTGCACGAAGTAGAAGCGCGCCATGTCCGGCACTTCGTGCCATAGCGGGTGGTCCACGGTCTGGCGGACTTCGTTCCAGCCCATGTGCGGGACTTTCAGGTGTTCGCCGTCTTCATGCAGGTCTTTGCCGAAGAACTTCACCTGGCCTGGGAACAGGCCGATGCAGTCGACGCCGTCGTTCTCCTCACTGCTGTCGAGCAAGGCTTGCATGCCCACGCAGATGCCGAGAAACGGACGGTCCTGGCTGACTTCGCGCACCAGGCTGTCAAAGCCCAGGCGGCGGATCTCGGCCATGCAGTCGCGAATCGCGCCAACGCCGGGAAACACCACCCGGTCGGCTTCGCGAATCACGCTGGCATCGCTGGTGATCAGCACCTTGCCGGCGCCTACGTGCTCGAGGGCCTTGGCCACCGAGTGCAGGTTACCCATGCCGTAATCGATAACCGCGACCGTCTGCATTACAGGACGCCCTTGGTCGAGGGCATTTGCCCGGCCATGCGCTCATCCAGCTCTACAGCCATGCGCAGGGCGCGGCCGAAGGCCTTGAACACGGTTTCGATCTGGTGGTGGGTGTTGGTGCCGCGCAGGTTGTCGATGTGCAGGCTGACAAGGGCGTGGTTGACGAAACCCTGGAAGAATTCCTGGAACAGGTCGACATCGAAGCCGCCGACGGTGGCGCGGGTGTAGGGCACGTGCATCTGCAGGCCGGGGCGGCCGGAGAAGTCGATGACCACGCGCGACAGCGCTTCGTCCAACGGGACATAGGCGTGGCCGTAGCGACGGATGCCTTTCTTGTCGCCGATGGCCTTGGCAAATGCCTGGCCCAAGGTGATACCGACGTCTTCCACCGTGTGGTGGTCGTCGATATGCAGGTCGCCCTTACTGACGATATCCAGGTCGATCAGCCCGTGACGGGCGATCTGGTCCAGCATGTGCTCAAGAAAAGGTACACCGATATCAAATCGGGCCTTTCCGGTGCCATCCAGGTTGATCGAGGCTTTGATCTGGGTTTCCAGAGTGTCGCGCTCGACGGACGCCTTACGTTCGGCCATCACCAGCTCCGCAAAATCATTGGGCGAAAAAGGCAGCCATTATAGGGGCGCGGGCGCTAAACAGAAACATCGGAGGGGATAAGACTGATGGAGTGTCGGGGATAGACATGTGCATACATGTGAGAACCAGCTTTTGTGGAGCTGGCTTGCCTGCGATACAGGCACCTCGGCTTTTCAGTTGCACCGAGGTGATGCCATCGCGGGCAAGCCCGGCTCCCACAGGAACCGCGCCCACAAAATTTTACGGTGTTAGTGGAACAGGACTGCGGTCTTCTGCAGGGTCACCCACACACCCCACGCCAACGGAATACCCACCACCAGCCAGGCGGCGATAGCCAATGGCACGGTACCGGAGGCTGCCTTCCACTCCAGGGAAGTGGTGGCATCGGCGCCTTTGTCATGGCCCAGCGCCTGTTCTGCGGCCAGTTCGGCGTCGGTCATGAAGTACTTGTCGGCCACCGGGCGGACCATCAGGTTGCAGAGGAAACCCAGCACCAGCAGGCCAGCCAGGATGTACAGGGTGATGTCGTACGCAGCTGCACGCTCGACGCCGATGCTCAGTTGATACTCACGCAGGTAGTTCACCAGCACCGGACCCAGTACACCGGCCGCGGCCCAGGCGGTCAGCAGGCGACCATGGATCGCGCCAACCATCTGGGTGCCGAACAGGTCGGCCAGGTAAGCCGGAACGGTCGCAAAACCACCGCCGTACATCGACAGGATGATGCAGAACGCCGCCACGAACAGCGCCACGTTGCCCAGGTGCCCCAGGTTCGGGATCAGCGCATACAGGGCAAAGCCCAGGGCGAAGAACACGAAGTAGGTGTTTTTACGGCCCAGGTAGTCGGAGAACGACGCCCAGAAGAACCGACCACCGATGTTGAACAGGCTCAACAGACCGGTGAAACCTGCCGCGATGGCCGCGATAGAGGCCAGTTGACCGGCATCCAGCTGACCAAACGGCACATCCACACCCAGCAACTTGCCGCCGAACACTTCCTGCAGCAGTGGCGAAGCCATGCCGAGGATGCCGATACCGGCGGAAACGTTCAGGCACAGCACCAGCCATACCAGGCGGAATTGCGGGGTTTTCCACGCTACGTTCACGTGGACGTGACGGTGGGTGATCATCGCGTTGCTGGCTTTTTTCGCCGGGGCGGTCCAGCCCTCAGGCTTCCAGCCAGTCGGTGGAACGCGGTACAGCAATGCGCCGCCGATCATGAACACAAAGTAGATTGCCGCCATCACCACGAAGCTCTGCCATACGCCCACGCTGGTTGGCGTGGCGAAGTGGCCCATCAGCGCTGCGGCCAGGGGAGCACCGACCATCGCGCCGCCGCCAAAACCCATGATCGCCATACCGGTGGCCATGCCGCGCTTGTCCGGGAACCACTTGATCAGGGTCGATACGGGCGAGATATAGCCCAGGCCCAGGCCGATACCGCCAATGACCCCGGAGCCGATCCACATCAGCCAGATCTGGTGGGTATAGATACCCAACGCCGAGATCAGCAGGCCGCCGCACCAGCACAGTGCCGACACGACGCCAGCCTTGCGTGGCCCGGCATGTTCCAGCCAGCCGCCCCAGATCGCTGCCGAGCAGCCCAGGAAGATGAAGAACAGGGTGTAGATCCAGCCCAGCATGGAGATGGGCCAGTCGCATTGGGACGAGAAGACTTGGGCGATGAAGCCCATGTCTGGCGCGCAGGCGAGCGGTTTGGTGATACCCAGTGCCTTGGACAGTGGCAGCCAGAACACCGAGAAGCCATAGGCCATGCCGATGCACAGGTGGATGGCCAGCGCGGCCGGCGGAACCAGCCAGCGGTTGAAGCCGGGCTTGGCGATAATGCGTTCCTTGGACAGGAACGCAGGCTGTGCGGCAGTCGAACCCGCCGCAGTGCTAGTGCTCATTGGTGTTTCCCCCAGTTGTTAGTATGTGTCCGTCGGGCGCTCTCTCCCTCGGCCTTGCACGCAAAGCGTTGGCCGTTGTTGTTGAGTAAAGCTCCATTTGAACGCGACGCTATGTCGCAGAAGGCAGACGAACCTGCGCAGATTAGCACCTGTGGATGACAGAAAAACCAAACTGATATCACCTTTTTCAGGAAATCTGTTTTATTTGACGCCAGAAACCCGTTTCCCCGCCCTGGATACAATGTAACGATCAGGGCACTGACGTAGGCCGTCGGGCGTTATACTCTGCGGCTAAATTTTGAAATCGACATACAAGGACTCGCCCATGAAAGCGTTCGGCAAAATCCTGGGTCTGGTACTTCTCGGGCTGTTGCTGATCATTGTGGCTCTGGGTTTTGCCCTGACCCATCTCTTCGATCCCAACGACTATAAAGACGAGATTCGCCAGATTGCCCGCGACAAGGCCCACATCGAGCTGACGCTCAATGGCGACATCGGCTGGAGCCTGTTCCCCTGGCTCGGCCTTGAACTGCACGAAGCCAGCGTGGCGACCCTGACTGCGCCGACCCAACCTTTCGCCGACCTGCAGATGCTCGGCCTGTCCGTGCGCGTGCTGCCGCTGCTGCGCCGCGAAGTGCAGATGAGCGACGTGCGAGTCGAAGGCCTGAACCTGCGCCTGACCCGCGACAAGCAAGGCCATGGCAACTGGGAAGACATCGGCAAGAACGTGACCGAGGCGAGCGCTGGCAGCCCGGGTTCGGTTGAGCCGCCTCGCGAGGCTGAACCGGAGAAGCCGGCTAAACCCATCCGTCTGGACATTGATAGCCTGACCGTCAACAACGCCCGCGTTGAATACAACGATGAGCAGACCGGCAAGCAGTTCAGCGCCGAAAGCATTCAATTGAGCGCCGGTGCGGTGCACGAAGGCGCCAGCATCCCGGTGAAACTCACCGCCTTCTTCGGCAGCAACCAGCCGGTGATGCGCGTCAAGACCGAGCTCAACGGCAACCTGCGCATCCAGCGGGCGCTCAAGCGTTATCAGCTTGAAGACATGAAGATCACTGGCGAAGCCACGGGTGAGCCGCTGCAGGGCAAGACCGTGACATTCTCCACCCAGGGCCAACTGCTGGTGGACCAAGCGGCCAATATTGCCGAATGGACCAACATGAAGCTGTCGGCCAACCAGTTGCGCGCCTTGGGCGAACTGAAGGTCAACGATCTGGACAAGACCCCGCAGCTCAGCGGTGCCCTCTCCATCGCCCAATTTGACCTGGCCAAATTCCTCGACAGCGTCGGCCACCCATTGCCGCCGATGGCCGACGGCAGCCTGAGCAAGGTCGAGTTGGTCAGCCGCCTCAAAGGCACGCCGACCAGTGTGGCCCTGGAAGACCTGAACCTGAAACTCGACGGCAGCACCTTCACCGGCCGCGTCGCCGTGGACGATTTCGCCAAGCAATCCCTGCGCGTTCAGCTCAAGGGCGACACCTTCAACGCCGACAACTACCTGCCCGCCAAATCCGAATCCGCCAAGGGCGCCACCGCCGCACGCCAGGCCGAAGTGCAAAACAGCGAAGCCGGTGCCATGGCCGCCGGCGGCACCACGCCACTGCCCGACGCCCCGACCAAAGGGGCCTGGAGTACCGACAAACTGCTGCCATTGGCGCGTCTGCGCACGCTGGATGTGGACGCCGACCTTGCGTTCGGCCAACTCACCCTGAGCAAGTTGCCGATCCAGAATGCCGCGCTCAAAGCCTCCGGCCTCGATGGTCAGCTCAAGCTCGACACCTTGAGCGGCGGTCTCTACAACGGCAGCTTCCAGGCCAATGGCACGCTTGATGTGCGCCAGGATATCCCCGTGCTTGCGCTGCAAAGCCGGATCAAGCAGGTGCCGGTCGAGCGCATCCTGCAAGCCCAGGGGCAAACCCCGCCGGTGAAAGGCCAGATCACCCTCGACAGCAACCTCACAGGCCGTGGCAATAGCCAGAAAGCCCTGATCGACAGCCTCAACGGCACCGCGAGTTTTGTGATCAACAACGGCGTGCTGCTCAACGCCAATCTTGAGCAACAACTCTGCACCGGCATCGCCCTGCTCAATCGCAAGACCTTGAGCAGCACGCCGCAAGGCAAGGACACGCCGTTCCAAGAGTTGAAGGGCAACCTGACCTTCCGTAACGGGGTCGCCAGCAACCCTGACTTGAAAGTGCGCATCCCAGGCCTGACCGTCAACGGTAACGGCGACGTCGACCTGCGCGTGCTGGGCATGGACTACCGCGTCGGCATCATCGTCGAAGGTGACCAGCGTGAAACGCCAGATCCCGCCTGCCAGGTGGGCGCCAACTTCCAGGGCATCGAAGTGCCGCTGCGCTGCCGTGGCCCGCTGGAACTGGGCGCCAAGGCATGCCGCCTGGACAAGGACGGCTTGACCCAGGTTGCCATCAAGGCGGCCGGCAACAAGCTCAGCGACAAGCTGGAAGAGAAGCTCGACAAGGTGAACCCGCAGCTTAAAGACGCGCTGAAGGGCCTGTTCAAACGATGAGAAACGAGCAATTTTCAGAAGCCGTACTCAATTGGTACGACCGCCACGGTCGTCATGACCTGCCCTGGCAACAGGGCATCACGCCTTATCGGGTGTGGGTCTCGGAGATCATGCTGCAACAGACCCAGGTGAGCACCGTGCTCAATTACTTCGACCGTTTCATGGCCTCGCTGCCGACGGTCGAAGCCCTGGCCGCTGCACCGGAAGACGAAGTGCTGCACCTGTGGACCGGCTTGGGTTACTACACCCGGGCACGCAACCTGCAAAAGACTGCAAAGATTATCGTGGCCGAGTACGGCGGCGAGTTTCCCAAAGATGTCGAGAAGCTCACCGAGCTGCCGGGCATCGGCCTGTCCACCGCCGGTGCGATCGCCAGCCTGAGCATGGGCTTGCGTGCGCCGATCCTCGACGGCAACGTCAAGCGCGTCCTGGCGCGATTTACCGCACAGGAGGGCTACCCCGGCGAGCCCAAGGTGGCCAAGCAGCTGTGGGCCACTGCGGAACGCTTCACGCCCCATGATCGCGTCAATGCCTATACCCAGGCGATGATGGACATGGGCGCCACCCTCTGCACCCGCAGCAAACCCAGCTGCCTGCTATGCCCGCTGGAGAAAGGCTGCGAAGCCCACATGCTCGGCCTGGAGACGCGCTATCCGATCCCCAAGCCGCGCAAGACTATCCCGCAGAAGCGCACGCTGATGCCGCTGCTGGCCAATGCCGAGGGTGCGATCCTGCTTTACCGTCGCCCTTCCACGGGCCTGTGGGGCGGCCTGTGGAGTTTGCCGGAGCTGGATGACTTGCAAGACCTGGAACACCTGGCCAACCAGCACGCGTTGGAACTGGGCACGCAGCAGGCGCTGCCGGGGCTGATCCACACCTTCAGCCACTTCCAGCTCGCCATCGAACCCTGGTTGGTCCAGGTCGAAGAATCCGCCCATCACGTGGCCGAGGCCGACTGGCTCTGGTATAACCTCGCCACCCCGCCGCGCCTGGGCCTTGCCGCCCCGGTGAAAAAACTGCTGAAGCGCGCGGCCGACGTATTGAATGCAGGAGTGTCGTCATGACCCGCACCGTAATGTGCCGCAAGTACAAAGAAGAATTGCCAGGCCTGGAACGCCCGCCGTATCCAGGCGCCAAGGGCCAGGACATTTTCGACCATATCTCTGCCCAGGCCTGGGGCGACTGGCTGAAACACCAGACTCTGCTGATCAACGAAAAGCGCCTGAACATGATGAACGCCGAAGATCGTAAATACCTGGCGGGCGAGATGGACAAGTTCTTTTCCGGCGAGGAATACGCCAAGGCCGACGGCTACGTGCCGCCTGCTCAATAATTGATCAAAAACCGGGGTCGGCACGTAAGCGACGGTAATAATTAAATATTTTTTGAAAACTTGCTTGACGACCCCCTGAAAAACCCGTTTAATGCGCCCCGTTGCCCAGATAGCTCAGTCGGTAGAGCAGGGGATTGAAAATCCCCGTGTCGGCGGTTCGATTCCGTCTCTGGGCACCACCTTCAGCTTTCAGGTGGTGTCAACATCACGTGAAAGCAATCAAGAAACCCGCCTAGTGCGGGTTTTTTGTTGCCTGTGATTTTTATCTCCGAGCAGCGTCCGCCGAACTCAATCGCAAACCGGGCGCCCTCCTCGTTCGACTCAAGCTGCCGATTCACTTCAGTAAAAATACCATCAGCGGGTTGTCATTCAACCGCCCTTCAAACCTTGGCGCCAACTGCTCCAGAGGCGTGCCTTTCAACAACGCGGTTTCCTTGCGCGAGACGATCACCCAGGCTGGCCGAGGCAAAGCTTCCAGTCGCGCGATCTCGCTGCTTGCGATGAACACCGGGTACTCATCGTGATCCAGGTTCATCACGTAGCGCACCGCCCAGGTGTCCCGGCCCAGGTTGATAAACACCAGCGGCCCCGGCTGAGCGCCTCGCAGCGCCTCGACTCGGCCGACAAATTGCCGGGTATCGAATTGCAGATCCTTCGCCGGTTCAACCACCGTCACCAACAGCAGCCATTGCGCGGTCAATGCGATCAGGCTGAGCCACACCAGCCGCCCCACCCGACGCCAGGCGATCAGTGCCGCGATCTGCAGCACCACCAGTCCGCCGATCAGCAGCGGTAGCGAAACGTCAGGCCAATAACCATGCTTCTGCCACCCATGCCGACAGACAAGGACTACAACCACGCACAACGCCGGCAGCGCTGCGACAAGCCATTCGTAGGTGCGACGCACGCCAACGAGCCAACCTTGCGCCTGGAGAAGCCCATAGGCGGCGACAGCGGCGAACATCGGCACCATGGGCAGGATGTAATAGGCGCGCTTGAAATGCGGCACCGACAGCCCGAGCAAAATCATCAAGCCGCAGGCCCCTAGCCGCACCACTAACTGCATATCGCCCGCGAACCGCTCGGACCAGCGATGACGCAGCGCAATCATTGTGGCCAGCGCCAACGGCACCACCGGGAAGTAGCGGTACAAACTCAGCTGGAAGTAGAAATAGAACGGCTCACCGGTCTCATCGAGGCGCCCGCCCACCTGCATCTTGAACACCTCATCGGCAAAGGCATCACCGCCACTGACGCGCGCCAACTTCACCAGCACCCACCAACAGGCCGCCAGCAATACCAGGCCCATGACACCGTGGATCAGCACCTGCCTGACCCGCTCACCAGGCTTGCCCAGTGCCCAATAGACGCAGACCACGCCACAGACCTCGATCAAGCCCAACGGCCCGCGTATCGCAAAGCCCAGGATGAACAGCGGGAACACCGCAAGCCGCCGCCAGCGTCCGCCGCTGTGCAGCAGGTAGAAACTGCCGACACACAACAACGCCACCATCTGGTCCAGGCACACCGACCGGGATTTTTCCAGCAACTGAGTGGTGAGCAAGGTCAATAACACCGTGAGCAGCGCCCACTGGCGATTCGCCGGGACCAGCAGGCGATACATCACCGCCACCACCCCAGCGGACGCCAGGGCGGTGGGCAATACGTTCGCCAAATGATTCGGCGCGCCAAACAGTCGGGCAAACAAAAAGCTGAAGAAGGTCGCAGTGCCGGGGTAATCCGCGTAGGGCTGCCCGTAGGTGGTCGGGAAAAAACTCGCGCCATGGCGAAACATTTCCTGCAGGAACAGCGCCCAGCGCCCGTCAAAACCCTGGGGCTGCTGATCCCAGATGCCGAAGGTGAACAACACAAGAGCAAACAGAAAAATGCCCAGTGACTCCAGGCGGAAACGGTTGCGGTGATCCATCGGTTGACCTGTCAGGTAAGGGGCGCCGACTTATGGTGCAGACCGCCCTGCTGAATAGCGCCTGAACAAACCTGAAGATTGCCGTTTTTACCGACCTGCGGGCCACACCCACCTAGGGATCAACCGAACGTAAATCAACTCACCAACGAGCTCGACCAAGGTTTGCAGGATCACCGCAGTCGCCGCCAAGCCACGCACATCCTCGGGCAGCGCCAGCGCCAAGGGCAGCACCACCAACGAGTTACGCGTCGAAGCGCTGAACGTCACCGCCCGCGCCGTAGCGGCGGGGAGCGCAAACAGCCGCGACGCCATCGCACCCATCAGCGGTGCCAACAACAAAAAGCCGATATACACCGGGATCACCGGCAACAGCAGGCTCATATCCCGCACCACCGACGTGATGTGTGAGGCGATCACCACAAACAACACCAGCGCCATCGCCGGCACCGGCAACCACGCCCAGGCACTGCTCCAGACACTGACCATCGATGATCGCCGTGCCAGCGACACCGTGACCACCGCCAGAATCATCGGCACCACGATCAACAAGAGGAACGCCTCTACAAACGGCTGCGCCTGGACGACCACCTCGGATTGCGCGCCGAGCATCAGGCTCAAATAGAGCGGCAACAGCGCCAACTGCAGCAGCAATAGCACCGGCGTCGCCGCCAGCATCAACCGCGAATCGCCCTTGCCGATGTGGGTGAACACCACCACGTAGTCGATGCACGGCGTCAGCAATACCAGCAACGCCCCCACCAACAGGACCGGGCGACCCACCAGGCTTTGGGTCAACGCCCACACCAGTAAGGGAACGAGGATGAAATTGGCCAGCAACAATGCCGACAGGAAGCGCTTGTTGCCCAAGCCTTGGCGCAGGTCCAGGAAGGGGATTTGCAGGAACATCGCGTACATCAGCACCGCGATAGCGGGGGTGACCAACGCGCTGAGGCCGTGGGCGAATGGGGGCGCGAGCAGGCCGAAGACGACGGCCAGCAGAACGGCGGCGAAATAGACCGGGATCTGGTTGTGTTCGAGGGCGTCGCGCGTCATAAGGCTGGCTCGGATGGATCATAAGGCCGACAGCCTAAGCACCCAGGGCGGCAAGGTCGAGCACCCTGACAATCTGCGCAATCACGATGCGCGAAATTTGTTAAGTTCGACGCCTTATAAAAAAGCGCGCGAGCCTGCACTCCCTCACTTGAGGCGCAAGGACCCAATAGCCCTATGAACCTTCCAACCCGCCCCACCCTGGACGCTTTCCACGAGCCTGCCGCCGACGGCTACATGCTGGGCGGCTTTACCTGGCGCCACCCGCGCACCGACCTTGAACGTCCGGTCGTCATCATCAATGCCGCCACCTCCGTGCGCTGCCGTCACTACTCCCGCTTCGCCGATTACCTGTTCGCCAACGGCTTCGACGTCATCACCTACGACTACCGTGGCATCGGCGAATCCCGCAGTGGCTCGCTGCGCGGCTTCAAAGCCTCGTGGTCGGACTGGGGTGTATTGGATTTCGAGGCGATGTTGCAGCGAGCACAGCGGGAATTTCCAGGACAGCCGATTGATGTCGTTGGCCACAGCTTCGGTGGCTGCGCGGCCGGGCTCGGGGCGTCGGGTGCGGTGATCCGGCGGATGGTGACCGTGGGCGCTCAGTTTGCGTACTGGCGCGACTATGCGGCGAGCGTGCGTTGGCGGATGTTCGCCAAGTGGCATGTAGCGATGCCGCTGGTGACAGCGCTGTGCGGGCACTTCCCCGGCAAGCGCCTGGGCTGGCTGGAAGACACACCCGCGGGCGTGGTGCGAGACTGGAGCACGCCGTCGCCCAGGTATGAAACGCGACCCAGCGGGCGAGACCTGGGCGAACTGCCATTCAGCCGCGTGAAGGCGCAGATACTGGCGATCAGCATCACCGATGATCCCTTCGGAACCGTAGCTGCCATTGAACGACTACTGGGTTACTTCGACAGCAGTGAGTGCACTCACCTGCGCATCGCGCCTGAAGACATAGGCGAAAAGGAAGTCGGACATTTCGCATTTTTTCGCAGCGAGTATCAGGACCGGCTGTGGCCGATTGCGTTGGCGTGGCTTCAAAACGACCCATCAACTGCAGATACCCTTGGGATTTCCCCCAACCTGCGCTTCAATACTCCACTCAGACCCAGAACCCTAGGACGTTGAGCCCATGGCCTCGCCGAACAAGCAGCAAAAACGCGCCCACCGGGCAAAGGCCAAGGCCAAGCAAAACCGTACCCAGCGCGCCGTCGCGACCAAGCCGGATGCGTTTGCGGGTGATGACAGCCGCATCGACCTGGAGTCAGTGGATTTGACTGAGCTGTTTGTAGAGATGCGCACCGCAGGCGAGACCAGCCAGCAGGCGCTGTGCGCCGTATTCCTGGCCCATCCCTTGCTGGCACTGGTGCTTGAGCAGGAAGGCGAAGAGGAAGCCACCGACTTCATTCTTGCGGCATTGATCGAGTACCGGCAGTGGGCCACGGACACCGACGATGAAGCCGCCGCACTGGCGTGGATCGAGTCGCCGCAATTCCAGGCGGATTACGTTGCGGCCTCCCAAGCGTTGACCAGTTCGCAAGCCTGACGCAGAACCAAATGTGGGAGCGGGCTTGCTCGCGAATGCGGAGTGTCAGTTAACAGATTCATCCACTGATACACCGCTTTCGCGAGCAAGCCCGCTCCCACATTCTTTACCGCACGCCGTCAGTTCAGTACGGCTGCACCCGCTCTCTGCGCCTTGCGCCGGCTGGACACAAACAACCCCGCCGCCACCACCAGCACGCTCAGCACACCGGTCGCGATGATCTCGACCCGGTGCGCTTCCTGGAACAGCATGATGGTCAGCGTACCGACGATGAACACCATCACCGCGTAGGTCAGGCCTGGGAACAGCCACATCTTGAAGACAATCTTCTCGCCCGCCGCCGTGCGTTTCTGGCGCATGCGCAGTTGCGACACGGCGATCACCAGGTACACCAGCAATGCGATGGCGCCGGAGCTGGCCAGCAGGAATTCAAATACCGCAGCCGGGGCCACGTAGTTGGCGAACACCGCCAGGAACGCTGCGCCGGTGGACAACAATACCGCCCAGTAAGGCGTGCCGCTCTTGTTGGTGCGCTTGGCCACGGCCGGTGCGTCACCGCGACGGCCCAGGGAGAACAGCATGCGCGAAGCGGTATACAGCGCCGAGTTCAAGCAACTGGTCACGGCGACCAGTACCACCAGGTCGACGATCAGCTTGGCGTTCGGGATGCCCATGCGCTCAAGCACAGTCTGGTAGGAACCCACGGCCGCCAGGGTCGGGTCATTCCACGGCACCAGGGACACCACGATGAAGATCGACAGCAGGTAGAACAAACCAATCCGCCAGATCACCGAGTTGGTGGCCTTGGTGATTTGCTGGCCTGGGTTCTTCGATTCAGCGGCGGCAATGGTGACGATCTCGGTGCCCATGAACGAGAACATGGTGGTCAGGATCGCCGCAAGGACTGCACCCATGCCGTTTGGCATAAAGCCTTGGGTGTCGAACAGATGGGAAACACCGCTGACCTGGCTGGTCGGCAGGAAGCCAAAAATCGCGGCCAGGCCCAGGATCACAAAGCCCACGATCGCCACGACCTTGATCAACGCAAACCAGAACTCGAATTCGCCGTAGTTCTTCACGCTGAACAGGTTGGTTGCTGTCAGCAGCAAGGTGATGATCAGGGTGAAGGCCCAGATGGCCACATCCGGGAACCAGGCGTGCAGGATAGTCGCGGCAGCGTTGGCCTCCAGCGGAATCACCAGCACCCAGAACCACCAGTACAACCAACCGATGGTAAACCCGGCCCAGTGACCGATGGCGCGGTCGGCATAAGTAGAGAACGAACCGGTGTCCGGCGACGCCACGGCCATTTCGGCCAGCATGCGCATCACCAATACCACCAGCGTACCCGCCGCGGCGTACGCCAGCAGTACAGCCGGGCCGGCGGCAGCAATCGCGTGGCCGGAGCCGACAAACAAACCGGCACCGATGACGCCGGCAATCGACAGCATGGTGACGTGACGCGGTTTGAGCCCCTGTTCGAGGTCATTGGAGCTTTGCGTACTACTCATTGACACACCTTTGCGAGGAATTGCGAAAACGGTCGGCCCGGCCCGGGATCTTTCTCGTGAAAAGAAACCAACAGGGCGTTCTTTATTTTTTACGCAAGATTTGCGCCAAAATGTTACAGAGCCGCGATTGACGCGGGTTGTAGGACGATTCAACAACCGTCGCAAGTCATTGAGAACAATGGCATTCCGCTATAGCGTTACCGTGCGACCCACATATACGACGAACAAACGCACCATAAACACACACAAAAAGTACGTGACGCCCCACAAAAGGGCTGATATGCACCGTTTGCCCGGTTAACCCTTCCAACACCCGGCCAAAGCTGGCACCATCGCGCCCTTTTTTACGCGAAGCCTGTGGTATTTCGGGTTCAAACGGCTGTTCGGTTGTTGATGGCGCGACACGCTGCTGTGCCGATGCGACACCCTGCCGCACACCACCTGATTACCGCCCGCCACGCTGTTGGCTGCCGTCAAGACGCTATGCTAGCTTGGCGCCTCGCCAGGAAGGCGGCCCAACAGCGACGATCGCAACGAACACAATGAGGACCCCACATGGCCGAGGCCGCGCCCGCGCTTGAAATCCGCAACTTGCATAAACGCTATGGTGAGCTGGAGGTACTCAAAGGTATCTCGCTGACCGCTCGCGACGGCGATGTGATCTCGATCCTGGGTTCCTCCGGTTCCGGCAAGTCCACCTTCCTGCGCTGCATCAACCTGCTGGAAAACCCGCACCAGGGCCAGATCCTGGTGGCCGGCGAAGAACTCAAGCTCAAGGCTGCGAAAAATGGCGAGCTGATGGCCGCCGACGGCAAGCAGATCAACCGCCTGCGCAGCGAAATCGGTTTTGTGTTTCAAAACTTTAACCTGTGGCCGCACATGAGCATCCTCGACAACATCATCGAGGCTCCTCGCCGTGTGCTCGGCCAGAGCAAGGCCGAGGCCATCGAAGTCGCCGAAGCCCTGCTGGACAAGGTCGGCATCGCCGACAAGCGCCACGCCTACCCCGCGCAATTGTCCGGCGGCCAGCAACAACGGGCGGCCATTGCGCGCACCCTGGCGATGCAGCCTAAAGTCATCCTGTTCGACGAGCCGACTTCGGCCCTTGACCCGGAAATGGTTCAGGAAGTACTTAATGTGATCCGCGCGCTGGCCGAAGAAGGCCGCACCATGCTGCTGGTCACCCATGAAATGGGCTTCGCCCGCCAGGTGTCCAGTGAAGTGGTGTTCCTGCACCAGGGCCTGGTCGAAGAGCAAGGATCGCCACAGCAGGTGTTTGAAAACCCGCTTTCGGCGCGCTGCAAACAATTCATGTCCAGCAACCGCTAACGGAGCAACATGCATGCAGAACTATAAAAAATTCCTTCTGGCCGCGGCCGTCTCGATGGCGTTCAGCGCCACGGCCATGGCAGAAACCTTGAAAATGGGGATCGAAGCGGCTTACCCGCCGTTCAACAATAAAGACGCCAGCGGCAACGTCGTCGGCTTCGACAAAGATATCGGCGACGCCCTGTGCGCCAAGATGAAGGTCGAGAAGTGCGAAGTGTATGTGTCCGACTGGGACGGCATCATCCCGGCCCTGAATGCCAAGAAGTTCGACTTCCTGGTGTCCTCGCTGTCGATCACCGACGAGCGCAAGCAGGCCGTCGACTTCACTGACCCGTACTACTCCAACAAGCTGCAATTCATCGCGCCTAAAGCCACCGCCGACTTCAAGACCGACGCCGCTTACCTCAAAGGCAAAGTCATCGGTGCACAACGCGCGACGTTGGCCGGTACTTACCTGGAAGACAAGCTGCCGGATACCGAAGCCAAGCTGTACGACACCCAGGAAAACGCCTACCTCGACCTGACGTCCGGTCGCTTGGACGGCATCCTCGCCGACAAGTACGTGCAGTACGAATGGCTTAAGAGCAAAGACGGTTCCGCCTACGAGTTCAAGGGCGATCCGGTTGTAGAGAGCGACAAGATCGGTATCGCCGTACGCAAGGGCGACCCACTGCGCGAGCGCCTGAACAAAGCCCTGGCAGAGATCAAGGCAGACGGCACCTACAAGAAGATCAACGACAAGTACTTCCCTTTCAGCATCGAATGATCTGAACGGTATGCCCGGCGCGCTCAGTTGAGCGCGTCGGCTTTTTGCAATGCCTGCCGCGATATGAAAACACCATGAATTTCGATCTCTACGGATTCGGCCCGGCGCTTGCCGCTGGCGCGCTGATGACCGTCAAACTGGCGCTCACGGCCCTGTGCCTGGGGCTGGTGCTCGGCCTTGCCGGGGCCCTGGCCAAGACTTCGCCGTACAAGCCGCTGCAATGGGTGGGCGGTGCTTACTCGACTATCGTTCGTGGCATTCCCGAATTGCTGTGGGTGCTGCTGATTTATTTCGGCACGGTCAACCTGATGCGTGCCCTCGGTGAGTTCTTCGGCGACCCCGACCTTTCCCTCAGCGCCTTTGCCGCCGGTGTGATCGCCCTGGGCCTGTGCTTTGGCGCCTATGCGACGGAAGTGTTCCGTGGCGCGATCCTCGCCATTCCCAAGGGCCACCGCGAAGCCGGTGTCGCGCTGGGGCTGTCGAAGTTCCGGATCTTCACCCGGCTGATCATGCCGCAGATGTGGCGCATCGCCCTGCCCGGCCTGGGCAACCTGTTCATGATCCTGATGAAAGACACCGCGCTGGTATCGGTGATCGGCCTGGAAGAAATCATGCGCCATGCGCAGATCGGCGTGACCGTCACCAAGCAGCCTTTCACCTTCTTCATGGTCGCCGCCTTCATGTACCTGGGCCTGACCGTACTGGCCATGACCGGCATGCACTTCCTGGAAAAACGCGCCGCCCGCGGCTTTGCGAGGAGCACCCAATGAGCGGCGACTACAGCTGGCTGGCGCATTTCGATCTGGGCCTGAACTGGGCCGTGATCATCAAGTGGCTGCCCAAATTGGCGCAGGGCGCCACCCTGACCCTGGAGCTGGTAGCCATTGCAGTGATCGCCGGCCTGCTGCTGGCAATCCCGCTGGGTATCGCCCGCTCTTCACGGCGCTGGTATATCAGTGCTGTGCCTTATGCCTACATTTTCTTCTTTCGTGGTACGCCACTGCTGGTGCAGTTGTTCCTGGTCTATTACGGCCTGGCGCAGTTCGACTCGGTGCGCGGGAGTTTCATGTGGCCCTACTTGCGCGATCCGTTCTGGTGCGCCACTGCCACCATGACCCTGCACACCGCCGCCTACATCGCCGAGATCCTGCGCGGCGCGATCCAGGCCATTCCGCCGGGCGAGATTGAGGCGGCGCGCGCACTGGGCATGTCCAAGCCCAAGACGCTGTTCTACATCATCCTGCCGCGCGCCTCGCGCATCGGCCTGCCGGCGTACAGCAACGAAGTGATCCTGATGCTCAAGGCCAGCGCCCTGGCCAGTACCGTCACCCTGCTGGAATTGACCGGCATGGCGCGGACCATCATTGCCCGTACCTATTTGCCGGTGGAGATCTTCTTCGCCGCCGGCCTGTTCTACCTGTTAATGGCGTACCTGCTGGTACGCGGCTTCAAACTGCTGGAACGCTGGCTACGCGTCGATGCCTGCCAAGGACGTTGAAGCACGCTTCCAGGCGCTGGATGCGTTTCTGATCGAGCACCAAGGGCTGTGGAAACCACGGCCCTTTACTCATCTGCACTTGCCGTGGGAAACCCAGCACCCCGCACTCGCCCAGTGGCTGCGCCAACGCTCGTTGGACGATGCCGAAGCCAGTCACAACCATCCTCACGACCTGCCGGCACCGGCGCCTTTTCCACAGCTCGCTGCGCAGGCTCGTCAGCTCAGTGCTGTGGATAAGTTAGCGACGCATCCGCTGCCCACCGCTCGCCATCGCTTGAACGTCGATGTGCCGGGTCGCAAATGGGAACAGATAGAAGCCTTTGGCGCTGCACTGCAGTTTGCGCAGACGCCCACGCATTGGCTGGACTGGTGCGCGGGCAAGGGCCACCTGGGTCGCCGCCTGCTACAAGACGATCAGGCCCTGACGTGCCTGGAGTATGACCCGGCGTTGATCGCTGCAGGCCAGGCCTTGAGCGACCACCACCGTTTGGCCGTTACCCATCGCCTGCAAGACGTCATGACGCACGTTGAGATTGACCCTGAACACACGCCCGTCGCCCTGCACGCCTGCGGCGACCTGCATGTGCGCCTGCTGCGACTGGCCAGTGCGGCCGGCTGCAAACAACTGGCCCTGGCGCCCTGCTGCTACAACCGCATCCATGCCGACATCTACCAGCCACTGTCCCACGCAGGCCGTGCCTCACACCTGCAACTGTCGCTGGATGACCTCGGCCTGCCGCTGAGCGAAACCGTCACCGCCGGCAAACGCGTGCGCTGGCGGCGGGACATGTCCATGGCGCGGCGCCTGGGTTTCGATCAGCTGCAACGTGAACTGCGCGGTCTGGACGAGTACCTGCCAACACCCTCCCTGCCGGCCGGTTGGCTCGACAAACCCTTCGCGGACTACTGCCGGGAGCTGGCAAGCCTCAAAGGCTTATCCACAGGTGAACAGGATTGGGCGGCCCTGGAAGCACACGGCTGGCATCGCCTGGCCGAGGTCAGGAACCTGGAATTGCTGCGTGGTCTGTTTCGGCGCCCGCTGGAGGTATGGCTGGTGCTGGATCGGGCGCTATTTCTTGGCGAAAACGGCTACAAGGTCGACGTAGGCACCTTCTGCGAACCCGCATTGACGCCGCGCAACCTGATGGTGCTTGCCGAGCGCGATTAAGAGGCAAAATTGTCGCCGTGCAGCCTGTGGATAACTCTGTTGATGGATTCTTTACGGAGCCTGTAGCCATCTACGCTACAGGGCAAAAGCCAGGCTGGTCATTTTTTGTTCACAAAATAAAACGCACGTAAAACAGGCAGTTGCGGTGTGATGAGAACGCCTCCACAAAAGGGCTGTTTGATGACACCGACATCCAACCGATTGTGCATAAGCATCTGGCGTTAACCGTATAAAGCGCGATTTATAGGTGTTTTCTGCGTGCGATCAACAGGCGGCAAAGCTCATTGATATCGTCTCCGGCCAAGGTCAATTCCTGGCTGTCCAAGGGGTCGGCGCCAAACGCCAATGCCTCGCTGATCGCCATGTCGCGGTGCACTTCCAGTGGTTCTTTAGCGCCCAGGCGCTGCTTGAACGCCTCGACCATATCCAGGCTGAAGGCATTGTCTTCATCCAGTTGGTTGAGCACAAAATGAACGTGGGGTGGATGCTCGCGCTCAAGGTGCGGCGCCAGCAGCCCGTCAAGCTGGTCCAGGGTGCCCAGGGAGGCGGCATCGGCCTGGGCGATCACCAACACCACATCGGCCACGCTCAAGGCTTGATGGAAATAGACGTTGTTACCGGCAGGGGTGTCGATGATCACGGTATGACGGGCGCTCAGGTCCAAGGCGGCCAGGCGTTGCGCCAGCCAGTCCGGCTCATGCTTGAGCCAGCGTTGCAGGTCATCCTGCTGGCGCAGGTCGGTGTCGCCAAAGGTAATCACGCGACTGCCGACAAAGCCGGGTTGTTGGAGCGTGTCCCAATGCGCATTGCGTAGGCTGGTCGGGCCGATACCCGGCGAACTCGGGCTGACTCCGAAGTGCATCCGCAGGGCGTTCTGTGGGTCCAGATCGATGGCGACCACCGACTCGCCCAGACGCTGCAGGCCGCTGCTCAACGCTGTGGCCAGGGTACTGCGCCCCACTCCACCATTAACCGACACCAACGCCACCACACACGGACGCCGCAACGCCTTATCCACCGGCTGGGACTGCGCACTTGCACTGGGTGTTTGCGGGGGGAACGGGGTGCCGTCATCCACAGGGATGCTGCCAAAAAAATGCAAGCGCGCATTCAATCCCTGGACGTCACGGCTGACATCCTTGCCAAGCAGCACGAGAAGGCCATCGGTAAAGCTCATAGCGAATTCCTCATCACGGCGAAGCTCAAAGACGTGAGAAGGTCAGCTGATACGACTGCTTACCGCAGGTCTTTTTGTGGTCGCCCTAGTGCAGGCAGTCTGCTTCAAGCGCATAAAAGTGTCATTATTTTGATGATGTGGTTGTCTATTTTTTAGACAAACGGCAGATCGTCAAATTACTGACCAATGTTGATCGAATCGTAGGGCGTTTGCAGATCCCGCTCTGGAATTTCCCAAATCAGTAATTTTGGTGGTGTTTGCTTGAAGGCCGGACTTTCAAAGTAAGCCTTGGCCGCGCCCGAGAATTCCCCCCCGTCTTTGCTGAAATTACCCACAGGCGCATTCAGGGCCTTTTGCAGGAAACCGACGAAATTGGAATTACGCGAGAACGAGGTGCCGATCAGCGCCACATTGGGCAGGCCCGCGTCGCCAAACAGGTCGTCGGCATTGCTGGTGGCGCCTGCGGTTTCATGCGCCGTGCTGGCCGCGACCGACTCGACGGGCGGCTGCAGCTTGGGCGGCAACCAATCGAGACCGGCCAGCCGCACCAGGTCACCTGGGCGCACGGCGAGCGGCGCCTGGGTGATGTCGAAGCTTTGCTCGGGCGTGGCCTTGATACCGTGTTGCTGGATACGCTGCGCCAGGGCCTGGGCACCGGCGTTAGCGCCGGTTTCGCTCCAGTGGGTGTCCGTGCGCAGATAGGCTTCGGCGCCCAAGGGCTTGAGTGTATCCGTGAGGTCCAGAGCAGAAACACCAGCCGCTTGCAACGCGGCGGTCCAATCGCGGATTCGACTATCGAGCACGGCTGGACGGTACAGGCCACAGCGCTGGGCGGCGGCGATGCGGCTCTTGTCCGGTACCACCACCACTTGCAGGTCGATGCCTTTGTGACTCAGTTGTTTTTGCAGGTCGATCACCGCCTGGGCCTTGGTCTGGGCATTGCCCTCGGCATGGCGGTTGATGCGCAGCTCATCGCTGATAAACAGCCAGCCGGGGCAACCCGGACGCACGCGCGGCCCTGTGTCGCCGAACACCAGCCAGCTGCCGCCGCGCTCCAGGTTGGCGGCCTGGATCGCCATCGGCGCCTTGGCTAGTTCCTTGGCAAAACGGTGGGTCAGGTCGCCATGAAGCAACATGTCGCTGTCGACCTTGGCCGGCACATAACTGATCGGCCCCTTCACCATCAGCCAAGCGCAGGACAACAGCCCCGCCGCCAAAAAGGGCACCAGCACCCAGGCCGCCAGGGGGCTGGTGCGAACGGCCAAGTCGCTCGGTGGAGTCGGCGCGGTAGGAGCAGGCATGGTCGGGCGTCCTTAGAACTGAAAGTACAGAAACGGTACGGCGTCGCGGCTGGCAATCAGCGCAAACGACAACACAAACCCCGCCACCGGCCACAGTGAAGCCGCCAGGACAAACCACGGCTGGGTGCCGAAACGCTGTTCGCAACGCACCTGCCAGATCGGCGCAATGATGCACACCAGGCCCAACAAGGCCGCCATGCCGTGGGCCGGGCGCATGGCCACGGCCATCGCGTCACCCAGGCCCATGCCATGCATACCGAACTGGCCGGCGTACAGGGTCAGCGCCGAGTGGAAGTCCGGCGCGCGGAACAGGGTCCAGGCCAGGCACACAAACAGCAAGGTGAGGATGTGCGACAGCACCGGCGGAATGCTCGGCAAGCTCGAACGCGACCACGCACGGTCCACGCACAACGCCACGCCGTGAGCCGAACCCCACAGCAGGTAGTTCCAACTGTCGCCGCCGTGCCACAGGCCGGCGATCGCCATGGTCAGGAATAGGTTGCGATAGGTGCGCCACACGCCATCGCGGTTACCACCCAGGGCGATGTACAGGTAGTCGCGCAACCAGCTGGACAACGACAAATGCCAGCGCCGCCAGAAGTCCTGGATGCTGCTGGCCAGATAGGGCCGGTTGAAGTTTTCCGGGAAGTGGAAGCCCAGCATCAGGCCCAGGCCGATGGCCATGGCGCTGTAGCCGGCGAAGTCGAAGAACAGTTGCAGCGAATACGCCAGGCAACCGATCCAGGCGTCCACCAGGCTTGGGTTCTCCAGGTGAAAGGCAATGTCCACCAGCGGCGACAGGGTGTCGGCCACCAGCACTTTCATGCCCATGCCGATCATGAAGCGCCGCGCGCCCAGGGAGAAATTCGCCCAGTTGAAATAACGCTGGTTCAGCTCGCGGCGAACCCAGTCGTAACGGATGATCGGACCGGCAATCGAGTGCCCGAACATCGAGATATAGGTGGCGTAGTTGATGAAGCTGCGCTCCACCGGCACCGTGTGCCGGTGCACATCCACCAGGTAGGAAATCGCCTGCAACACGATGAACGACAAGCCGGCCGGCAAGGCCACGCGTTGCCAGTCCAGCGGCATCGCACCGTACCAAGTGATCACCTCGCTCACAGTGCCAGCGACGATGTTGGCGTACTTGTACCAACACAGCACCGCCGTGTTGAACACGATCAACGCGATCAACAGGCGCACCCGGCCTTTGCCGTCCTCACGGGAGCGGTCCACCAGCAAGCCGCCGACCCATGCCACCACGGTCAACACCATGTGCAGGAACAGGAACAACGGGCTCAACCAGCCGTAGAACAACCAGCTGCCGATCAACAGGATGACGTTGCGCCAGCTCGGACGAGCCAGGGCGTAGATCAACAGGAAGGCCGGCAGGAACAGCGTGAGGAATTCGAGTGAGGCAAAGACCATGGTGGTTCGGGCCTGATCAGTTAGCGAGCGAATCAGGCGCGAACAACAACCGTGAGCCCGTGGCGGATGGCAGCGCCAACACGCTGTAGCGTTCGCCGGCCTTGAGGCTGAACGTCAGCGGCTGGCCAACCGGCGCCCCCGCGCACTTGAGCTGCACCGACAGTTCCACCGGGTTGATCATGCGGCGCTGCACCGAACCTTCAACAACCTTTTTGAACAGCTCGGCCTTCTGTGCCACAGCTTCCAGACTGGCGTCGGCGCACGCGGCGTCGGCGTTGATGAACGCCAGGGAGGCTTTCAGCGCATTGAAATCATCCGGTTGCTCATGGATCACCACTTGGCGAATGCCGCCTTTGGCATCCGTCACCGCGACCACCGTGGCAAACTCGCCCGGGGCCACGGTGACGCTCAGGTCAGCCGTCTTGTCGCCCTGGCTCAACACACCCTTGATAGGAGCACTGCCGCCCGATACCGGCAGGTAGTCGGAAACCAGCTTGTCGCCCGCCAATACCAGGCTGGCCTTGGAACCGTCGGCGACCAGTTCCAATTCGCTGGCGGTGCCATTGGCAAACCGCAGGAACGCCGAGTCTTTTTCCGGCCCGGTGGGGTACAGCGGAATGTCGGCGCTGTAGGCGCTGACACTGGCGAGCAAGGTCGCCAGGCCCAGAGTGATGCGCTTCATCACTTGGCTCCTTTCACGGCATCCGCCGGCAATGCCGACAGCGCGCCGCCGATGGCCTTGGCCCACTTCTGGTAGCCGTCGATGGTGAAATGCTGGCCGTCAGTGGTGATCCACTCGCCCGGTTTGGAGAAGGTCAGCGAGTCGATGTAAGTGCATGGCGCCACATTGGTTGCCAGGAACGACGACATCAACTTGGTGCGCGCGTCATCCTTCTTGTACATGCTGCCGACCTTGCCCCAGGCCGGGCCTACCCATACGCATTTGGTGCCGGTTTCGCTGACAGCCTTGGTCAGTGAGGTCACACTCTTCCACGCCCAGACTTTTGGGAACTGCGGGTCCGGGTAGGAGGCCATGGTGTCGCCGATGATGATCACCACGAGGTCCGGCTTGTCCTTGGCGATCAGGTCCTTGACCGGCGTGGTGCTCATGGCGTTTTTGCCGAACACCTGAGGTTTGCCACCCGGCAACTGCTCGGCACCACAATCGACTTTCTTTGGCACGACCCAGTCGGCTGCACCGGCGCCGCAGGCACCGATGGTGTGCACCTTGGCGCCTTGGGCGGTGAGGTTGGCTTGCAGTGGGTCCAGCAAATGGTCCGGGAAGCTCAAGTGGCTTTCACCGAGTACCAGCAGGGTCAGGCCGGCAATTGCAGAAACAGGCATGGATGACTCCTATCAATCAATTCGAATAAGGGGAACGGTAAGGGCTGACCGGCAAGGGCATAGGCCCGCTCAGGTCTTCAAACAGGTAGCGCAGGTAGGCGTTGCCGACGTACTGGCGATAATCCTGGGCGTTGTCGACGCCGACTTCGCCACCCAGGTAGAAGCGTGAGGTAAGACGGTATTCGGCGGCTGCGTTGAGGCTGTAGCCGATGCCGGTCTTGCTGCTGCTTTTGTATTTCGGGTTTTCAAACGCTTCCTGCAGGTCTTTTTCCGTCGGGAAATAATCGGCGCCATCTTGCGCGATATGCTGCACGCCCACCGAGCTTTTCAACTCGTAGCTGAAGCGATCGAAACTCTGCGCCCAACGCACTGGAACAGCCAGGGAGAAGAAGCGCTGCGGACTGAAGTAGCCGCCGTTGCCGTAGGTGTAGTTACCCTGGTTGTCCTTGAAACCCATGGCCATGCCGCTGATGCCCAGTGTGAGGGTGTCGGTTGGGGTATTGCGCAGGTACCAGTAGACGCCACTGCCCAGTTCCATGCGCGTATTGTCTTCGACGTGATTGCCGAGCAATTGATGTAACGACGCATACCCGTAGGCACCCATTTCCTGATTGTCGTAGCTCAGTTCTGCACGCCCGCCGTTGGCAGTGACACCGCCCCACTTCTTCTCGATGACCTCGCCATCGGCGGTAGTGATCCGTGCTTTCGAACCAGCAAACGAGGTCACGCTGTCAGTGACCGGCCGCCGCGAAACATTCACGCCATAACGCAGGTTGCCGCCTTCGGTGAACGGTCGATTCACACTCACGCCACCGACCACGGTGTTGTAGGTGAAGCCCACCGGGCTGACGCCGATGTCGGCCTTGACGCCTTGCGCCGGGTCTTCGACCGCGACCGCCAGGCCGACACCGTTTTCTCTCTTGGCGCCATCCTCACCTGCACCAGCGCCAAAGCGCGCCGCAGAGATGGCCTTGACCGTCCCGGAACTCAAACTCACCGGCGTCGCACGCAACGCTACGTTGTAGTCACCCACCGGCATACGCGCCTCGAAGGGCGTTTCCACATCGGTGATTTTGCTCAAGCCACTTTCACCGTTGTTGCTGCGCACGCTCAAGCCTTGCACCAGGTACGGGCTACGATCACGCAGCAGACCGTCGAGGGCACGGCGCGCCGGGCTCAGGGTCGGGTTGTCCAACGCGGCGATGCGCGTCCGCGGCACGAACGGGTCGCTCAGTTTGTTCGAAGGTGCAAAGCCGGCGGCGGTTACCGTATTTCCAGGCGCCGATACCGGCGCGGGCATGACGTTTGCCGGCGCGTCGATCGGCGGAGGCACCGCGCCACGGTCAACGGCCAGGTCGGTGATCTGGCGGCGCTGACCCGGCAGGCCAACAAATGGGTTGTACGCCACGCCTTGCGCGTCCGCCAGGGCCGAACGCGCCTGGGTCCGCTGGGTGTTTTCAATCGCCAGGGCGCGACGCAACAACTCCGCTGCTTCGGCATTGCGGCCCAGGCCCTGATAGATCTGCCCCGCCGTCGTCAGCGTCTCGGCACTGGTCGGGTCCAGCCGCAGCGCCTTGTCGGTGGCCGACTCGGCCAGGCTACGGTTACCGCCCTTCAAGGCGATACCGGCCAGGCCCAGTTGCAGGCGCGCGTTATTGGGGTTCTGCTGCACGAGCGGCTCGTAAAGCGCCATGGCTTTCTTGCCGTCGCCGCCGTCGGCATACATACGCGCCAGCACGGCAATGGCCGAGGCGTCATGGGGCCGCTGCACCAGTGCCGGCGAGAGCATGTCGTAAGCTGCCACCAGGTCGTTCTTCTCGCGCAACGCATCGGCTTGCTTGACCCGATACTGGAAGATCAGGTCTTCGTAGCGTTGACGCCCGGCATCACTCAGCGGCTGGCCCTGCATGCCGCGCAGGATGTCGCCGGCCTCGGTGTAGTGGTTGGCTTTGAGCAGTACACCCGCGTAGAGCAGCCTCTGGTCGGCGGTCGGATCAGGCGTGCTGTCCAGCACACCTTGCATGATCTGCAAGCCCTCTTCCGGCGCGCCAACGTCCACGTAGGCAGATGCCAACACCGCCAGACGCTCGGGCTTTTTACCTGCCAGCGTCGCGCTGCGTCCCAGCAAGGCCAGGGCTTCCGGGCGCTGGCCACGGCGAGCGCTTTCGATCGCGATTTCGGTCTGCTTGTGCAGAGCGATGTCACTCGCCAACTCATTCATATCAGCGGTGCGCTGGCCGGCAGGAATGCGCGACAGTGTTGCATCGGCGGCTTTCCACTCGTCCAGTTCAACCGACAGCAAGGTACTGGTGTACAGCGCGTCCGGTTGGTTGGGCTGGCTTTTGAGCAGGCCGTCAAGCAAGGCGCGGGCATTGCGAATCTGCCCGTCGCGCAGGTAAACCCGTGCCAGGGCGAAACGCGTCCAAGGGTTTTCCGGGTCAGCGTCGAGCGCCTGTTGGTACGCGGCTTGCGCGGCCTTCAAGTCGCCACGCTGATCGGCGACCTTGCCCAACTGGGTCGCTCGCAGGGCCTTGATTTTCACGTTGGAGGACAGCTTGGCGCGGTCCGCTGCAGACACCGAGTCGATCAGCTTCAAGGCTTCTTCCGGACGACCGGACTGCGACAGTACGCCGATCAGGCCATTCAACGCGTCCGCATCGCCTGGGTTGCGCGCCAGCACTTTGCGGTAGCTGGCTTCGGAGGCGTCGAGTTGATTGTCCTGGGCCTGGAAACCAGCGAGGGCCACGGTGGCATCCGCCCGGCTCGGGTTCAGGCGCTCGGCCTGCGCGGCGAGGTCGCGGGCCTGGCTGCTGCGGCCGGCATTCTGCGCGTCCCTGGCCTGTTTGAGCAGGCTCCAGTAACGCACGTCATTCAGGGCTTTTTGCCAGGCCGCACCGCCAGGCAAGCGGGTGGCCTGGGCCAGGTAATTTTCCGCTTCGCTGAAGCGCTGCTGCTGTTGGCGCAACACGCCCATACCGCCGAGGGCATCGACATCGTTTGATTTTTCCGCCAGGCGCGCCGCCAGCAATGGCTCGGCGGTTTTCAGGTCACCCGCGTCGAGCGCCTTGAATGCCTTGACCAGCTTCGGATCGCGCTGCCAGCCACCGTCCCCTTTGCCCTGGGCGATGCCCTTGTTCATCAGCTCACGGATCTCGCTGTCGTCCGGGTGCTTGGCAAGGAATTCCTGGAACAACGGCACTTGGTCACGGTTGGGTGCGCCGAGCCAGACCAACGCAAAGCGCCAGCCTTCGTCAGCGGCGCCGCCGACTTCGTTGTTGGGCGCCAGGCGTGCCATGGCGCGGATCCCTTCGACACGGGTGCCGGGGTTGCGCGCCAGGTGCCGAGCCAGGAACAACGCGGCAATCGCGTCATCCGGCCGCTCACGCGTCACTCGTTGCAAGCCGGCGATACCCTCGGCAGTGCCCTTGGGGGTGAAGGCCAGGGCGTTGTAATACTCACGGGCAATCAAGCCTTGAGGCTGGCGATCCTGGAAAATCTGGCGGTACAGCGCGACAGCCTGTTCGCGCTCTTCCACCGGTTCGCCCAGCTCACGGGCCTGCTCCAGCAACTTGGCATTGGCGGGTACGTTGACCAGAATGTCCTGCTCAAGCTGCAACGCCTGGCGTGGTAGCGGCGAAATCGCGCGCAGGCGGGCCAGGTACTTTTGCGCCTCATCCGGGTGCTGCTTTTGCACCTGGATCAGACCCAGGCCGTACAGCGCGTCCGGCTGCTCCGGGCTCAGGCCCAGCAGCTTCTGCCAGGACTCGGTGGCCCGTTCCGGGTTTTTCTTCGACTGCCAGTAGTAACCCTGTTCGATCAGCAAGGTTTGGGGGTCAGTGGTCGCGGCGAGGCTGGCGCTGGACACCAGGGCAGCCACTATCGCGAGGGCTAGCGTGTGACGGCGCATGCGCCCTCCCAGAATAATTTGACCGTACCGTCCTGTTCGAAGCGGTACTTTTGATCGGTAAAGCCTTGGCTGAACAGGCTGAGCATGTAGTCGTAATACACCGGCTGCGCGCTATCGGGCGCCGACGGGGCCATGGCTTTGCCCAGCACGTCGTCCAGCTTGTTTTTCTGCAGTTGCATCAGGGCCGTTTCGCCACGCGCCTGGAAGAACACCAGGGCCGAGGCCGAGAAGCCCAGCGGCGAAAAGCCGTTGTTGTTTTCGGCTGCACCGCTGAGCACGTGGATCTTCTCCGGCGGAAAGCCACTGGGAGAGGCCGCCGTCGCACGGGAAAAGCCAGCCAACGCCTTGAGCATCGGCGCCGCCAGCGGATCAGCCTTGGCGGTCATGCCGGCCCACAGGTAAGTGCGGATGGCGTCGTAGCTGCCGAGGTCATCGGAATACGGGTCGACCACAAACACGCCGGCATTCGCGCCGGTAGCGCGGTAGCCGACCCAGTTGGCGGCGATACCGTGGGGGTTGCTCTTGGGGTCGGCGAGCATCTTGGCATTGCTCTCGGCCACGTCGTTCCAGCCACCGTCGGGACGTTCCTTGTGGAAGCGTCGCAACTGCGCCAGCACTTGGTAGCTGGGGTTGAAACGCCACAACCCGTCGGGGTAGCTGTAACCTACCGGCCCCGGCAACAGCATCTTGCCCAGGCCCGGTACGCGCACGATCAACGTCTTTTCGACATTGGCCAACACCCGCTGCGCATCGGCGCGGTACTGCGGCACATTCCACACCCGCGCCGCTTCCAGCAGCGCGTAGGCCACCCACAGGTCAGCGTCGCTGGCAGAGTTGGCGTCGATCACGCCCCACTCGCCAGTCTTCTTCTTGCCCCACAGCCAGCCTGGCAGGTTGCGGGTGATGTCGTTGCCGGCCATGTTGGCCTTGGTCCAGGTCCAGAGCTTGTCAAAACGCGCACGGTCGTTGCCCACCAGGGCAAAGAACATCGCATAGGACTGGCCTTCGGAATTGCTTTCGCTGGGGTTCAGCGACGAGTTCAACACCCGCCCGTCATCCTGCACAAAGCGCGTCGCGTAGTTCTGCCACAACGGCCACTGCGCGTCGCACGTCTGCGCTTGGGCCGCGCCGGCGAAGAGCGCGAGGCCCAACGCCACCCAACCGGCTTTACGCATCATGCCAACCGCCGTTTTGCACGTGCCCGCAGGGACAGGTAGACCAGGGAGCTCACGATCGCCAGGCCCAGGAAGGTGAACAGCAGCATCCAGCCCAGGTTCTGCGACAGGCGCCATTGCACCTGCTTGAAGAGCCCCAGCTTGCCAACGTAATACTGCTGGTCGGCCACCAGTGAACTGACCTGCGTACCTTGCACCACCGCGAGGCTGCCCTGGATGGTGTCCTTGAACTGGTCACCGCCGATCAATACGGCCGTCGCGGCCTGCAGGCCTTCGGGCTTGGTGCTGGAAATCAACACCACACTGCGACCCGCCTTGAGCGGCGACTCGAAGCCGGCAAACCAGGTGCTGGTGCTCAAGCTGTTGAGACTGATCGCGGCGTTGGCGGCGTGCTTGTTGGCCTCGTCGTCAGGGCTGACCCAGTTGCTCACGTAGCGCGGCAGGTCGGACAATTTGAAGTGCTGCTGCGCCCCGTCAATGTTGGCCGGCAAGTACTGCTGCCACTGCTTGAACAACGGCTGGTCAGCACCGGTGGCAATCACCAGCAAGTCTTTGTCGGCCACGCTTTGCACGTCCTTGGCCTGCACCACCTTGACCGCAGTGGCCGGGTAGCCGGTGGACTCGCCAAAGCGACCGAGGATGGTGAGGTAGGCGCTCAGCTCTTCTGTGCCGAAGGTGTCCGGCAAGACCACGGCCGACTCGGAGAGGTCCGCCAGGCGCGTGAACGGGAAGCCGGCATCGTTGAACACACCCAGGTTAGGCATGGCGATGAAGTGCTGGTACCCGCTGATGTCCAGGCTCGAATCCGGGTCGATGGTGCCGCGCATGTTATCGACGATGATGTCGCGGCATTCGCCTTCTTTTATGTAGTCGTACATGAAGCGCAGTTGCAGCTTGGACATCGGTGACGCCGAGCTGATCGGCAGCAGCACAGTGGCTTCGCGCGGCAGCGTGTTGTCTGTCTGCAGCATGCTCAGCAAGGTCTTGCCGTCCGCCAGGCTGGTGATCGACGGCAACGGCATGGACTTCATGAACAGGTCATCCATACCCACCAGCAACGACGAGTTTGTCGACACCTGCTGCGGTGTGTAGCGGTATTTGAGGTGCAGCGGCACGCCTTCTTCACGCCAGTTGAACAAGTCGGGCGGCAGGCGGAAGTCGACGTTGATGGCGCCCGGGTTGTAGCCTGCGACGCTGAGCTTTTTCAGCTCGACCAGTTCACCGAGGCGTACCGGGCGATCACTCGGCACCCAGTTCGGCGCGTCGTAGGGGCGACGCGGCGCCAGGCTTTCGAGCTTGTCGATCACCACGCTGCTGCCAGCCAGCACCGGGTTGCCCAGCGCCACGGCGGTGGCGGCACGCTTGAGCTCGGCACCGTCGCGGCCCGACACGATCAGCAGTTTGCCCTGCGGATCGTTGGGGTTGGCGATGAGGTTCAGGGTCGGCCCGGTGGCCTGTGCAACCTGGACACCGTTGACGTCGACCGCACTCGGGCTCAGCACCAGCACAATGGCATTGCCCTTGGCCGGGATCGAGCCGTAGGTGGTGGGGAACGTCGCGCCACGGTAGCTGGCCAGCGCGCCGAACCACGACGACAAGGTGGCCGCCGCTTCCAGCGTGGCGTTGTCCGGGGCGGTGGCAAACACGAATGGCAGACTGAGCTGGCGCGCATCGCGCTTGTCGAAAAACGGCAGCGGCAACACCGACAGGTCGTTCTTCAACTGGATCTGCGACACCTGCAGTTTCAGCTCGCTGCTGTTGCTGATTTTTGCCCACAGGCTGCTATGCAACGGGTCTTCGCAGGACATGCTGTAGTGACCGATGAACTGCACGCGCAGGCGGTTGAATTCGGTGATCAGGTGCGGCGGGATCTGCACCAGCGTCTGTTGCGCAGTGCCCGCGCCCTCTTTGGTCAGCGGGATACTGGCCGCCACTTCATCGTTGACCAGCACGTTGATCTGCGACAGGTCAGCCAGCAACGCCGGCGAGTAGCTGTAGTTGAGCAGCACTTGCGCGCCGGTTACCACCTGGTCGGCGCGGATGTCGAAGTTGACGCTGTCGGACGACTCCACACCCTGCAGGTTCATGGTGTCGCGACGGCCCAACTGCTTGAGCGTCAGGCTGTAAGCGCTTTCGGCAGCCTGTACCAGCGAGCTCAGGCCCAGCAGCGAGGCAATCATCAACGTGAGTGCCGCGCGCATACGCGTGCGCGCAAAAAACAAAGTGGAAGTCATGGCTTGTCCATCAACGTGTCGAGCGGTTGTGAGGGGCTGCGGCGCAGGGCCGTTCGCAATTCATGCAGGGTGGCGCGGCACAGGGTGAACAAGCCGCCAATGCCAATGCCACCGACTTCACGCAGGGCCGCCAGCGGCGTATCGGGCTGGCCGGCGCCCCAACTGGCGGCCCAGGTGTCGGCACGGGAAAACGTCAGGCGTACCAGCTCGCTTTGCTCGCGCAGCGACAGCGATTCAAATTGCGCCCCGATCTGCGAACCTTTACTGAACGCGACCCGCGCCTGGAACAGACTGTCCTGGCCATTTCGCGACAGCACCAATTGCACCCGTTCGCCCTGGCCGATGGAGTGGCCATCATTGAGGATCAGGCCAAAGCCGTTCTGGGAGAAGTCCTGGGTGATACCGGCGAGTAACCGGCCATCGGCGCAGATTACGCTGACCGGCAGTTTCGCACTCACGCGCGGCTCGGAACGCACCTGGCGTGTCTCGGACGCCACGGCCACGGCGGCGCTGGTGATGATCAGGTTATAGAGGGTCCAGGTCAGGTTGATCACCACGGTCACGGCGGTGGACTCATCGCCCCAGATCAACTGGTGCACGCCGAAACCGATACCGACCAGGTTCACCAGCAACAGCACCAGGTACGGGCGCGCCAGCTTCCAGTCGAAGAATTGCTTGTCGATGATGCCGCCCTTGTCGGTGACGTTGAAGCCACCAGCCTTGGGATTGACCAGCGCCACCAGCACCGGCGGCAGGATGTACCAGGCGAGTACGGTCTCGTACACCTCGTTCCAGAACGAGTGGCGAAAACGCCCCTGGATCCGCGAGTTGGTCAGACTGGAGTGCACCAAGTGCGGCAGCACGTAGGCGACGATCATCAATGCCGACGCGTGGAAAATCTCGGCGCCGAACACCAGGTAGGCCAGCGGCGCGGTGAGGAACACCAAGCGCGGCAAACCATAGAAAAAGTGAAGCATGGCGTTGGCGTAGCAAATGCGCTGGCCCCACTTGAGGCCTTTGCCAAGCAGCGGGTTGTCGGTGCGAAAAATCTGCGCCATGCCCCGTGCCCAGCGAATCCGCTGGTTGATGTGGCGCGACAGGCTTTCGGTGGCCAGGCCCGCGGCTTGCGGGATCGCCAGGTAAGCGGTGTTGTAGCCCAGGCGGTTGAGCTTGAGCGCGGTGTGGGCGTCTTCAGTCACGGTTTCGACGGCTACGCCGCCGATTTCAAGCAGCGGCTCACGGCGAATCACTGCGCAGGAGCCGCAGAAGAAGGTGGCGTTCCAGAGGTCGTTGCCGTCCTGCACCAGGCCGTAGAACAGCTCGCCTTCGTTGGGGACGGCACGGAAGGTGTCGAGGTTCTTTTCGAACGGGTCCGGCGAGAAGAAGAAGTGCGGCGTTTGCAACATCGCCAGCTTCGGATCCTTGAGGAACCAGCCCAGGCTCACTTGCAGGAAGGAGCGCGTTGGCACGTGGTCGGCGTCGAACAAGGCGATGTATTCGCCATCGGTGACCTTCAACGCTTCGTTGAGGTTACCGGCCTTGGCGTGGAAGTTGTTGTCGCGGCGGATGTAGTTCACACCGATCTTGCGGCAGAAGTCGCGAAAGTCATCGCGGCGGCCGTCGTCCAGCACGTGGACGCGCAGCTTGTCCTTGGGCCAGTCCATCGCCTGAGCGGCGAAGATGGTCAGCTTAACGATGCTCAGGGCTTCGTTATAGGTGGGGATGAACACATCGACCGTTGGCCATTCTTCTGGCTCGGTCTTCAACCACACCGGCGTGCGGCGCAGCGGCCAGGCGGTCTGCACGTAGCCGAAGATCAGCACGATCATAGCGTAGAACTCGGCCGCGACCAGGCCGTAGCCGAAGAACATGTCGACCCAGGTTTCAAAGCCAAGGGTGGAGGTGAGGCGCCAGAACATGTAGCGCAACGACGCCACCAGCGACAGCACCACCAGCGCGAGGATCGCCAGGCGCCCCGGAATCTTGCGCAGTACCAGCACCGCCAGGAAGCACACGGCGGCAAACAGGCATTGAGTCACGAGGTCCAGGGGCGCGCAGATAATGGCCAGCAGCAGCAAGCCACCGAGCACGCAACTGCCCACCACCAGCAGCGTTCGCAGCACTGCAGGCCAGCGATTGAAGCGCGCGATGGCGCCGTTCAGGCGCCGTTCTACGCGCCCCTCGACGAAGGGCGTGGAGGACGTATTGTCGTTCATGGAAGGTCCGAGTCGAGGCGTTCAAGCAACGCGCGGCACAGGGCGAGGACGTCCTGGCAGCCGATACTGTTGACGGTAGGGTCGAGGGGGTCACGCCCATAGGCCTGGGCTTCGCTGAACGAAAGGTCACGATGCACCGTGCCCAGCAAGGCACTGCCCAGGCGCGTCTTGAACACCTCGGCCATGTCCAGGCTGAAGCGGTGGGCAGCGTCCAACTGGTTGATCACGTAGAAGCGTTGTGGCGGTTCTTCACGCTCAAGGTACGGCGCGAGCATCGCGTCCATCTGCGCCAGGGCGCCGAACGAAGCCACGTCCGGCTGCACCACGACCAACACGGCGTCGGCAACCGACATCGCCTGGCTCAAATACGGCGTGTTGCCGGCCGGGACATCGATGACCACCGTGTCCTGGCCGTTCAATTGGAGCCCGCCCAAGCGCTTGCCCAGCCACTCGGCATCCTGGCCCAACCAGCGATTCAAGCTCTTTTGCTGCTCATGGTCGGTGCTGCCGAACGCTACCAGCCGGCAACCGGCAAAGCCGCGCTCGGGCAGGTTGCCCCAGCCTTCATTCAGCAGGCTTGTGGCACCGATGCCGGGAATATCAAGGCCCAGGCACAGGTGATGACGTAAGGCATTTTGCGGGTCTAGGTCCAGGGCCAGCGCCGGCCGGCCCTGGCGCTGCAATCCACTGGCAAGCGCCGCAGTGAGGGTGCTGCGACCGACGCCGCCTTTGATCGAGACCACCACCACGACTTTCGGCGTGGTCGGCTCCGAGTACACCTCACCTTGAGGCCCCTCTACCACTTCGGGCGGGTGCAGGTGGTCGGCTTCACCGTGGTTCAGCTCTTCCAGCAAGCGCAACAACGGCGCCGACGGGGCTTCGTCAATGACAGTGGCAACCACAGGCCGGGTAGGCGTTTGAACGAGCACAGGCAAGTCGATAGCAACGGCAGGCGTTTCCAGGACCTCTATTGCGTCCTCGATGTACTCGTGGACGAAGTCGATCTCCCGGTAGCCGCTGGGGCTGACGCCCAGCTTGTTGAATAGTCTTGAAATGTCATCTGCTCGACTCACGTTCTGCCCCTCCCCCACCCTGATTTGCGCTTTAAAGGCGATAAAAAGGCCAGCGCAATGCTGACCTTGAACTTTTCTAGTTATGTGAAGTCGGGCGCATTCTGTGATACCACATTAGTGGTGTCAGTATTTTGATATTCAAAGCCCAAAGCAATCCGACGAACGGCATGACGCCATTTTCATGACGCTTACTCAAGAAAAAATCCATTCCCTGTAAGAACATAGACATACGTTATTCTTTCACGAAAAACATTGTCTGGTTGGACAGAAACGACACAAATCTGACATATGTTCCAACAAAAATTCGATCGCAGCGCAGTCAATCAAAAATTTGACTACAACGATCCGCGATAAACCTGACGGTTTATATCGCGCGACAGAATACGTAAACCGTATCTGCTTTCAAGGTAATTACCGCTGAGCGGTCGATTCAAAATCCGCCGCAAGGCCACGGCCAGTGTATCGCTGTGTGTGCAGTCACCGCCTCGCTACACAACGAAGCAAAACCCGCGCCGCACGACACATAACGGATACCTCCAGGGTGCTCAATTAGCCCACACCCACTTGTTGAACCCGGAGGATACTCACCATGAAATGGAACACCTTGATCGCCGTCAGCCTGCTGGCATTTGCCGTTAATGCCCATGCCGACGCGCAGCCCAAGCCGGATATCCAGCGTGTGCTGGCCACCGTCGAAGACACGGGAAATTCATGCGGGATCGTCAACGCGCGGATGACCTACCTGGATTCCCATGGGCAAAAACAGGTACTGGACTACAAGAAGTTTGCGGACAACTGCGCGGAAGGCAGTTGAGGATTGCGCCAACCGGGCGCCCGAGCGCCCGGTTTTGGAACGGCGTTTGACGGATTAGCGCACGCGTCGCTCGGTGAACGCGTAATCATCCTGGCAATCGCTGGTCGGGTCCGATGCCACGCTCACGTAATGCACCGTGTCTGCATCCAGCAGCTTATAGGTGTACACATCCGGCGAACGCACGCCGTCGGTGCGCAATTCATTCTTGCCATTGGCCGCCGACCACGAACCCTGCTCGGTCTGAATCACCTGGGTCTGCTGCGCATCGCGGTAGAAGGTGATCACAAAGCGACCGTCGGGCTTGAGGTTATTGGTCCACGATAGGAACTGGCACTTACCGGTCTCGGTGCGCAGGCCCTTCCAAGTGCCCACCAGCGCGGGATCGTTGGCTGGCTTATTGGAGGAACACGCGCCGAGCGCGACGGTGAGAAGGATGAGGGACAGAGAGAGAGTCCGTTTCACGTGGGGCTTCCTTTGGTTTGGATAAAATTGCGCAGGGGCAGGCCCTTCAGCGACAAGGGAAGAATCCTACACTTGCTAGCCGAAAAAAGGGGCGAGCGTGAAAAAAGCGCGGGTTCTGCAAAAATAGTCAGAATTCAGGGGTTTACAGAACCTTGCCAATCGCTATAATCGTCGCCCTAACACGCCGGTATAGCTCAGTTGGTAGAGCAACTGACTTGTAATCAGTAGGTCCCGGGTTCGACTCCTGGTGCCGGCACCATATAAGACAAAGCCCTCACAGAAATGTGAGGGCTTTGTTGTTTCTGGGGTTTGGAAACTCCCCCTAGAACCTGTCACATTGCTGCGCGGACACTCGTCAACGTCCTTCAGGGTCGAAAGCTGCTTGCTCCGCTATTGCAGCGGAACATACACATCAGTTTGCCATTGATCCTGCGGTGTCTCGGGATAGGCGCTCAGGTAATGAAAGAACAACGGCTGGTCACGGAGTTCCTCTCCACTGGCCGGAAGCCAATCGCGGTAAATCGGATAGATCGTTTCGCCGATGTGATCCGGTGACCCCGCGTGTCGCACCACGACGCAGCGACCGCCAGGAATGACGATCTCGTGCACACCGAACTCATTCGACGCCACGGCCTCGTGAATCTCGCCGCAGATTGCGAAGCGGAATTCTTGTGGAGGTGTCGTATCGGGGTTGCCATAGGGAATGCCAAAGGTGCGACTCGATGCCACCGGCGACTGTCCGCTCTGCATACGCCACTCGATGAACTTGCATACGCTCTCATTGACGAGCCCGGCGGGTCCGCAGTGCTCAAGCGTTGCTACCCTGACTTCAGGGAATTCCACGATTCGTACTTGCATGATGATAGTCCTGGAAAAGTGAGGGATTGCGAATACCGTACTCCAGACCTGCCAGTTCGGTTCCTTCCCGAACGCACTCGGCGTCATACCGAACGCCCGCCTGAACGCCCTGCAAAATGCCTCGGGACTTTCAAAGCCGGCACCGAGTGCGGCGTCCAGTACCGAGTGATCAGCGAGGGAGGCCAGGCGATGTGCCGCGCGTCGTAGCCGCATCAGTTGCACATAACGCGAGACAGGCACTCCTACGAACGCGGTGAATTGCCGATGGAAGTGAAACGCCGAAAAGTTCGCCACATGGCTCAACGTCTTCACCGACAGGTCACCTTCGAGATTGGCATCAATGTAGGCGAGTACGGCGTTGAAGCGTTTTGTGTAAGCGAAGTTGGTCGGCATGTCAGACACTGGGAAAAGGCTCCGGGAAGTACGGTCGGCAATAGAGTCGACTATAACGGCGTGAACGCGCCTAGCCGCGTATGCTCAAGGTGCGTTTTGGGTTGGCCAATGTGATCTCTTCCAAGACGATGCAAAGGTCGGGGGCATCCAGGCGTCCACTTCTGACCGTCTGCTGCCTGTCGCCACGGCAGTTTTTGGCGGATTCCTGCCTATTCTCTACGGAGGGGATGATCGACAACGTTCGAAGGATTACCATCCGTATGCGGCTCTGAATTACTTGCAGACCGACAACGTGCTGACATATCAAGAATCCCGAGTTCGATTCCATCGAACGCCATAACTAGCTGATTATTTATAGTTACTAGTTGGGGGACGCCGAATTTTCCAGCGAACTCCAGACGCCCGAAAAACCTGGCCTCCCCGAAACATACCGTTCGTCTGGTGCCGGCACCATATCTCGAAGCCCCGCAATGCGGGGCTTTGTGGTTTCTGGGGTTTGGAAAACTCCGAAAACCCATACTGCATTTTTTGGGAAAACGTCCACATTCAAAAAATCACAGTCCGCATTTCCACAAGCTTCACTTCTTTTTGGTTGCCTCATCGGTCAGCTCACGGCCAATTTTCATCGCAGCCTCCAACAGATCTGCTGCCTCGCATAAACTATCTGGATCTGTAGTCCCTTCGAAAAGGGATCCGCCGATGGTGACATCTAATCTCACGCTGTCAGCCAATTGATAGAAACGGACAATATGTTTAGCTTCATTCGGCGACAACCCACCGAGCCGAGTCACGTTTGCCTGATACACCCGGTTGTAGTGCTCATGAACGTTGACGGAGTACTTCAAAAACCTGGGCTCAAAGATTTCTGTTACTGAGGCACCCAGCCTGCGCACGGCTGCCACCCATCGCCTGGAAACGATGTGTGGACGTCTCAGTTGGTCATCAGAGGGGTTTCACACCATGCTTGATTACCGTAGCGCCGTCCGTACCAATACCTCCACCTATCGTGTGGGAGGTCAGCAATGAGCACCCCATCCTCAAGCGACAACCATTGGCTTTCAAACCTTCGCAGACTGCGGGGAGAACAAAAGCCATTTGAAGCTGTTTCGTGTAAACGCCGGGGTTCCGCTTTACGAAGCCGTTGAACACGCAGCCCATTTGCTTGACTCCGCTGAAATGCTCGCGCTTGAAGCGGCCATGGACCCGAGGGCAGAGAAATTCATATTTGCCTCGCACTACCGAGCGAAATGGCCAGGGCGATCCTTAACGACCTGCTCCTGGCGATACAGCCAGGTGGTCCGCATCCGCAGTAACTGAGGTTGGCCGGCACCCGATACCTGTTATCGAGCCTCTGCCGAAATTCAAAAGGGATGTCCGATGCAAGCATCGGACATTTATTCAACGATCACCACGGCAAACAAACACCAACTATTGAGATCGTTTAACTCTTAATTTAATTCAGATAAATAATCGCGAAATTTCTTTTTTTATCTTCGTGCTCTATATTTTTGCCAAAAGCGGTCATCACATTCATATTAAAAACTTTATCTACGCCTGAAACCTTTACCGTACACGTTCTGGCCTTAATATCATAACTTTCCAACGTACCAGTCACGTTTGAGTAAACATTATTTTCGACATAATAAACCGTACATTCATTACCCACGCCAACAGCCTTAAACATTTCTTCAACTTTTTCATCGGAAACCGTATCAGTAGTACTTCCTTTAGCAGCGCTCATGGAACACCTCACAAAAATGAATAATAACAGCACCTTTCAACGACAGGGTACGTTCACTTAAGTCCCACTGATACTGTGAAATATAACAGTCCGCTATACCTATTCGACATAAATAACCTAATTATCACGCCTTAAGTCTTCCATAGTCATGAGTAGCCCTACTGAACGAGCGCGATGTAGCTAACACAAAAAAACACATAAATTTAACTACCAGTTAGCTTGCAACCACCCAATCCAGCGATCAATCCGCAACCACCCATTCACCTGCAAAAACAATTGCCTGATCGGCCGTATCTCGTTGTTGGTGTACACCCGATCCATCTTCTCAACATCCCCAAATCCCGCCGCGTTCTCCGGCATGCACCCCGCCAGCGCCGGGTTCATCCTCCAGGCCGCGATCACGTCATTGCGGGTGATGTTCTTGATCCGCTCAAACTCATCTTTGGTCGCAATGTCCCCCACCGGAATGATCTGTATCGCCTTATCCCCTCCCCCCGGAATATTCACAAACAGCGACCTGAAATTCCCCACCCCTTTGCTAGCCCCGATCTGGGCTGCATTCGCTGTTCGTCCGCCTCCGACAGGTTGGGGTCATTGGTGTAGAAGATGAAACCCGCGTGCGCGCCGTTGTTGTAGTACCGGCGCCGGAACAGCGTGGCGGACTCATTGAGCAACAGGGCATGCATTCCGCCCAGGTAGTCGGATACGCCGTAAATGTTCTGCTCTACGTCGTAGTCCAAAACGCCCACAACTGCCCCCACGCCAACAAAAAAAGGCACTGCCGCTAACGGCCAGTGCCTTTTTTACACCCATCAAACCCCAATCAGCGCGCCAACATAAACGTCTCATACTCCAGATCTTCCAGCGCCGACGACAAGCGCGCCAGCCCCAGCAACACGCACACTAGCAACGAAAGCGTAAACCCGTAGCCGAAGAAGCTCGGGCCCAGGTGCATGCTGAGCAGTGTCAGGGCTGCGTTGAGCACGGCGAAGAGTACGCACAGTTCCAGGACTACGCGGCGTTTGTCGAGGTAGAAGAACACGTTGAGCAGCGCCATGAACACGACCTGGATGCTCACGCCGATCAGGTCGATGTAGAACAGCGGCAGGTAGTAGCTGGAGATGCCGATCCACTCCAGCAGGCGCGGTGCAAAGAGGAATAGCAGCACCACCGTGAGCCCCTGGACTTTGCAGATTTCCAGCAGGCCCTGGCGAATGGACAGGGTCATTTCGGTTTTCAGCGAACCGATGTGCTGCAAGGTTTCGCCGTCGCGGATGGCGCGGAACAAGCGGTCGTACCACTCGGCAAAATCGGTCTCGATGCGCACCAGGAACACGGCCATGCCAGGGATGATCGCCAGGTAGGCAATAAAGATGGGCATGTCGTACAGGATCGATGCTCGCAGCGGGCCGATCACGGTGTTGGAGGTGCTTGGGTTGAACCAGAACAGGATCTTGTCGACCCAGATGCCGAAGTTATAGAAGAACCCGGTGACCAGCAGGCTGAGGAAGACGTTGCGACGATTGAGGAAGTCGAAGGCAATCATCTTCTCGGCGCGATACTCGCGCAGGATGTCGTAGAGGTACAGGAACAGCAGGCTACCGTGTCCGATCAACAAGGCCAGCAACAGGCCTGGCATCTTCAGGAAGCTCAGCAGGTAGGCGCTCGCAACCATCAGCGAGTAGCCCACCACCATCACTAGGAGGATGCGGTTATATTTCTTCATCCCCGAGAGGAAGATGATCACCAGCCATAGGTTGCACAGCACCACGAAGTTCGACAGCACCAGTACACGGTAGATCAGCGGCTGATCGAACAGCAGCGCCAGCACGATGACGCCCAGCACCCCTGCCCCCACAGTCACCATCAACAGAATGCCCAGCAGGTTGGGCAGGATCTGTTCGTAGTTGTGCTCGAACAACTGGTCGGACACAAAGCGGGTGAAGAACAGCTGCAGGCCGCCCGTCAAGATCAACGAGCTGGCCATCAGGTACGTCACCGTGACCAGGAATTGTCCCACCAGCGAGTTAGGCAACAACAGCCCAAGACTGATGATCCCCACCAGCATCACGCTGATGATCGACAGCACCCAGGGGCCGGAGCTGATCAACCCTGCGTACACATAGGCGTGGAGGGTGGCGGTGTATGAGTCGCGCGAGAGGATCTTGCGCAGTTCGAAGCCAATACCGGCCATTTAACTGTTCTCCATGGCTGCCTGGTACAGGTCGCGGTAGCGCTGCAGCATCAAGGCTTCGGTGTAGTAACGGTTGACCCGCAGCAAGCCGCTGGCTTGTGCAGCCTTCCAGCGCTCGGGGCTGCGCAGCAGCTCGAGGATGGCAGCGGAAGTGGCCTGTGGGTCGGCGATCGCCACCACCTTGCCAGCGTGGCCAAGGTCACGGTCTTCGGCGCTGCCGCCTTCGATCAATTCGCGGCACGAGCCGACGTCGCTGCTGATCACTGGGGTGCCGGCGGCCCAGGCTTCGAGGATCACCAAGGGTTGTGCCTCGCTGATCGACGTCAGCACCATCAGGCCAAGCTTGGGCAGAATGTCCTGGATGCGCTGGAAGCCGAGGAAGTGCACCTTACCCTCAAGCCCCAGGCTTGCCATCAAGCTGCGGCACTCGCTGACGTATTCCGGATCTTCTTCTTCCGGGCCAACAATCCAGCCTTCGGCGTTCGGCATGGCGCTGATCACGCCACGCATGGCGCGCAAAAAGGTTTTCACGTCCTTGATCGGCACCACCCGCCCGATCAACCCGACCACGGGGGCAATGCCCGGCTCGCGGGTTTCCATGGCGCTGGCCCATTGCGACAAGTCGATGCCATTGGCGATCAGTTGCGTACGGCGCGGGTCGGCACCGTCCTTGATCTGGCGCTGACGGTTGCCGTCATACAAGGCAATGATGTTATCGGCACTGTTGTAGGCCAATTGGCCGATCCGCTCGAAGTAGCGCACCCACAGGGTGCGGATATAGCCCGAACCACCGTCGAGGCTGCGGTTGAGCGCCTGCCCGGAGCTTTCGGCGATCCACGTGGCCTGGGCCAGATCGATCTTGCGCTCTTTGGTGTAGATGCCGTGCTCACTCAACAGGTAGGTGCACTTCCAGCGGTGCTTGAGGATGCAGCCCAGCAGTCCGGCGTAACCGGTGGAGATCGAGTGCAGCACCCGCGCCGGCGGCATCTTGCGCGAGGCTTCAGCGAGCATCAGCAGCGGTGACTGCAACGAACGCAGGGTCCAGAAATAGTTGACGAACGAGGGGTCGGCGCAATGCTGGCGATAGCCTTCGCTGAGGGTCTCCCAACTGGCGCGGCTGCGCAGTACATCATCGAGGGTCATATGCCCGTCGGCGATGCAACTGAGCAAGCGCTCGCCCAGCTCGCGTTCCGGCTGGTCCGGGTGGTGCAAAAAGCGATACAGGTCGGCGAGTTGCTGCGGGTCGGCTTCGCGCGGCGTACCCCGGGTGTTGGTGGGGTGCGTCGCATCTTCGAGGAACACCTCTTCGATGTGCACCACGTTGGCCGGTATCTCATAGCGTCGCGAGGCGTAGGCTGAACGCTGGCCGCCAATGAACATCACCGAGAACGTCAGCTCCGGCAGGCCCAGGATCATCTGGTGAATCCAGCTCGAGACGCCGCCACGCACGTACGGCCAGGTCCCCTCCAGCAACAGGCAGATATCGGCAGTCGGTGGCGTTTGCTTATGATTCATTCCAGCTCCTCACCAGCTCAGCGAACGGTGGCCGCTGGCGGGTTTCTTCAGGAAGGCTGGCGAGCAACCCAGGGATTTCATGATAACGACCGGCCTCAAACGCCAATTCAGCATGGAACGGCAGCAACTGAGCAGCGCCCAGGCCGTTCTTCTCGGCCTCATGCAACAACACTTCGGCGCGTTCGTTCTCGCCGCGTTCCAAGGCAATACGACCCGCCAGCAGCAACAGTTCGCCACCCTCGCCTGCCGCCAAACCCTGCTCGGCGTGCTCACTGGCCTGGCTGAGTACGTGTTCGAGTACGCTGCCCTGAGCCAGGCCTAGATAGGCCAGTTCCCAGTACCAGCGCGCCAACATGCCATGTACCGGCCCAGCGGTGCGCGGGCTGACGCCGGCCAACTGCTCAAGGGCCATCTGGATGTGCAGGTTGATGTCGCTTTCTTGCTTGTCGAGCATCGAATACGCCAGAAGGCGCACGTCATCGCTCGGGTCGCCCAAGGCTAATTTGAGGATTGGCACGGCGTCCTTGCCGGGCATGCGGCGGGTCGCCAGCAATGCGGCGAGGCGCTGGTCCGGGTCGGGCGCATGACGCAGTACGTCCTGCAGTCCGCCATCCGCGAAAATCGGCGAGCGCGTCTGGGCTTGAGCTCGAAATGGCAAACCTGGGATGCCCACGGATTGCCAGGCCTGACGGTCACGTTTGCGAGGCAGATAAAGCGCAGGAAAGATCGACGCAACCACACCCAACGCGCCGATGACCGGCACGAAGAATGCCAGGCTGAAAATAAAAATCGGGCTCCAAGGCAAGGGTGCGCGGTAGCGCGCCGGCAGTAATAGCCACACGGCGCCACACAGCATCAGGCAGGCCAGGGCGTGGCTGAAGATGAACACCAGCAATTGATGAGACACTGGCGCATCAAGCCACAAACTGCCCCAACTGCCCGCCTCTAACACCAAGGCCCCGCTAAACAGCCACTTGCTGATCATTCAGGCCACACTCGTTGTAGAGGAAGTTACGCAGCCCGTTGCGATCACAGCCAGGCACCAGGTTGAAAGGCATGACCCGCACACCCAAGCTGTCCAAGTCGGTATCGATACCAAAGTGCTCGTGCAACAGCATGCCAATCCGCGCCAGGTAGCCTTCGGTACCTTCCGGGCTTGTCAGCGGCAAGAGCACCAGCAGCAGACGATGTTCGCGGTTGTTGCGCACCGCCAGGTGCAGGTCCAGGCCACGTTGGCTGCGCTCCATCAGACGCGACAGTTCCTCGTTGGCGCGCGTCATCTCGAATGCGAACAGACCGGCCGGCAAGGTGTGCTGCTCGACATCCACCAGCGAACGCTTGAGCTGCAAGGTGAACTGCTGGGAATCGGCGTCGGGCAATTGCAGAACGTGCGGGTCGCGGCGCAACAGGTCGGCGATGTGGCCAGCCAGCAGCGACAAGAGGCTCAGCGTACGATCCTGGAACGCGAAGAACGGCATCTGCCGAACCGCCAGGATCGCCAGCAGCCGACCTTCGGCGTCGATCAACGGGATGCACGCCTGCAGCGATGAGAACTGCGCGGAGTTACCCGAGTCGATCAGTTCCTGGCGTACGCTGACCAGTTCACCGCGCTCCAGGCACAGCTTGATCAAACCGTCGTCGGTACCCAGGGGGCCCATCACACCGATCATCGCCAGGGCTTGCGGCAATACGTTTTTCTCGCTGTCGTCGACGCGGTACAGCCCCGCCACACGCAATGCACCGTACTGTCCGAGCATCGCCACAATCGGCTCTGCCAGTTCGCTCAATGCATCGCCTTCAACTGGCATGCCACGCAGTTTTTCGCGCAGGCCCAGCAGCGAACTGCGCAGGCTCTGGTCACTGCCGGCTACACGTTGCTCAAGCAGGTCGTGGGAAACCCGCAGGATCTGGTGGGCACGGGTAAATTCGTCGAGACGGTACTGACGGTATTCGTTAGCCATCTGCAGACGCTCCAGGCGGCGCACCCACAGGTCGCGCACCTCACCCACCAGCATGCCGCAGACCAACACACCGACGATGAACGACGGCTCAAGCTGGGTATAACCTTCATGACCGCTGTAACGCAGCGCAAACAGCGCCGCAACGAGCAGCCCCGCGCTGAACAGGCCGCGCACAAAACCGTAACGCACACCCAACAGCAGCGGCGCCAGAATCGGCCAAGGGAAACCACCGTGCATCTGCAACGGGTCCTCGGGAGTCAGCCAGAAACCAAGGCCAATCGCCAAGCCCGTCACCAGCAGTGTTTCCAGCCAAGACACCGGCCCGCTGGCGCGAGGCGCCAGGCTGTAATCCATGTGTGGAGAATTCATTGCGTTCACTCGAACCGAAGGGCGCCAACAAGTTTGTCGATTACCGTCTGAGCATTGCCCGCCAGGCTTTCACGGGACCAGCCGGCGCGTGCGCCACTTTTGCTCCAGAGCACACGACCGCTGCTGGCTTCCAGAACGCGCAGGCTGATGCCGACCGCTGGCTCGCCGTCCAGGCCGTTCTTGTACTGCCACTCTTCCACGCTGCCGGCAACGACGTAATCGAGCTTTTGCTCACGCGCCCATTCAAGGGCACCGGTCAAGCGCTCGTTGTCATCCATCAGCGCCTGTTCGCCCTGGGTGCTGGTGGGGTAAACCCGCGGTTGCAGGCCGTGGCTGCTGAGCACGCTGAGCAGGATCTGCTCGCTGCGCTCACCGGCTTGCGGGGTCTGGGAGTAGTTGATCATCGGCACGATGCCCCACTGCGCATTGCGCGGCAGGTTCGGGCTGTTTTCACTGGTGAAGCTGGAGCAGCCGGCGACAAACAGTACTGTCAGGGCCAGGCTCAGGTTACGAATTGCTTGCATAGGTTTTTCTCCCGTAGATTCTGTAATCAGCGCCCGAAACGCACGCCGTAGCTCATGCCCAGTGTGCCGCCGGACTTGCCATCCCCGCCTTGTGGCGCAGATTGGTAGCCGAAGGTGAGGGCCAGTTCGTCGTCACCCAGGACTTCGAAGCCGACGCCGGTGTTGATGCCGTAATTGAAGGTTTGATCGGTCCACTGCCAACCCGCCGTCATGTCCACCAACCAGGTGTATTGCGGCTTGCTGCGCACCAGCGCTCCCGGTATGCCGCGGCGCCAGGAACTACCGACGTAGAGTTGGCCGTAGCGGCTTTGCAGCAGGTCGGCACCGGTGACGGTGTCCACATCAAGAGGATCGAGCGCGCCGGTATCCGGATCTGTCGACTGAGGCGTGATCTTGATAGCACCGCCATTGCGGCTGGACAGGTAATCCAGGTTGCGATCCTTCACGCTGTTCTTCTGGTAATCCACACCACTGCGCACCGTCCAGTTAGGCCCGGCGAATTCCAGCGTGTGGTTAAGCTCCAGCTTCACTGCATGGCCGGTGCCCAGCGAGTCGCCAGCGCGGGTCGAGAACGACCGCTGCGCCACTTCCCAACTCAGCTGATCCCGTGCGGTCAAGCCATGACGCCCGCCGACCCAAGCCCGGTCCTGCTGGCCGAAAGCGCGCATCAGGCCGCTGTCGTCGCTCTTGCGATGCCAGTCCAGGCCGGTCTCGAGTTGATGGCTGGTACCCAGTTGCCACATACGCGACAGCCCCAGGCCGTTACGATCGTCGTCCTGGCGCTGGCTGGTATCGGCGAACAGTTTCCAGCTGCCGTTTTCCACCGAGCGAATCAGGGTCAGGGCCGCGTTGCTCTCTTCACCGATTCGCGAGGAGATCACGTCGTCGCCTTTGTATTTGCCATGTTCCATCTCGACGTCGGCGTACCATTTGTCACCCAGGTTATGGGCGATCTCCAGGCGTGGAGAGTCAAACGAAAGGCCACCGAAATCCTGCTTCTGATAGGACAGCAGGGCGCCTTGCGGGGTGGATTCGTGGATCTCTACCGCCTGGCGGCGCAGTTGCTCATTCACCGAGCCTGGCTGGTCATCGCCCAATGCCGAGAGGCTGGTTTCCAGGGCTTCATTGTTACGGTTCAGACGACTGAGGGCCTGGGCACGCTGCGCCGGGTTCAGGTCGCTGCTGGCCAACAGGGTTTCAACCTGCGCTTTGTTGCGGCTGCGCAAGGCTTCCTGGATTTGCTCATAGCGGTCGACCTTGAGGCCTTGGGTGCGCGCCCAGGCCAGCCAATCGTCTTTCTGCGCTTCTTGATTGGTCGCGTCCAGTCGAGCCAGCAGGCGTTCGAACCACAGCTGCTTCATCGACGGCGAACCGTCTTTCCACTTCAGCAGTTCTTGCTGTGCCTTGCGTGGCGAGTAGCTGCTGGACATCAAGCGCAGCCAGATCGCGTAGCGCTGGGACGACGGTTGCAAGTTGTCGGCCTCGGGGTTGCGCAGTAGTTTCAGGCGCAGACGCTGGGCGGCATCCTGGTAGCCAGAGGTTTCCAGTGCGTCGGCATAGGCCGCCTGCACCAGCCAGTCGTTCGGGGAAAGCTTGAGGTACAGGCGATACCAGGCCAACGCCTCGGCATCGCGACCCAACAGCTGGCTGGCACTGGCGAACGGCAACCACAGCAGGTGGTCTTCGCGTGCATAGGCACGCCACTTGGTCAGCAAGGGCTTGAGTTTGGCCGTATCAGCCTGGTCGACGTAGAGCCAGGTCAGGCGCTCGCGGAACAGGTTGTCATTGGGATAGCGCGACAGGCCCAGCAGGTACAGACGCTCGGCTTCAGCACTATCGCCCTGCTCTATCGCCAGCGCGCCACGCACCGCCAGAACCTGGGCCTGCTCGTAGGCATCCGGGTACTTCTTGGCGTCTTCCAGCAACGCGACGACCTGGTCCCACTCCTCCAGCTCCTGAGCCAGTTGCAGCGCCTCGACCAGTCGCTGCGGGTCTTGGGCGCGATGCCAACTGGCAACCATCAACGCCAGGGCGCGCTGTGGGTCGCGTGTGCGGTACAGCGTGATCAGCTGGCTCTCGTCACCACTGACCAGCTTGCCATTGAGGGACAGCAGTTTTTCCAGTGAGACGCGCAGGTCTTCGTCGCGCTCCAAGTCCCAGGCCAGGGCAGCACGGGTGCGCCAATACTCAGGGTCATCGATGGACGCGTCAGCGGACTTCACCACTTCCCATGCAGCCTGTTCATTGAACAGCTTCATTTCAGTGCTGGCCCAATCAACCAATTCATCCGTGGTCAACTTGTAGCGTTTTGCATAGTCCTTGTAGAGCGTGCCCTTGGCCGCGAACTGCCCGGTGTTTTCCAGGTTTTGCAGCAGGCGCGTCCAGGCCAGGCGATGCGACGGGTATTTGCGCAAGTAAGTGCGTAACCAGGCCTCGGCTTCGGCGGGTGTACCGCGCGATTCGTGGCCGTAGATCAGCGCGTCCAACTCGGTATCTGTCAGCGCACGTTGCTGCATGATCTCGGCGAGCAACGGGATAGAGCGGTCAAAGTCGAACTGCTGGCTCGCGAGGCGCCAGGCATGCTCGCGGACTTGCGCGTCTTCCTTGAGCTTGAGCACGCGGATCCAGTAACCCAGCGCCGCTTCATTTTCGCCGCGCCATTCACCGAGCTTGGCCATCTGTTCGAGCAACTCGATATCATCCGGATAGTCGACCGTCAGTTGCTGACCGGTGTCCCACGCGCCCGCCAGGTCATTGATGGCCAGGCGAACATGGAACTGCTTCAACGGGATACTCGGGTTATCAGGTTCCAAGGCATGCCATTGCTCAAGCACACGCTGTGCGAGCTCGAACTGCTTGGTCGCCACCGCGACGTCGACGCCCTGCTTCAGCCATGCTACGTCGGTCTGCGGGTTCGTGAGCATCGGCAACTGGTCGGCAAGCACCTGCGCGGCCTGCTCGTCACGGCCGGCCGAGAGCAAACTGTTGAACGCCAGTTGCGCGTACTCACGCTGCTCGCCAGGTTGCTGGGCGTCGCGCTTGAGTTGCAAATAGATCGCCGCCGCACGTGCCGGTTGTTCACCCGCCAGGTACCACTGCGCGGCCGATTTGAGGGCTTCGTTCTTTTGCCCAGGATCACGCCCGGCAATCTCTTCAAAGACGCTCGCGGCAAATGCCGGGGCCTGCAATGTCAACGCCAGCTTCGCCAGGTTCTGCAACTGCGCCACCGGCAATTTACGGTGATCGAAGCTTTCCAGGCGCTCGACCAATGCCTGCTGCGCGATCAGATCATTACCACTGGCGGCAACCAGCGCATCCAGCTCCAGCCGGTAGTAAGCCTGGGTTTCCAACTGTGGCGTGGGCCAGGCTTCAATGTGCTCGCGCGCCTTGGCGTAGTCACCGAGGCGAATCAGCAGGTCAACCAACTGCAACCGCAGGCGGTCGTCGTCCGGGTGTGCTGTCAGCAACAGCTCGGCATAGTTGGCCGACACGGCGTCGGGTTCGCGCCCGTCGGGCTGGAACACGGATTCACGCTGAAAAGTCGCCCACAGCAGACCGCCTACGGCAACCGCGACTACCGCCAGCGCCCAGGGGTTGAGCAGCCGACTGTTCTTAGTTGCAGAGGAGCTGACCATTACTCACCTGCTTCATAGGTAATTGAAAAGTCCAAAGGCCGGCCGAAGCCTTGCCCGCGAATCGCTGCCCATCCACCTCCACGCGACAGGCTGTTGCCGAGCGCACGGAGAAGGACAGGTCAAACTGACCGGCGAAGGAAAAACTCACACGCCGATCATCCAGGTAGCGCCAATCCAGCAACGGCAGGTTGGCCTCCTCCAGTGCGGGCCTGGGGTCTCTGTCCGCGCGCAGCACAAGCAATGCCTTGTCGCTGCTCAGTGCCACATAGCGCCCTTGCGGCAAGTCGCGCACACCGGCAATGCCTTGTGATTGCAGCAAGTCCGGCCAGCCCATTTGCGCATCAAGCCGCACGGTACGCAGTGCATCCATCCCGCGGATCTGCCAGGCGCCGTCGGCGGTACGCGCCAGGCTCGACTGGTAGAGGCCGTGCAGACGGTCGACGTAGTCACTCATCCACAACGACATCGGCTGTTGCTCGCGCATGTAGCCGTAGATCTCGTGCATGGCCTTGATCGAGGCCTGCTTGGTGCTGGAGTAGAAGTGGTAGTAGAGGTGCAGGCCACGCAGGCGGCGGGGGCTGTCGGTCAGCTCAAAGGTCTCGACCAACTCGCGAAAGCCGTAATACGGGCCTTTCCACAGGTTGGTGTAAAGGTTTTCGTTGATGATGGGTGCGTAGTACTGCAACCCGCCAGGGGTCGGTCGCAGCAATGGGTTCAAGCCCGTCAGCGACGGATTGGCCTTGGTCATGATGGTTTCGGCGCCATTGACGTTCTTCAGGCCGGCGTCGTAGGCCAGCTTGATGGTGTCGGACGATGGCAGCGCGTCGCCTGGCCAGAACACCATCTTCACCGGCTTCTGCGGGGTGGTCAGGTTCTGGTTGATGTAGTCGCGCGAGCCAAAGATCTCGCGACGGAAATCGATTTTGTCGTACCCGGCGATTTTCATGTTCAAGCCGTATTCCGGGTTGAAATTCTCGCGCTTTTTGGCCTTTTCAGGCTGCATGAAAAAGGGGTGGCTGTAGGTGTGCGTGGCCACTTCGACTTTAGGGTTGGCGAAGATTTCTCGGGCAATCGGCTCAAGCTCACGCGCCAGGAACGGGAATGCACCACGCGGCGAGATCTCACCTTCGATGATCGACACCGAGGTCAGGAACGGGTTGGGCTTGATGTAGTCGTCCAGGGTGTGGCGACCGGCGTACGGAGTACCGCGCACTTCGGCACGGGAAGGGAAACCGTCACCGTCGATATGCACGGTCGCAATGCGCCGGCCGTTTTCGGTGGTGGTGTCCGGGCGCGGCTGTGCCGGCAGCCTCAGGCTGGCCTGCAGAAACGCGAAAGGATCGAGAATCCAGCGACTGCGCTCGTTGTTGATTTCCAGCAGGTAAGGCGCCAGTGCAAGGCCGCCCCAGTTACCCACCACCACCGGATTGAACACGGCGCCACCGGCACCGCTCAACGACAACGCCGGTGTCGGGCCGTTGGGCAGGACAGACACCGAAGCCAGATCACGGGAGCGAGGGACCACTGGCGCTTCGAACGCACCCAGTAAAGCCTTGTCCTGGTGAGTGATGGTCAACACTTGGGTCGCGGGTGGCACATCACGCTTGAGGCCCAGACGCTTGAGCAGCAGTTTGTCTTCAACCGGAAGGCCGCTGAAAAACACCACCGGCACCTGCTCGTCCAGGCGAGCATTGAGAAAGCGATTGAACGCCGCTACGTCCTGGGGCGGGCCGCTGGTCATCCAGGTCACAACACCCGCGTACACGCCACTGAAACCGTAGAGCGGCAGGTCACTGTTGGCCGGCAGATAATCGACACGGTAGCCGAGGTATTCCAGCAACCCACCGAGGTTGCTATGGCCAGCGGAATCTTCCAGCGCGCCTTCGCGCGGGTCGAAGATCATCGCAATGCGGCGCGGCTGGACTTCGATGCTGCTGATGCCCAGCGTATTGAGGTCAGGCGTGCTGATGTACGGGATAAAACCTTCGTCGCGCAGACGCTTGGCGAGCTTGCGCGCTTCATCGCGACGCTCAGGTGGCAAGTAGTCAATCGCCACCAGTGGGACGCCCTTGGCGCGCAGTGGTTGCAGGTGCGTTTCAAGCCACTGGCGGTCGGACTCCGAGACCGGACGATAACGCTTGGCAGCGGCATCCCAACCGGCATGGATCGATTCGACAGCCACGGCGGCGGCGACGCCATCCAGCTCCGGCAACACTTCGAAGCCGCGGTTGAAAAACAGCTTCAGCGTGGGCTGACGCTTGTGCAACTCACGCAGCAGGCTGGCCAAGCCCACGCGCTGAGCTTCGCGCTGGTCTTGCGGCACCAGTTGGAAACTATCGAGCGTGTCGAGAAACAGACCCGCATAGCCTTGCGCTGCCAAGGCCTTGGCGCGACCGAACAAATGCTCACGCCAGGCCGTCGAGGTGAGGTCCATGACCTGACTGTTCCAGGCGTCGTTACGCACAGGGGAGACCGCCTTGCTCAACCCCGCTTTCTCGACCTCAGCCTTGTTGCCGTCGAACTCGCCGATGGACAGGTACGCAAACGGCTGGCTGCCCAGCGCCCGCAAGGTTTTCACATCACCCGGCGTCATGTGGCCCGGTTCGACCACGGCCCAGTCGAACTGCGCCAGTTCCGGCAGCGGTGGTTGCTCGGCATACCAGAAGGCCACGCTGGCCGGCTGGGAGACAGCAGCAGCGTGCACGGCCGGCCCACCGACGAACAAGGCAAGAGCAGCCAACAGCCGCTCAGCGATCGCGCGGATACGCGTCCTGCGGAAAACGATTTCCATAATTCACTCTAGAAGATGACTGAGCCAATACTGCGTTAACGTCGGGCGAATTGACCGGCGAACTACAAACTGCGCAAAAGCTGCGCCAGACCCTTGCCGATCGAGGTCGGTTCCGGGAGTGCAAAGCGCTCCAGCAGACGGGTGTTATTGGCGCGTGAATGGCGTATGTCACCTTGGCGTGGCGCCTGGTACGTCACATCCAATGGGGCACCTGTGGCATTGCCCAGCTCGGCGATCAGATCGTTGAGGCTGGTCGAACGGCTAAGCCCGACGTTGATCGCATCAGGCGCCGGCTCGCGGGTCTCGACTGCCTGCACAAGGATGCTCACCAGGTCCTGCACATAGACGAAGTCGCGCGTTTGCTCGCCGTCGCCAAATACGGTGATGGGCTTACGCGACAGTGCGCGCTCGGTGAAGATGCTGATCACACCGGAGTACGGTGAGGAAGGGTCCTGGCGTGGGCCGAAGATATTGAAGAAACGGAATATCACCGGTTCCAGGCCATGCTCGCGACGGTAGAAGTCCAGGTAGTACTCACTGGCCAATTTGTCGCTGGCATAAGGTGTCAGTGGCGACTTGGGCGTGTCTTCCACGATGGCGGTGCCTTCACCGTTGTTGCCATAGGTCGCCGCGCTGGACGCAAACACCACGCGCGTCACGCCGGCCTTCAGCATGCTTTGGCATACATTGAGCGTGCCGACGAAATTGGCCTGGTGGGTGGCGACAGGATCATCAACGGAGGCCTGCACCGAAGCCACCGCAGCCAGATGCACGACCGCGCTGCAATCTGCCATGGCCAGCTCAACGATGGCGCTGTCCGCGACATCGCCGACCAACAGTTCCAGGTCAGGATTCCCGACAGGCAGATTCGCTGTTTTGCCAGTCGACAAATCATCCAGCACGCGAATCTTGTAGCCTTTACCCAGCAGCGCATCTACCAGATGTGACCCAATAAAACCTGCACCACCGGTAACCAGAATTCGCCCTACAGCCATGACGTTCACTTCCCTAAGACTCATATGCAGGCGCGTAGAAACGAGCCTGCTAATACAGTGACAATGTTTAAGGGCTACACGCTTGGCCGTCCGAGTCGAAGCCGCCACATCCCTATATCTTGAAGATCCACAGCGCGCGACGAATGTGCGTCGCCGATATCATTTTAATGGCTTAGAGCCATCAAAACGTCGCGAATAATGTTGGATCCCAAGTGAACTGTCAACGTATTGTCTTTTTTGCCGCCAGACGGCAATTCGGGCCTGAAAATGCCATTTATTTGACGACGGCAATAGGATGAAAAAGTGATCGGGCCTTCAATGACGCGGGCTGTGCGCAGGTGATGGCAGGCGCTGAATGGGTCAGTGGGCGATGCTGAGACGCGCCCTTCTGCGCAGGTGGATCATTTGTGCAGTCAGGCCAATGACGAGCGCCAACGCGATGCTCGCCTGCGCACCTAGCAGCAGTGGCGACTGCAGGTCTGTGACGAAGGGGTGGCCATCCGGCACGCGTCGCAAGGTCTCGGAAACCGTCGGCACCATCAGAAAGAAAGCGGTCAGGCTCAGGAACACCGTTTCCAGGTAAACCCGCGCCCGCCCCAACCAGGCCACGTGCCCTACACCATAACCGGCAGCGAGCAATGCAATCGTGATGACACCAATGATATTGCTGACGGGTTGCTTTGCGACCAGGAACACGGTGAGGCCACCGATCAACATCGAGACGAGATAGAACAACCCCGGCACTGAGCGGGGAACAATGCGTCCGTGACGAATGAACATGTAGGCGGCCAGTGGAATGGCCGGCAGGCTGCCGAGGGTGTGGATCCAGCCTAGGGCGGAGATTCCGAACATTTCAGTGCTCCCATGTAATTGGATGATGCGCATAGACGGCCTTCGCTGGAAAGGCGCTTCCCGATGGCGCGGTACGCTATGATTTCGAGGGTCAGCATATTGAGCACGTGGTCGAACCAACATGATGAATCCCCTGGAAAACTTGATCATTCATCCAGAAATGCAGCTTGAAGGGTTTGCCAGGGGCGATCTGCTGTCCCAAGTCTTGGCGCAGATCCGCCTGACAGGTGATCGCGTGTATTCCTGCGCGCTGGCGGATGCGCAGTGCCTCGCGCTGGATGAAAAGAGCGCGCACATTTGCGTGCTTCAGCAAGGCCAGTTGCATCTGGAAGTGGCCGACCAACCGCCGCTGACGCTCGACCAGGGCGATGTGATCCTGCTGCCCCACGACCCCTCGGGCATTACGATGACGGCAGTCAACGGCCCCGCCAACGTGGTCATCTGCCGGTTCTGGTTCGATGCGAGCAGCTTCCAGGCGATGCTGTTTGCGCTGCCGCGGCTTATCCACATTCAGCACGCCGAGGCTGCCGCCTGGGCGGAGGGCATCCTGCATTTCATGTTGCTCGAAGCCCATGACACGCAGCCGGGCGGGGCGTTGATGATTTCGCGCCTGATCGACCTTGTGGTGATTCGCATCCTGCGCACCTGGGTGCATCAGGGCGTCGCTTCCGGTTGGCTGGGTGGGTTGTCGGATGCGCGTATCGCCCGCGCGCTGAAAGCCATTCATGAAACGCCTGGCAAGCAGTGGCGCATTGATGCGCTGGCAGAGGTTGCCGGGATGTCGCGCTCCAATTTCTGCGAGCGTTTCAGCTCCCTGATCG